>MEDL01000028.1 GCA_001724785.1 Acidovorax sp. SCN 68-22 | reverse complement strand
CCCGCCAAGAACGGGCAGGCCGCGCGCGCCAAGACGTCCAGTGGGCGCTTTGCGTTCGAGCGGCCGGGGCAGTTCCGCTTCGACTACCAGAAGCCCTTTGCCCAGACCATCGTCGCCGACGGCAAGACGCTGTGGCTGTACGACGCCGACCTGAACCAGGTGACCGAGCGCGCGCAGTCCAAGGCGCTGGGCAGCACGCCGGCGGCGCTGCTCGCCTCGGCGCCGAGCCTGGACGCGCTGGCCAAGGAATTCGCCCTGGAATCCCAACCCGAACAGGACGGCCTGCAGTGGGTGCAGGCGACGCCCAGGACCAAGGACGGCCAGTTGCAGAGCGTGCGCGTCGGCCTGCGCGGCGCGCAGCTGGCGGCGCTGGAGATACTCGACAGCTATGGCCAGCGCTCGGTGATCCGCTTCGAGAACGTGCGCGCCAACCCGGCGCTGCCGGCGTCCACGTTCGAGTTCCGGGTGCCGGCCGGGGCCGACGTGCTCAAGCAGTAGGCCGGCCGCGCCTTACGCCAACCACAGCAGCGCCAGGCCGAATGCGGCCGGCACGGTCTGGATGAAGAGAATCCTGCGGCTCGCGGTGGCGGCGCCAAACACCCCGGCGACCGCAACGCACAGCAGGAAGAACGTCTTGACGGCCAGCCCTTCCTCGCCCAGCCACAGGCCCCAGAACAAACCGGCTGCGAGAAATCCGTTGTACAGCCCCTGGTTGGCGCCCAGTACCTTGGTAGCCGTTGCCAGTTCCTGCCCCAGGCCGAAGGCGCGCAGCCCGGCGGGTTTGTCCCACAGAAACATTTCCAGCACCAGGATATAGACGTGCAGCAGAGCGACGATGGCGACGACGGCGTTGGCGGCAAGAGCCATGGTGTTGCTCCAGAGTAGGGGTGGCCGCAGGATAGCCGCAGTGCTGGGGTGTTGGCGACCGGTCCTACCCGCAGGCACGCTGGCCGGTGGGCGGCGCGGTTGTTTGCGTTGTAATTGCGCAGAGGCGGCCTGTGCGCGCCGGCCAGAATAATGGGACCGGGCCCTGGAACCCGATCGTGATGTCTTATTTGATGTCTTATTGCTACCTGCTCGCCCGCTAACGTGCCTGCCTCCAAATCTGCCCCGCCTTCCCACCAGCCATTGGCCGAGCGCTTGCGCCCGCGCCGGCTGGCCGACGTCGTGGGCCAGCAGAAGGTGCTGGGGCCGGGGATGCCGCTGCGCCTGGCGTTCGAGTCCGGCCGGCCGCACAGCTGCATCCTGTGGGGGCCGCCGGGGGTGGGCAAGACGACCATTGCGCGCCTCATGGCGGACGCTTTCGACGCCCAGTTCATCAGCATCAGCGCCGTGCTGGGCGGCGTGAAGGACATCCGCGAGGCGGTCGAGCGCGCGCAGGCGGCGCGCTCGGGCCTGCACGCGCAGCCGACGCTGGTGTTCGTCGACGAAGTGCACCGCTTCAACAAGAGCCAGCAGGACGCCTTCCTGCCGCATGTGGAGAGCGGCCTGTTCACCTTCGTCGGGGCGACCACGGAAAACCCGTCCTTCGAGGTGAACTCGGCCCTGCTGTCGCGCGCCACGGTGTACGTGCTGGAGCCGCTCGCGCCCGAGGATTTGAAGCAAATTGTGGCTCTGGCGCAGGCGCAGCAAGGGGTTCAAGCTATCAAAAAAGAAGCGATAGAGCGCCTTGTGGCCTACGCCGACGGCGATGCGCGGCGCCTCTTGAACACGCTGGAGACGCTCGCCATGGCGGCCGCGCAGGAGGGACGCGCGGAGATCGGCGACGCCTGGGTGGTCCGCGTGCTGGGCGAGCGCCTGCGCCGCTACGACAAGGGCGGCGAGCAGTTCTACGACACCATCAGCGCGCTGCACAAGGCGGTGCGCGGCAGCGACCCGGACGCCGCGCTCTACTGGCTGGTGCGCATGCTCGACGGCGGCGCCGATCCGCGCTACATGGCGCGGCGCATGCTGCGCATGGCGAGCGAGGACATCGGCCTGGCGGACCCGCGCGCCCTGCGCCTGGCGCTCGACGCCGCGGAGGTCTACGAGCGCCTGGGCAGCCCCGAGGGCGAGCTGGCGCTGGCCGAATGCGTGGTCTACCTGGCCGTGGCGCCCAAGTCGAACGCGGTCTACAAGGCCTACAACGCGGCGCGCGCCTTCATCAAGCAGGACAGCACGCGCCCCGTGCCCATGCACCTGCGCAACGCGCCGACCCAGCTCATGAAACAGCTCGACTACGGCAAGGGCTACCGCTACGCGCACGACGAGGAGGGCGGTTTTGCCGCCGGCGAGACCTACCTGCCCGAGGGCATGGCGCCGCCCGGCTTCTACCAGCCGGTGCCGCGCGGGCTGGAAATCCGCATCGCGGAAAAACTGGCCGAACTGCGCGCGCGCAACCGGGGCGCGCAGGGCGGGGACGGGCCGGAAGACCGATAAGGCCGTGCCCCAAAAGCGTGCGCGCAGTAGCCGACCTTATGATTTTCGCGTCCTTCTGATAGCTCCCTAATCCAAGGGAAAACCCCTCCAGACCCGCAAAGGTGCCGGGATTTCATCTGGCTACAATTCCGCCTTCAAACCCGCACGGCAGCTTTCCTGGCGGGTTTTTTGCTAGATGGCAGACGGGCAGCAGCGTGCCGCCAACCGCGGTGCCGCGAGCCGTGCCCGTCCAACACGAAGGACCTTTTTATGGACATCTTGCTGCAACAGATCATCAACGGTCTGGTTCTCGGCAGCATGTACGCCTTGATAGCCCTCGGCTACACCATGGTGTACGGCATCATTCAACTGATCAATTTCGCCCACGGCGAAGTGCTCATGATCGGCGCGCTCACCAGTTGGGCCTGCATCGGCATGATGCAGACGTCCATGCCCTGGGCGCCCGGCTGGCTGATCCTTCTGCTCGCCACCATCATCGCCTGCATCGTCGCGGCCGCGCTCAATTTCACGATTGAAAAGGTCGCCTACCGGCCCCTGCGCAACGCGTCCCGCCTGGCCCCCCTGATCACCGCGCTCGGCATGTCGATCCTGCTGCAGACGCTGGCCATGATCATCTTCAAGCCCAACTACAAGCCCTATCCGACGCTGCTGCCGTCGACGCCGTTCGAGCTGGGCGGCGCGGTGATCACGTCCACCCAGATCCTGATCCTCGGCGTCACGGCGATCTCGCTGGCCATCCTCAGCTGGCTGGTGGGCTACACCAACCTCGGCCGCGCCATGCGCGCCACGGCGGAAAACCCGCGCGTTGCCGCGTTGATGGGCGTCAAGCCCGACATGGTGATTTCGGCCACCTTCATCATCGGCGCCATCCTGGCGGCCATCGCCGGCATCATGTATGCGTCGAACTACGGCACGGCGCAGCACACCATGGGCTTCCTGCCGGGCCTCAAGGCCTTCACGGCGGCGGTGTTCGGCGGCATCGGCAACCTGGCCGGCGCCGTGATCGGCGGCATCCTGCTCGGCCTGATCGAGGCCATCGGCTCGGGCTACATCGGCACGCTGACGGGCGGTGTGCTCGGCAGCCACTACGCCGACATCTTCGCCTTCATCGTGCTGATCATCATCCTGACCCTGCGGCCGTCGGGCCTGCTCGGCGAACGCGTGGCCGACCGCGCCTGAGGAGCCCCCATGGACCAAAAGAACCTTGCCAAATGGGTCGCTGGCGGCGTCGCGCTGCTGGTGCTGCCCCTGATCCTGCAATCCTTCGGCAACGCCTGGGTGCGCATTGCCGACCTCTCGCTGCTGTACATCATGCTGGCGCTGGGGCTGAACATCGTCGTCGGCTACGCCGGCCTGCTCGACCTGGGCTACGTGGCCTTCTACGCCGTCGGCGCCTACCTGTTCGCGCTGCTCGCCTCGCCCCAGCTGGCGGACAACTTCGCCGCCTTCGCGGCGATGTTCCCGAACGGCCTGCACATCTCGATCTGGTGGGTGATACCGCTGGCGCTGCTGGCGGCGGCCATCACGGGGGTCATCCTCGGCGTGCCGGTGCTCAAGCTGCGCGGCGACTACCTGGCCATCGTGACGCTCGGCTTCGGCGAAATCATCCGCATCTTCATGAACAACCTGGACCACCCGGTGAACATCACCAACGGTCCGAAGGGGATAGGTCAGATCGATTCGGTCAGCATCTTCGGCCTGAACCTGGGCAAGCGCCACGAGCTGTTCGGCTACGACATCAACTCGGTGACGATGTACTACTACCTGTTCCTCGCGCTGGTGCTGTTGACGGTGCTGGTCTGCTACCGCCTGCAGGATTCGCGCATCGGCCGCGCCTGGATGGCCATCCGCGAAGACGAGATCGCCGCCAAGGCCATGGGCATCAACACGCGCAACATGAAGCTGCTGGCCTTCGGCATGGGCGCTTCGTTCGGCGGCGTCTCGGGGGTGATGTTCGCTGCCTTCCAGGGCTTTGTCTCGCCGGAATCGTTCAGCCTGATGGAGTCCGTGATGATCGTCGCCATGGTGGTGCTGGGCGGCATCGGCCACATTCCGGGCGTGATCCTGGGCGCCGTGCTGCTCTCGGCGCTGCCCGAAGTGCTGCGCTACGTCGCCGGCCCGCTGCAGGCCATGACGGACGGCCGGCTGGATTCGGCCATCCTGCGCCAGCTGCTGATCGCGCTGGCCATGATCATCGTGATGCTGCTGCGTCCGCGCGGCCTGTGGCCTGCGCCCGAGCATGGCAAGAGCCTGACGCAGAAGTCCTGAACACGCAGAAAGACAGAACATGGCAGAGAAATCCAACGATGTGGTGCTCAAGGTCGCCGGCATCTCCAAGCGTTTCGGCGGCTTGCAGGCGCTCTCGGACGTCGGCATCACCATCCAGCGCGGCCAGGTGTATGGCCTGATCGGCCCCAACGGCGCCGGCAAGACGACCTTCTTCAACGTCATCACCGGGCTGTACACGCCCGACAGCGGCACCTTCGAGCTGGCGGGCAAGCCCTACCAGCCCAAGGCGGTGCACCTGGTGGCCAAGGCGGGCATTGCCCGCACCTTCCAGAACATCCGCCTGTTCGCGGAAATGACAGCGCTCGAGAACGTGATGGTGGGCCGGCACATCCGCACCCATTCGGGCCTGTTTGGCGCGGTTTTCCGCACGCCGGGCTTCAAGCGCGAAGAGGCGGCCATCGCCCGGCGCGCGCAGGAGCTGCTGGAATACGTGGGCATCGGGGGCTACGCCGACTACAAGGCGCGCACACTGTCCTACGGCGACCAGCGGCGCCTGGAGATCGCCCGCGCGCTCGCCACCGACCCGCAGCTGATCGCGCTCGACGAGCCGGCCGCCGGCATGAACGCCACCGAGAAGGTCATGCTGCGCGAGCTGATCGACCGCATCCGCAACGACAACCGCACCATCCTGCTGATCGAGCACGACGTCAAGCTCGTCATGGGCCTGTGCGACCGCGTCACCGTGCTCGACTACGGCAAGCAGATCGCCGAGGGCACGCCGTACGACGTGCAGAAGAACGAAAAAGTGATCGAGGCCTACCTGGGCACCGGAGGACATTGAGCATGGCCGAACAGAACAACATCCTCCTGCAAGTACGCGGCCTGAAGGTGGGCTACGGCGGCATCCAGGCCGTCAAGGGCATCGATTTCGACGTGCGCTCGGGCGAACTGGTCTCGCTCATCGGCTCCAACGGCGCCGGCAAGACGACGACCATGAAGGCCATCACGGGCACGCTGGGGCTGACCGACGGCGACATCCTGTACCAGGGCCAGAGCATCCGCGGCCAGGGCGCCTGGGACCTGGTGAAGAAGGGCCTGGTGATGGTGCCCGAGGGGCGCGGCGTGTTCGCCCGCATGACCATCACCGAGAACCTGCAGATGGGCGCGTTCGTGCGCAAGGACAAGGCCGGCATCGCCGCCGACATCGAGCGCATGTTCGTGCTGTTCCCGCGCCTGAAGGAACGCCGCGACCAGCTCGCCGGCACCATGTCCGGCGGCGAGCAGCAGATGCTCGCCATGGCGCGCGCGCTCATGAGCCAGCCCAAGCTGCTGCTGCTCGACGAGCCCTCCATGGGCCTCTCGCCCATCATGGTGGACAAGATCTTCGAGGTCGTGCGCGACGTCTACGCCCAGGGCGTGACGGTGCTGCTGGTCGAGCAGAACGCCAGCCGCGCGCTGGCGATCGCCAACCGCGGCTACGTCATGGAGTCGGGCATCATCACCATGACCGGCCCGGGCCAGGAGCTGCTGAGCGACCCGAAGGTGCGCGCCGCGTACCTGGGCGAATAACGCCGCCGCAGCCAATCAGAACCGGCCTCGCGCCGGTTTTGCTATTTCTGTGGTAGCAATGAAGGTATATCTGGCAAGCGGTGGACTCTGCTTTTAGTGCTTTTTTTCAAGACAGCCCGACGAGACCCGGATGAACGCCCTGCAATCCCTGCCGGTGCCGGCGCAGACCGTGCTGCTGCTGATCGCCAGCAACGTCTTCATGACCTTCGCCTGGTACGGCCACCTGAAGAACCTGGCGAGCGCGCCCTGGTACACGGCGGCCCTGGTCAGTTGGGGCGTGGCGCTGTTCGAGTACCTGCTGCAGGTGCCGGCCAACCGCATCGGCTTCACGCAGTTCAACATCGGGCAGTTGAAGATCCTGCAGGAGGTCATCACCCTCTCGGTCTTCGTGCCCTTCGCCGTGTTCTACCTGGGCCAGCCGCTCAAGTGGGATTACCTCTGGGCGGGGCTGTGCCTGCTCGGCGCGGTGTATTTCGTGTTCCGCGGCGCTTGATCTCCGTCATGCCATTCGTCAGCCTGCGGGCAGGCTCGCGCCCTGTGCGTCGTTAAACTCGCCCCATCGCGAAACCGGGGGCCATCGCCCTTGCGCCCGCCCGCCTACCCATTTCCCACCTGGAGTTCCATATGCTGTTTGGCAAGCTCTTGCCGCGCGAAGGCAACTTTTTCGACATGTTCAACCAGCACGCCGAGCGCATCGTGGAGGCGGCGCACGCCTTTGCCCAGCTGGTGGCGCACTACAACGAGCCGCACCTGCGCGAGCGCTATGCGCAGGAGGTGGACAACGCCGAGCGCGCGGCCGACCGCGTCACGCACGAGGTGAACAAGGCGGTGCACAAGACCTTCATCACGCCGATCGACCGCGAGCAGATCCATTCGCTCATCAACACCATGGACGACGTGGCCGACCTGATCCAGGATTCGGCCGAGACCATGAGCCTGTACGACGTGCGCTCCATCACCGACGAGATCGCCCGCCTTACCGACCTGAGCGTCAAGGCCGTCGAGCGCATGCGCGACGCCGTGCGCCTGCTCAACAAGCTGGCCGACGCCGCCACCGCCGAGGCGGCGCTCAAGACCTGCGAGGAGATCGACAAGATCGAAAGCGACGCCGACCGCGTGCTGCGCAGCGCCATGAGCAAGCTGTTCCGCGAGGAGCCCGACGTGCGCGAGCTGATCAAGTTGAAGGCTATCTACGAGCTGCTGGAAACCATCACCGACAAGTGCGAGGACGTGGCCAACCTGATCGAGGGCATCGTCCTCGAAAACTCCTGAGCCCGCGGGCAGCCGACCAATGCAAACCGTACAGACCGCCCTGTGGGTCGTGGCGCTGCTCGTCGCGATGGCCATCGTGTTCGACTTCATGAACGGCTTCCACGACGCCGCCAACTCGATCGCCACGGTGGTTTCCACCGGCGTGCTCAAGCCGGGGCAGGCGGTGGTGTTCGCCGCCTTCTTCAACTTCATCGCCATCTTCGTCTTCCACCTGAGCGTGGCGGCCACCATCGGCAAGGGCATCGTCGAGCCGGGGGTGGTGGACACCCACGTCGTCTTCGGCGCCCTGGTGGGCGCCATCACCTGGAACGTCATCACCTGGTACTACGGCATCCCGAGCAGCTCGTCGCACGCGCTGATCGGCGGCATCGTCGGCGCCGTCATGGCCAAGACGGGCGCCGGCGCGCTGATCGCCTCCGGCATTCTCAAGACCGTGGCCTTCATCTTTCTCTCGCCGCTGTTCGGTTTCGTCTTCGGCTCGCTGATGATGGTCGCCGTGGCATGGATATTCCGCCGCGCGCGCCCGAGCGGCGTGGACCGGTGGTTTCGCCGGCTGCAGCTCGTCTCCGCGGGTGCCTACAGCCTGGGGCACGGCGGCAACGACGCGCAAAAGACCATCGGCATCATCTGGCTGCTGCTGATCGCCACGGGCTACACCCCGGCCGGCGACGCCTCGCCGCCCATCTGGACCATCATCAGCTGCTACACCGCCATCGCGCTCGGCACCATGTTTGGCGGCTGGCGCATCGTCAAGACCATGGGGCAGAAGATTACCAAGCTCAAGCCCGTGGGGGGGTTTTGCGCCGAGACCGGCGGCGCGATCACGCTGTTCATGGCCACGCTGCTGGGCATTCCCGTCTCGACCACGCACACCATCACCGGCGCCATCGTCGGCGTGGGGTCGGCGCAGCGCGCCAGCGCCGTGCGCTGGGGCGTGGCCGGCAACATCGTCTGGGCCTGGATTCTCACCATCCCGGCCAGCGCTTTCGTCGCCGCCATCGCCTACTGGATCAGCCTGCAGCTGTATTGACGGGGCGGGCGGACGCTATCGTGAAGATAGCTCCCCGCGCTACTCCCATAAGCGCTAGAGGTCTATTTGAGCCAGAATTTCCGGTCAGCGCGAGATCTTGTGCGCTTCCTCGATCTGGTACTCGAAGTAGCGCTGGAAGGTGAACGCCAGGCTGGCCATCAGGACCGCCGTGCCGATCAGCAGCGACGTCGCCAAGGCGAACACGGTGAGCCAGTTGGTGCGGCCGGCCGGTGCGTCGGGCGCGGCCCCGGGGTTGTGGCGCGCGTTCCACTTTTCCGGGCTGGCCAGGCCATAGACGATGGCGGTCAGCGCGCAGCCGGCAATCGTCAGGCCGAGCAGGGGGATGAGCAGCCAGCTCAGCTTGTCGTCCTGGCCGAACTCCTGGACGCGCTCGATGCCGTACACGCCCAGGGACGTGGGCAGCACCAGCAGCCAGCCCAAGGGGTCGCCGAGCCCGCGCAGGTAAAAGCGGTGCAGGCCCACGGGCCCACCCAGGAAGGCCAGCCAGGCGGCCACGGTCTTGTTTTTCATGGCTGCGATTATTCGGGCGAACCGCTGTCGCCGCTGCCCAGGGGCCTTTGCAGGAGCACGATGTCGCGCCAGGCGCCGTGCTTCCAGCCGACCGAGCGCATCACCCCGGCCGGCTCGAAGCCGAGGGCGCGGTGCAGGGCGATCGAGCCGGTATTGGCCGAGTCGCCCACCACGGCCATCAGCTGGCGCACACCGGCGGCCTCGGCGTGCGCCATCAGACCGGTGAGCAGGGCGCGGCCGACACCGCGGCCGCGCGCCGCATCGGCGACGTAGATCGAATCCTCGGCCGAGAAGCGGTACGCCGGGCGCGGCTTGAACCAGTTGGCATAGGCAAAGCCCAGGACCTGCCCGTTCTCCTCGGCCACCAGCCAGGGCAGGCCGCGCCCCAGCACCTCAGCGCGCCGCGCCGCCATGTCCGCGCGGGACGGCGGCTCCAGCTCGAAGGTGCCGGTGCCGTGCAGCACATGGTGGGCGTAGATGGCGGTGATGGCGTCGAGGTCGTCTTCGCGGCTGGGGCGGATGGTGGGCATGGGGAGGGGGAAAGAAAGATATAATCGCCGGCTTTGCAGCGTGTCGCTGGCCGGGTGGCCATGTCGCGTGTCTCTACGTTGTAAATCTGGGGTTTCGGCAGCCAACGCGCCGGCCCACCACCCGAAGGATAAATCATGGTCGTCATTCGACTCTCCCGCGGCGGCTCCAAGGGCCGGCCTTTCTACAACATCGTCGTTGCCGACAAGCGCGTGCGCCGCGACGGCCGCTTCATCGAACGCCTGGGCTTCTACAACCCGACGGCCAAGGAAAGCGAAGAAGGCCTGCGCATCGCGCAAGACCGCCTGACCTACTGGAAGAGCGTGGGCGCGCAGTCCTCGCCCACGGTGGACCGCCTGGTCAAGCAGGCCGCCGCCAAGGCAGCCTGAACCCGGCCCACGCCGGATGGGGCGGATGGCGTCACCTGCTGGCGCGATCCGCCCTTTTTCTTTGCCCCTCCCGCCGCCATGAAGCCTGATCCCGCCCCCGCCGCCGAGCTGCCGTCCGACGCCGTCGAAATCGGCCGCATCACCGACGCCTGGGGCGTCAAGGGCTGGTTCAAGGTGCTGCCGCACAGCAGCGAGCCCGCCGCGCTGCTGGCCGGCAAGCGCTGGTACCTGCTGCCGGCCGAGCGCGGCCCGCGCGGGTTCGAGGGGGCAGCCCGACTCGCCCTGCGCCAGGTGCGCACGCATGCTGGCGGCATCGTGGCCTGGGCCGAAGGCATCGACGACCGCAGCGCCGCCGAGGCGCTGCGCGGCGCGCGCGTCTTCATGGCGCGCTCGGACTTCCCCGCCACCACGGACGGCGAGTACTACTGGGTCGACCTCATCGGCCTGGCCGTGGAAAACCGCGCCGGCCAGCCCCTGGGCACCGTGCGCGACCTGCTCACCACCGGCCCGCAGACGGTGCTGGTGCTGGATGGCGAAGTCGTGGACGGCAAGCCCGTGGAGCGCATGATTCCCTTCGTCGCCGCCTTCATCGACCAGGTGGACCTGGCGGGGCGGCGCATCGTCGCCGACTGGCAGCCCGACTATTGAGATTGCCGCGCCATGCGGTTCGACGTCATCACGCTCTTTCCCGAGCTGTTCGCCCCCTTTCTGGCCAGCGGCGTGACGCGGCGCGCCTACGCCTCGGGCCAGGTGGCGGTGGTGCTGTGGAACCCGCGCGACTTCGGCGAAGGCAACTACCGCCGGGTGGACGACCGGCCCTTTGGCGGCGGTCCCGGCATGGTCATGCTGGCCGAGCCGCTGGCGCAGTGCCTGGCCGCGGTGCGCGCCGCGCGCGGCGAGCCCGAGGCCGAACAGGCGCCGCTGCTGCTCTTTTCCCCCATCGGCCAGCGCCTGGACCATGCCGGCGTCGAGCGCTGGGGCCAGGGGCCGGGCGCCGTGCTGCTGTGCGGGCGCTACGAAGGCATAGACCAGCGCTTCATCGACCGCTACGTCGACGCGCAGCTCAGCCTGGGCGACTTCGTGCTTTCGGGCGGCGAGCTACCCGCCATGGCGCTGCTCGACGCCGTCGCGCGGCTGCAGCCGGGCGTCCTGCACGATGCCGGCAGCCACGCGGAAGACAGCTTCAACCCGGCGCTCGACGGCCTGCTCGACTGCCCGCACTACACACGCCCGGAGGTCTGGCAGGGCGCGGGCGTGCCGGCGCAGCTGCTCTCGGGGCACCACGCGCAGATCGCGGAGTGGCGCCGGGCCCAGCGCGTGCTGTGGACGGCGCGCCACCGGCCCGATCTGATCGACGCGGCCCGCGCCGCCGGGCGCCTGGCACCCGCCGACGAAGCGCTCCTGGCGCAGGAGCAGGGCCGCGCGCTATAATGGCGGGCTTTCCGATCCTCTGCTCGGCCGGCCCGCACACCTTGTTGCTGGTGCCACACCGTCAATCCCGACACTGCCAATCATGGCGCGGGCACGATCGCAGGATGCCGTCATGAACCTGATCCAGACCCTCGAAGCGGAAGAAATCGCCCGCCTCGGCAAGTCCATTCCCGAATTCGCACCCGGCGACACCGTCATCGTCAGCGTCAACGTGGTCGAAGGCACGCGCAAGCGCGTCCAGGCCTACGAAGGCGTGGTCATCGCCAAGCGCAACCGCGGCATCAACAGCGCCTTCATCGTGCGCAAGATCTCCAGCGGCGAAGGCGTGGAACGCACCTTCCAGACCTACAGCCCGCTGATCGCTAAGATCGAAGTCAAGCGCCGCGGCGACGTGCGCCGCGCCAAGCTGTACTACCTGCGCGAACGCAGCGGCAAGTCGGCGCGCATCAAGGAAAAGCTCCCGTCGCGCGCCAAGGCGGCCGCCGTGGCTGCTGAATAAGCCGACCGGCGATTGTGCACAAGCCGCTGCAGATGTGAATCTGCCGCGGCTTTTTTCTTGCCATGCCCCCCTTGTCCCCTTCGGCGGTTCCCACACCGCTGCCGCATTTCGACCCGCGCAGCGTGCCCGTGGCGGGCACCGGCGCAGGCCTGCCCGCCGTGCCGCCGGCGCGCACCACCGCGCAGGCGCTGCGTGCGCGCTTCGCCGCCCCCCCGCCGTGGCAGCCCGAGATCGCGGCCGAACCGCTGTTTTCCGCCCGTGCGCCGGCGCGCGCCGCCGTCCTGATCCCCATCGTGCAGCGCGCCGAGCCGACGGTGCTGCTCACCGAGCGCACGGCGAACCTGTCCACGCATTCCGGCCAGGTGGCCTTCCCGGGCGGGCGCACCGACCCCGAGGACGCCGACGCCGCGGCCACGGCGCTGCGCGAGGCCCACGAGGAAGTCGGCCTGGAGGCCGGCACCGCCCAGGTGCTGGGGGAACTGCCGGTGTACCGGACCGGCTCGGCCTTCATCGTCTCGCCCGTGGTGGCGCTGGTGCGGCCCGACTGCGTGCTGCGCCCCAACCCGCACGAAGTGGCGCGCATCTTCGAAGTGCCGCTCGCCTTCCTGCTCGACCCCGCGCACCACCGCCGCCATGTGTTCGAGTTCGCCGGGCAGCAGCGCGAGTGGTATTCCATGCCCTACCGCGACGCCGAGGGCTACGAGCACTTCATATGGGGCGCCACGGCGGGCATGCTGCGCAACTTCTACCGTTTCCTCGCGGCGTAGTTGCGCCAAGGTGGGCGCGGCCGGCCGCACGGGGCCGCCGCTATCATTGCCCGCCATGAGTTTCATCGCCATCCTGCTGGCCCTGCTGATCGAGCAGGCGCGCCCCCTCGCTCGCAGCAACCCGGTGCATGCCGGGCTGCGCGCCTGGGCGCTTTCGGTGAGCCGCAACTTCGATGCCGGCAAGGCCCACCAGGCCTGGGTGGCCTGGAGCCTGGCGGTGGTGCTGCCGGCCTGCGTGGTGGCCGGTGTCCACCTGCTGCTCACGCACTGGGTCGGCTGGCCGCTGGGCATCGCCTGGGACGTGGCGGTGCTCTACATCACGCTCGGATTCCGCCAGTTCAGCCACCATTTCACGCGCATCCGCGACGCGCTCGACCTGGGCGACGAGCGCGCGGCGCGCGAGGTCCTGGCGCGCTGGCAGGGCGTGAACGTGGGGGAACTGCCGCGCAGCGAACTTGTGCGCCACGTGCTCGAGTATTCGGTGCTGGCGGCGCACCGCCATGTCTTCGGCGTCCTGGCCTGGTATTCGGTGTTCGCCGCGCTTGGCCTGGGCCCGGCCGGCGCCGTGCTCTACCGCATGGCCGAGTTCGTCGCGCGCTACTGGAGCCGGCCCGGCCCCGACGGCGCACCGCGCGCCAGTGAGGCCTTGCGCCAGGCCAGCGCGGCCGCCTGGACGGCACTCGATTGGCTGCCCACGCGCATGACGGCGCTGTGCTTTGCCGTCGTCGGCAGCTTCGAGGAGGCGATCGACGGCTGGCGCTTCTATGCCCAGCGCTTCCCGAACGACAACGTGGGCGTGCTGCTGGCGGCGACCTCGGGCGCGATCAACGTGCGCCTGGGCGGCGAGGCGCTCAAGCCCGCTGCCGGCGAGCCGGCCGCCCCCGGCCTGGGCGACGACGCGGACATGGCCGACAGCGGCAGCACCCCGGGCCGAGAGCCCGAACTGGCGCACCTGCGCAGCGTCGTCGGCCTGGTCTGGCGTTCGGTGGTGGTGTGGATGCTGCTGCTCGCCTTGCTGACCCTGGCGCGCCTGCTGGGTTGAGCGCGCGGCGCGTTCTCTCAATAGCGCGGCGCGGCGCTCAGCTCCGCATGGAGTGCGCTGTATATTTTGTAGCGACTTTCGCTGATCCCGCCTGCGCCAGGGGCTATTTTCAAGGCTGAAATCACGCCGCAGCCGGGTTCGTGCAAATGGCTGCAGTTGTAGAAGCGGCAATCGGCGGCGTGCGCGGCGATGTCGGGCATGCAGCGCGCGAGCTCGGTGGGGGCGATGTGGTGCAGGCCGAATTCCTGGAAACCGGGCGAATCGATGAGCGCCGTGCCGCGCGCCGCGTCCAGCCAGTAGAGCGCGGTGCTGGTGGTCGTGTGCCGGCCGGAATTGAGCGCCTGGGAGATTTCCGCCGTCAGCACCGCCGCGCCGGGCGCCAGCAGGTTGACCAGGGTGCTCTTGCCCGCGCCCGAGGGGCCCAGCACCAGCGTGGTCTTGCCGGCGAGCAGCGGTGCCAGCGCCTGGCGGGTGGCGTCCGGCGCCTGGGAAACCGACAGGGGCAGCACGGTGTAGTGCGCCGGTGTCCCCATGGCGCGGTAGGGGGCGAGGCGCTCCCAGGCGCGCTCCCAGGCCTCCGGCAGGTCGCTCTTGTTGAGGGCGATCAGGGGGGCGATGCCGGCGGCTTCGGCGGCGATCAGCGCGCGCGCCAGCTGCATCTCGGAAAACACGGGCTCGGCGGCCAGCAGGATGAGGATCTGGTCCAGGTTGGCGGCGAACGACTTTGTACGCAGCTCGTCCTGGCGGTAGAACAGGTTGCGGCGCGGCTGCACGGCTTCGACCGTGCCTTCCTCGCCCCGGCCGGCCGGCGGCGGCTGCCACAGCACGCGGTCGCCGACCACGGCCTGGCTCTTTTTGCCGCGCGGGTGGCAGATGCGCCGGCTGCCATCCTCCGTCTCGACCACGCAGTGCCGGCCGTGGCTTGCCACCACCAGGCCGTCGCGCGGCGCGGCTTCAGCCATGGGCGGCCCGGCGGGTCATGGGCGCAGGGCGTCGAAGCGCTTGGCGCAATCCAGGTCGGTGCTGGAAATGCCTTGCACGTCGTGTGTCGACAGGCGCACCACGCAGCGGTCGTAGTGCACCGAGAGGTCGGGGTGGTGGTCCTCGGCGTGGGCGATGAAGGCGACAGCGTTGACGAAGGCCATGGTCTGGTAGTAGTTGGCGAACCGGTAGGTCTTCTCGATCGCCACGTCGGCGCCATCGCCCTGCAACCGCCAGCCGTCGAGCTGGGCCAGGGCTGCTACTGTTTCCGTAGCTGTCAGGGCCCGCCGCGCTTGCGCAGACCAGTCTTTTTGCTTCAAATCTTGGCTCATGCGGGGGCTCCGGCTTGCATGCGCGCCAGCCGCTCCGTGGCGGGTGGGTGCGAGTAGTAGAACTTGACGTACAAGGGGTCTGGCGTCAGCGTCGAGGCGTTGTCCTCGTACAGCTTGAGCAGGGCCGAGGCCAGGTCGGCGCCGTGCGTCTGGCGCGCGGCGTAGGCGTCGGCCTCGAACTCGTGCCTGCGCGAGAGCTGCGCGAACAGTGGCGAGAGGAACACCGTGAACACCGGAACAGCGAGCGCGAACAGCAGCAGCGCGAGCGCGTCGCTGGGGGCGTTGGCCACGCCTGGCACCAGGGAGCTCAGGTTGGGCTGCACGCCCAGGCCGGCGTAGAACCACGGCGCGCCCGAGAGCCAGCCCAGCAGCGCGAATCCCGCCAGGCTGAGCAGAAACATGGCCGCCATGCGCTTGGCGATGTGGCGGTGGTGGAAGTGCCCGAGCTCGTGCGCCAGCACGGCCTCGACCTCGGCGGGTGCGAGCTGGCGCAGCAGGGTATCGAAGAACACCACGCGCTTTGACGCGCCGAAGCCGGTGAAGTAGGCGTTCGCATGGGCGCTGCGGCGGCTGCCGTCCATGACGAAAAAGCCCTTGGCGGTAAAGCCGCAGCGCTGCATCAGCGCTTTGACGCGGGCGGCCAGATCCTCGTCCCCGAGTGGCTCGAACTTGTTGAAGAAGGGCGCGATGAAGGCCGGGTAGGCCCACACCATCAGCAGGTTGAACCCGGTCCACAGCGCCCAGGCCCACAGCCACCACAGGCTGCCGGCAGACGCCATCAACCACAGGATGGCCGCCGCCAGCGGCAGGCCGATGAGCGCGCCCAGGAACGTGGACTTGGCCAGGTCGCTCAGCCACAGGCCGGGCGTGGTCTGGTTGAAGCCGAAGCGCTGCTCCAGCACGAAGGTCTGGTAAAGCGTGGCGGGCAGGTCGATCAGGCCGCTGATCAGGGCGAAAGCGAGCAGCAGGGCCAGTTGCTGCACCATGCCGCCGCCGAGCAGTTCCAGCAGGCTGCGGTTGAGGGCGTCCAGGCCGCCGAACAGCGTCCAGCCGAGCAGCACCGCGGCGCCCAGGGCCGCTTCGAGCATGCCGAAACGCAGCTTGGCCACGGTGTAGTCGGCCGCCTTCTGGTGCGCCGCCAGCGGGATGCGGTGTGCGAACGCCGGCGGCACGGCGGCGCGCCCGCGCGCCACATGGCGCAGTTGCCGACCAGCGAGCCACAGCTTGAGCGCGAAGCCCCCGGCCAGCGCGATGGCGAACGCCAGGGTGAGGAGCAGCGAAGGCGGCAGAAAGGGAGCGGCGTCGGGTGACATGCCGGCCGAGTTTAGGGCAACGGGGTGCCGCTCGCCGGGGTGCGCGACAATCGCCCGCATGTCTGCACCAACCGCCGCCGCCGCCCCGCCCGATACCCCGCTGCTGGGCCGTTCGGACCAGAACCTCGTCTGGCTTGACTGCGAAATGACGGGGCTGGACCCCGAGAAGGAACGCATCATCGAGATCGCGGTGGTTGTCACCGGCCCCCAGCTCACGCCGCGCATCGAGGGGCCGGTGTTGGTGGTGCACCAGACCGACGAACTGCTGGGCGCCATGGACGCCTGGAACAAGGGCACGCACGGCCGCAGCGGCCTGATCGAGAAGGTGCGCGCTTCGACGCTCACGGAGGCCCAGGCCGAGGCCCAGGTGCTGGAATTCCTCCAGCGCTACGTGCCCAAGGGCGCCGTCCCGCTGTGCGGCAACAGCATCGGCCAGGACCGGCGCTTCCTGGCGCGTTACATGCCCAAGCTGGAAGCTTTCCTGCACTACCGCAATGTCGACGTGAGCACGCTCAAGGAGCTCGCCAAGCGCTGGAAGCCGCAGGCCTGCAGTGGTTTCAAGAAGGCGCAAAAACACACCGCGCTGGCCGACGTGCACGAGTCCATCGACGAGTTGCTGCACTACCGCGCGGAGCTGTTTGCCGCCGACACGCTTGCGGGAAAACCCGAATCCGTGCCATAATCGCCGGCTGCACCGCACCTGCGCTGCAGTTTGCGCATCTCCCTTCACACACCGGGCCCGCAAGCACCTGGCACCCCGCCACCGTGCCCTTGCACCAACAGCCCAGCCGCAGCGGCGCCGCGCCCTGCAGGTTTCGTCTGATGGTTGATGTTTTTTAACCATTGACGAAGCCACCCGGAGCGCTCTGCCCCGGACGCTTGCGTGAGAGACATCCATGACCGACACTTTTGAAGTGCAGGGCGACTTTGCGCCTGCCGAATCCATCGCCTTTTCCGCGCCTGCCCTGGACGCAGCAGCCCCCGAAGTGACCGCGGAGCCCAACGGGTTCATCGAACTGGGCCTGGCACCCGAGCTCGTGGCCGCCGTCGCCGACCTCGGCTACACACAGCCCACGGCGGTGCAGCTCAAGGCCATTCCCCTGGCGATGGGCGCCGGCGCCGCGGGCGGCCGCTACATCGACCTGATGGTTTCCAGCCAGACGGGCAGTGGCAAGACGGCGGCTTTCCTGCTGCCCGTGCTCAACACCTTGCTGCGCCAGCAGGCCGAAGCGGCCGAGCAGGCGCGCGCCGAATACGAACAAGCCTGCGCGGACGCGGCCGCGCGCGGGGAAGCGCCGCCCAAGCGCGCCAAGCGCAAGGACCCGACGAACGCGCGCAACTTCAAGCCCGCCATCCCCGGCGCGCTGGTTGTCTGCCCGACGCGTGAATTGGCCCAGCAAGTGGCGCACGACGCCATTGACCTCGTCAAGCACGCCCGCGGTCTGCGCGTGGCCAATGTGGTCGGCGGCATGCCCTACCAGCTCCAGATTGCCAAGCTGCAAAACGCCGACCTGGTGGTTGCCACGCCGGGGCGCCTGCTGGACCTGCAGCGCTCCATGCAGATCAAGCTCGACAAGGTGCAATTCCTGGTGGTCGACGAGGCCGACCGCATGCTGGACCTGGGTTTTTCCGACGATCTGGCGGAAATCAACCAGCTGACCAGCCAGCGCAAGCAGACCATGATGTTCAGCGCCACCTTTGCGCCGCGCATCCAGCAGCTGGCCATGCGCGTGATGCACGACGGTGGCTCGTCGGTGCAGAAGATCCAGATCGACAGCCCGCAGGAAAAGCACGCCAACATCCAGCAGATCCTCTACTGGGCGGACAACCTGCAGCACAAGCGCAAGATGCTCGACCACTGGTTGCGCGACACCCGCATCAACCAGGCCATCGTGTTCGCCAGCACGCAGATCGAGTGCGACGGCCTGGCCGCCGACCTGCAGCAGGAAGGGTTTTCCGCTGTGGCGCTGCACGGCGCACTGAGCCAGGGCCTGCGCAACCGCCGCCTGATGGCGCTGCGCAACGGACAGGTGCAGATCCTGGTGGCCACCGACGTGGCGGCGCGCGGTATCGACGTGCCCACCATCACCCACGTGTTCAACTTCGGGCTGCCCATGAAGGCCGAGGACTACACGCACCGCATCGGCCGCACCGGCCGGGCCGGACGTGACGGACTGGCCGTGACCTTCGCCGAGTTCCGCGACCGCCGCAAGATTTTCGACATCGAGGGGTATACCCGCCAGCAGTTCAAGAGCGAGGTGATCCCGGGCCTGGAGCCGACGCAGCGCTTCCCCTCGGTGCGCCCGCCCCAGGCAGGCTTCGGTGGCCGCGGTGGCCGCGAGCAACCCGGGCGCGAGCGCGGCTACGCCGGCGCATCGCGCAGCGAAGGGCGCGGTGGCTTCAACGACCGCCAGCGGGTGCAAGGCGCGCCCGAGGGCCGGTCCTTCGGCCCCCGGCGCGATGCCGACGGCTACGGGCGCAAGAGCAGCTTCGGCGACACCGGCCGCGCGGGCTATGGCGCAGCGCGCGGCGATGCCGGCGCACCGCGGGGCGATTTCGCCGCGCGCAAGCCGATGTATGCCAAGCCGGGCGCCCCCGCCGGCAAATCCTTCGTGCCGCACGACGCCCGCAAGCGCCCCGCACGTCCCGCGCGCTGAGAGCGCCCGTTCGAGCAAGAAGGTCGGCGCCGCGAGGTGCCGGCCTTTTGTTCTTGGCGGGTGCCGAAAGGGCCTTGGAGTGCGTCAATAATGGCGCTGCAGAGAGGAACCACCGTGCAGCCCATTCCTACGACAGACACCGATTTCGAGCACATGTTCGACCTGGCGCCGGTGTCGCTCTGGCTGGAGGATTTCAGTGCGCTCAAGCAGTTGTTCGATGGCTGGCGCGCAGAGGGAACCACCGATTTGCGCGCGCACCTGGCCGCCGACCCGCAGCGCCTGCGCCAGTGCACGGCCAGCCTCAAGGTGCTGCGCGTCAACCAGCGTACGCTGGAATTGTTCGCCGCCAGCAGCGCCGAAGAGCTGTTCGGGCAGCTGGACCGCGTGTTCCGGGACGATATGCACGAGCGCGTGGCCGACGAACTGGCTCAGCTCTGGGCCGGTGCCTCCGGGTTCGACAACCAGACCGTGAACTATGCCCTGGACGGCCGGCGGCTGGACGTGGCGGTGCACGCGCGCATCCTGCCCGGCCACGAAGCCACCTGGAGCCGCGTGCTGGTCTCCCTGGAAGACGTCACCGACCAGACCCAGGCCACGTTGCGCCTGCAAAAGAGCGAACGCTACGCACGCGACCTGTTCGAGCATTCCCCCGTGTCGCTGTGGGTCGAGGATTTCAGCGCCGTCAAGCGCCTGCTGGAACAGGTGCGCGCACAGGGCATTCGCGATTTCAAGACATTTCTCAAGGTGCACCCGGAGTTCGTCTCGCGCTGCATGCAGGAGATCCGCGTCATCGACGTGAACCGGCAGACGCTCGAGATGTTCGGTGCCGCCAGCAAGGACCTGCTGCTCAACAACTTGGGACGCGTGTTCCGCGACGAAATGGAAGAGTCCTTCGGCGAGCAGTTGCAGGACCTGTGGGAGGGCAAACTCACGCAGCACCGGGAAGTCGTCAACTACGCCCTCTCGGGCGACGCGGTGTACATCCACATGCAGTTCTCCGTGCTCGACGGGCACCGCGACGACTGGGGGCTGGTGCTCCTGTCCCTGGTGGACATCACGGCCCGCAAAAAGGCCGAGGCCTACCTGGAATACCTGGGCAAGCACGACGTGCTCACGCAATTGCGCAACCGGGCGTTCTATGTGGAGGAACTCAACCGCATCACGCGCAAGGGACCGTGGCCGCTGAGCGTGATCACCATCGACCTCAACGGGCTCAAGGTGGTCAACGACGAGCAGGGGCACGCCGCGGGCGATGCCCTTCTGCGCCGCGTGGGCGAAGTGCTGGCCAAGACCGTCGATGCCTCGGTCTGCGCGGCGCGCATTGGTGGCGATGAATTCACCATTCTCATGCCCGGAACGGACGAGCGCGGCGCGCAGGCGCTGCTCGAACGCATCGCCTCGGTGGTGGAGTTGAACAACCAGTTTTATTCCGGCCAGCCGCTCAGCCTGGCCATCGGCGTGGCGAGCTGTACCAGCGGCGACCAGGTGGAGGCCGCGCTGCACAAGGCCGACCAGGCGATGTACCAGGAAAAAGCGCGCTACTACGAAGAGCACCAGGGCGACCGCCGCCGGCGCCGCTGAACCCGCAGCGCCGCCTCAGCCGTGGCCGGAGCTGCGCCCGATTTCCGGCCAGCGGTGGTGCAGGTACACCCACGAGGCCAGGCCCACGCCCATCATCAGCAGCGAACTGAGCGCCATGAGCACGGTGGAGTGCATCACCAGCGGAACCAGCACACCGGCCACGGTGCCGTTGGCCACCGACCCGACGAAGGCCTGCAGCGACGATGCCATGCCGCGCCGCGCCGGATAGAGGTCCAGCACCAGCAGCGTCACCACCGGCACCATCAAGGCCCAGCCGAAGGCGAACACGGCGATCGGCAGCAGCGCCCACGACGCATGGGCCGGAAAGAAGAGGTTCGCCAGCAGGTTGAGCACCGAGGTCAGCAGCATGATGACGAAGCCGTGGCGGATCTGGCGTTTCGGCGCGATCTTGCCCGCCAGCCGACCGCTCAGCCAGGCGCCCGACATGATGCCGGAGATGGTCAGCAGGAAGAACCAGAAGAACTCCGTCGGCGCGAGCCCGAGGTGGTCGCCGAGGAAAGCCGGAGCGCCCAGTACATACAGAAACATGCCATTGAACGGCACGCCGCTGGCCAGCGCCAGGAGCACGAAGCGCGCGCTCGCGCCGAGCTCCCAGTACCCGCGCATCAGGTGGCGCACGTTGAAGGGCTGTTTGTGCTCCGCGTGCAGCGTCTCCGGCAGCAGCCGGTAGTTCGCCAGCCACAACGCCACACCCACCAGGGTGAGGAACCAGAAGATGCTGTGCCAGCCGGTGTGCACCAGCAGCCAGCCGCCGACGATGGGGGCGATGGCCGGGGCGACGCCGAAATAGATGGTGACCTGGCTCATCACCTTCTGCGCCTGCGCCGGGGGGAACATGTCGCGGATCACCGCGCGCGAGACGACGATCCCTGCCCCGGTGGAGAGCCCCTGCAAGGCGCGGAAGAACACCAGCTGGCCGATGGTCTGCGACAGTGCGCACCCCGCCGAGGCGAGCGTGAACACCGCGATGCCCCACAGCACCACCGGGCGCCGGCCAAAGCTGTCGGCCAGGGCGCCATGGAACAGGTTCATGAAGGCGAAACCGAACAGGTAGGCCGACAGCGTCTGCTGCATCTCCACCGGCGTGGCGCCGAGCGCGGACGCGATGCCGGAAAACGCCGGCAGGTAGGTGTCGATGGAAAAGGGGCCGAGCATGCCGAGCAAGGCCAGCAGCACGGCCAGTGCCCAGCGCGGCGCACGCCACAGGGTCTCGGCATTGGGATTCATGGAGAGGGGCCGGGGATTCGCGCCAGGGTTGGCGCGCAGCGAGCAATTATGGGGACAGCCGGGCGATGTTGCTTGGACGGGGCGCGGGCAAAAGAAAAGGGAGCCGGCCCAATGGCCGACTCCCTTGCAAGTGGTGGGTCCTGAGTGGCTCGAACACTCGACCTACGGATTAAGAGTC
>MEDL01000027.1 GCA_001724785.1 Acidovorax sp. SCN 68-22 | reverse complement strand
TGCCACCAGCGCTTCTGGTTCTGGTCGGTGGCGTACATGTACTCGGCACCAATGGTGCCGCAGTAGGTTTCGCGCAGCGCATTGATGAGCTCGCGCAGCGACATGGCCTCTTTGCCGAAGAAGGTGTTGCTGGTGTTGAACACCGCCTCCTGGTCGGCGTCCTTGAAGTCGTAAAACGCTGCTTCAAGCTCGGGGATCTCGGGACGCTCGGTCCGCTTGAGCGGGTCCAGGTCCGCCCAGCGCTGCCCGACGTTGCGGTAGGCGGCAATGAGCTGCTGCACGGCCGTGCGTTTGCGGCCCATGTCCGGATCCGTGCTGGCCACCACCACCTTGGTGCCGCCTTGCTTGGCGCGCTCGG
Organism: Acidovorax sp. SCN 68-22; assembly: GCA_001724785.1. Lineage (GTDB taxonomy): Bacteria > Pseudomonadota > Gammaproteobacteria > Burkholderiales > Burkholderiaceae_C > Simplicispira. Next base: position 21,664 of record MEDL01000027.1, on the reverse strand, counting down.
CGAAGGCATTGACGACGGGCAGGTGGGGAACGTCCCGGGCGTCGCTGCCGTCGGCGGCGGGCACATGCTGCAGCGCATCAAAGTAGTCGCGCCAGTTGTCGGGCACGCTGCCGGGGTTGGCCAGGTAGTTTTCGTACATCTCTTCGACATACGGCGCGTTGCCGCCGAAGAGATAGGTGTTGCCTTGATAGGCTTGGTAAACGGACGGCGTCTCGTTCATGTTCCGCTGGCCTTTCGCTTTCTCCAGAAAGCATTAGGTGGTTTAAGAAACCTTCCGCGACACGGCTGAACCGGTTGGCGGATGCGACTGTGGCTGGAAGGGCCTTCGTACGGGCGCAATTGTGCCACTGTTGGAACCGCGCCGTGCTGGCGAGGGCTCTCGCGTACATTTCCCGCAGTGCGCGCACGCGCAGCCACCTCCACGCGCACCCGCGCCGCCCGAACATGATCCACGAGACCCATTCCAAGCTGCAGGACCGGACTTTTCTGCTGCTCCTGATCCTCGTTTCCATTGCCTTCCTGGCGATTTTGTGGCCGTACTATGAGGCCGTCTTCTGGGGCGTGGCGCTGGCCATCCTGTTCGCGCCGCTGCACCGCCGGCTCCTGGCGCGCATGCCACGCCGACACAACCTCGCGGCCTTGTCCACGCTGCTGCTGATCCTGGTGCTGGTGATCCTGCCGGTGACGCTGCTGAGCGTCTCGCTGGTGCAGGAGGCGACCCATCTCTACGAACGCCTGCGCTCGGGGCAGCTGAATTTCGGCGCCTACGTCCAGCAGGTGATGGCCGCCTTGCCAAGCTGGGCCGTGGGCTGGCTGGACCGGCTGGGGCTGACCAACGCGGCCTCGCTGCAAAACAAGCTGTCCTCCGTGTCCGTACAGGCGAGCCAGCTGATAGCCACGCGCGCACTCAACATCGGCCAGAACACGCTGCAGTTCGTGGTCAGCCTCGGGGTCATGCTCTACCTGTTGTTCTTCCTGCTGCGCGACGGCCGCGCGCTGGCAGCGCGCATCCGCAACGCCGTACCCCTCAACGAGGAGCACAAGGCGCGGCTCGCCGGCAAATTCACCACCGTGATCCGCGCCACGCTCAAGGGCAACCTCATGGTGGCGGCGACCCAGGGACTGCTCGGCGGCCTGATTTTCTGGGCGCTGGGCGTGCAGGCCCCCATTTTGTGGGGCGTGCTGATGGCCTTCCTGTCGCTGCTGCCGGCCGTCGGGGCGGGTTTGATCTGGGGGCCCGTGGCCATTTACTTCTTCGCCACCGGAGCCATGTGGCAGGCGTTCGCCCTCACCGCATTCGGCATCGCCGTGATTGGCATGGTGGACAACGTGCTGCGCCCGGTGCTCGTGGGGCGCGATACCAAGATGCCCGATTACGTGGTGCTGATTTCCACCTTGGGTGGCATGACGCTGTTCGGCATCAACGGCTTCGTCATCGGCCCGGTGGTGGCTGCGCTCTTCATGGCCTGCTGGGATTTGTTCGCACCGGGAGAAGCGGTGTAGGCGCGAGGCTACAACCTTGGCCGCCATCGCCCCACGGCGCCGCCGCCGCGCCCCGCCTACAGTGAAGGCATTGAAATTCAAGGAGATCGATATGCCTATCATTGCCTGGTTGCTCGGAGTTCCCCTCAGTGTGGTGCTGCTCTTGATGCTGTTCGGCGTGTTCTGAGCCGCACCCTTCGCACAAAAAAATGGACCGGCCCGTGCCGGTCCATTTTTTTGCCTGCACGGATCGAGAATTCAGGGCGCGCGGCCGTGGCTCGCTTCGGCGCTGGCGATCTGCCCCAGCACCGCCTCGGGGTCGGTGTCCTGCGCCAGGCTGCGCACCTCTTCCTGGCGCGTGGAGGGCACGTTCACATGCGTCGCCAGCTCGGTCAAGAGCCGCATGATGGCCGTGGTTTCGCGCTCGTTGAGCAGGTTGATCTGCAAGTCGAGGTGATGCCGACGCTCGTTCTCCGCCGAAGCGAGGTTCTGGCTGATGAGCACCATGATCGACAGAAAAATCGCCTCGATCGACACCCCGAACAGGAGAAAGGTGTACGGGTACGGGTCCCAGGCGTCCCCGCCACGGTTCAACAGCACCCAGGCGGAAAAGAAGGCGACGTGCGCGAGCAGAAAACCGACCGTGCCGCAGACGGCCGCGACGCGTGCGACGACGCGGTAGATCCACGGCGTCTCGGCCCGGCGGCGGTCTTCGTCGCAGAGGATGGATTCGACGTTCTTCTGCGTGATTTTTTCAATGGTTTCGTTCACGCCCTCAGGCGGGCGCGGTGTGCGAGCGGGTGCGTTCGGCATGGGAGGGAATCAGCCCAGAGGCTTCCATACAGGAGGCTCTGGCTCGGGGAACACGAGCGCACGCAGAGGGGTGTGCAGCATGGCCTCCCATTGGCGCCGGCGCTTCACGTCGCGTGGACGGGGTTTCTCGAGGCGGTTTTTTCGCAGCTTGTACATGGCCTTCTCCTGCCCGGATGGGACCACCCGGATGTGACAGCCCGATTGCACTGCCGCCGCTGCGGCGGCGCTGTCGGACGCCCCCCATGGCGGCTATCGGCGGCCGGCGCCAGGCGCCGTCCCACCGGGCCGCCGCAGGCGTAGGATCAACGCCACAGCGGGCAGGCCAGAATTCCTGAGTTAATAGCAACAAAGTCAATACCAGCAAGCGCTGGAAGCCAATTTTCCTTGAAATCCATGACATCACCTCCTTCTGCGGCCGCTGCCCGCCCCGAGAGCCCGCGCGCCCTGTTTGTCGCCTTCACGGGGCTGGCGCTGCAGGGCTTCGGCGGCGTGCTGGCCGTGGTGCAGCGCGAACTGGTCGAGCGGCGCCGCTGGCTGACCAACGAGGAATTCATCGAGGACTGGGCGGTCGCCCAGGTGATGCCGGGGCCGAATGTGGTGAACCTGGCCTTGATGATCGGCGACCGCCACTTCGGCCTGCGCGGCGCCGCCGCGGCGCTCGCCGGCATGCTGGCCGTGCCGACGCTGCTGCTGCTGGCGCTGGCCGCGCTGTACGCGGGCTTCGCCGACCACCCTGCCATGGCCGGCGCGCTGCGCGGCATGGGCGCCGTGGCGGCCGGTCTGATCGGGGGCATGGCGCTCAAGCTCGCGGCGGCGCTGCGCCAGCACCCGCTGGGCTGGCCCATCGCCGGCGCGCTGGCGATCCTGACGGCGCTGGCCGTGGGCGGCCTGCGCGTACCCCTGCCCTGGGTGATGCTCGCCTTGGGCGGCGCGGCCTGCGGGCTGACCTGGCGACGGCTGGCCCCATGACGCCGCTAGCGCTCGAATGGACGGGCTGGCTGCAGCTCTTCGGTTACTACCTGGGCCTCTCGCTCCTCTCCGTGGGCGGCGCGATCAGCACGGCGCCCGACATGCACCGCATCCTGGTGAGCGAACACGGCTGGATCAGCGATCCGCAATTCGCCGCCAGCATCGCCCTGGCGCAGGCCGCACCCGGCCCGAACGTACTGTTCATCGCCCTGCTCGGCTGGAACGTCGGGCTGAACGCCGCTGCCGGCGCCGGCGCTGGGAGCGGCGCCACCTGGGGCTGGGCGCTCGCCGGTGCCGCGGTGTGCATGCTGGGCATCATGCTGCCGAGCACCACGCTGACGCTGCTGGCCACGCGCTGGGCGCACCGCAACCGCCAGCGCCGCGCCGTGCGCGCATTCCGCCTGGGGCTCGCACCCATCGTTGTCGGCCTGGTGGCTGCCACGGCCTGGGTGCTTGGCCGCGCCCACGGCGTGGCCGCCAGCGACTGGCCGCTGTGGCTGCTCAGCGTGGCGTGCGGCCTGCTTGTCTGGCGCACACGGCTGCACCTGCTGTGGCTGCTGGGCGCCGGGGCCGCGCTGGGGGCGGCCGGCTGGGTATAGCAAAAAGACCTTCCGCAAGATGCAGCCACGGAAGATGAATGACGCATCTGTTCGGCACGAAGCCCACCGGACATTGATTTAAAGCAGTTCGCAGCCGAATTGCAGCACTCGGCGCGCCGAAGTCCCTATGCTTTTCATTGGGACTCATTGCACTACCCCTGGGGCCGACAAGCCCCCTTGCGGCACGCCCGCCGCCGGCCAACCCACGGCCATCAGGGGCCATGCAGCGGGCCTTTTGCGCAACCCCCGGTACCGGATTACCGCCTTTTTGCAACCAGGGCCCGACGATGCATGCACAAGCCAACATCCTCGTGGTGGACGACTCCCCCGACAACCTGCAGGTGCTCGCCGCCGTGCTGAAGCAGGATTTCAAGGTGAAGGTCGCCATCAATGGCGAACGCGCCCTGGCGCTGGCCACAGCGCCGGAGCCGCCGGACCTGATCCTGCTGGACGTGATGATGCCCGGCATGGACGGCTACGAAGTCTGCACGCGCCTCAAGCAGAACCCCGCCACCGCGCGCATTCCGGTGCTGTTCGTATCCTCACGCGACGACGAGGAAGACGAGGCGCACGGCCTCTCGCTGGGAGCGATCGACTACATCGTCAAGCCCATCCGTCCGTCCATCGTGCAGGCACGGGTGCGCAACCACATCGAACTCAAGCGCAGCCGCGACCTGCTGGAACGCCTGACCCTGCAGGACCATCTGACCGGCATCGGCAACCGGCGCCGCTTCGACGACGCCCTCGACCTGGAGTGGCAGCGCGCGGCGCGCGCCCAGGCACCGTTGTCGCTGATCGCGATCGACATCGACCATTTCAAGGCCTACAACGACCATTACGGCCACCCGGGTGGCGACCAGTGCCTGGTCCAGGTGGCGCGCACGCTCGCGGCCAGCGCGGCACGGCCCGGCGACCTGGTGGCACGTTGCGGCGGCGAGGAATTCGCCTGCCTGCTGCCGGCCACCGACAGCGCCGGCGCCTTGCGTCTGGCCGGGCAGATGTGCAGCGCGATCGCCGATCTGGGCCTGGAACACGCCCAGTCGCCCACGCATTGCCACGTCACCATCAGCCTGGGCGTGGGCACCCTTACGCCGCAGGCGAACGAGCCAGCGCAGAGCCTGGTGGACATGGCGGACGCGGCGCTGTACGCCGCCAAAAGCACGGGGCGCAACCGCGCCATCGCGCGGGCGCGCTGAGCCCTTCGCCGCGTCTCACGGCGCGGGCGCGGCCCCCGGCAGCAGGGCCAGCGCGGCCTCGAAATCAAAGCCTTCCACGGCGGCAGCGATCGCCAGGTGCGCCTGCGGCGCTGCCGCCTGCAGCAGCCCCGCCCGCGCCTGCAGCAGGTCGAGCGCACCGGAATCGCCCACGCGCAGCAGCGCCTGCAGTTCCTGAACGAAGGCCTGCACCTGCGCCGGGTCCGCCGGGGCTGCAATGGCGGGCGGCGCGGGTACCACGGCGGCCGCCAGGCCTTCGAGCACCGGGGCGAGCTCGGCCGCCGTCGCTGCCAGCAAGGCTTCGATGTGCGCGTCGTCCTCCCCCTTGCGGCAGGCGGACTCCAACCGGGCCGCGGCCGCTTGTACGCCGCGTGCCCCTATGCTGCCTGCGACCGACTTGAGGGTGTGCGCCAGGCGCTCGGGCGCCTGCGCGTCGCCCGACGACTGGGCGGCGCGGAAAGACGCCCCGAACGTGCCCTGGCCGGCATGGAACTTGGCCAGCAGCGAACGGTACAACTGCAGGTTGTGCATGGTGCTGGCCAGCCCAGCGCGGGCATCGATGCCCGGCAGGTGCGGCAGGGCAGGCGCGGCAGGCGGCGCCACCGGCGCGGGCGCGGGCGCCGGCACCGGCGCTGCACCCTGCGGCACGGCGCAGCGCGCGCCGACCCAGCGCGCCAGGGTGCGGAACATGTTGCCCACATCCAGCGGCTTGGCGATGTAGTCGTCCATGCCCATGGCCAGGGCGCGCTCACGGTCGCCCGCCATGGCGTTGGCGGTCATGGCGATGATGGGCAGGTGGCGCAGCGCCGGGTCGGCGCGCACGCGGCGCGCGGCTTCATAACCGTCCATTACCGGCATCTGGCAGTCCATCAGCACGCAGTCGAACGCGGCATCGCGCTGCAGCAGGTCGAGCGCTTCCTGCCCATTGGTGGCCAGCACGGCCTGCATGCCGGCGTGGCGCAGCAGCTCCAGCGCCAGTTCCTGGTTCAACTCGTTGTCTTCCACCAAAAGCATGCGCGCGCCAGCGAGCTGGCGCACGGCGGCCTGGGCGTCCTGTCCGAGCAGGCTGGACTGGTGTTCGACCAGGCCCTTGCGCTCCAGCGTCCGGCCAATCGCGTCGAGCAGTTGGCTGGCCATTACCGGCTTCGTCAACACGGAGCGCAGGGGCACGCCGCAGCGCTCCGCCTCGCCCAGCGCTTCCTCGCGGCCGTAAGCCGTCACCATGATGCTGGCCGGGACCTGGCTCAGGGTGCGCTCGTGCAGGTGCCGCAGGGTCTCGATGCCGTCCATCTGCGGCATCTTCCAATCGATCAGCACCAGGCTGTAGGGCCGCTGTGCTTGCTCGGCATCCTCCACCGCCGCCAGGGCGGCCGCGCCACTGGCTGCGGTGTCCACCTGCAGGCCCAGGCTGGCCGCGATGCTGGCGGTGATGTCGCGCGCGCAGCTGTTGTCGTCCACCACCAGCACGCGCATGGCTTGCAGGGTGGCGCGGTCCATGCGCGGCCGCACGGCCGGCTGGGCCTTGCCAAAGCGCGCGGTGAAGTGGAATTCCGAGCCCTGACCGGGAACGCTCTCCACCCAGATGCGTCCGCCCATCAGCTCGACCAGGGTGCGCGATATGGCCAGGCCCAGGCCGGTTCCGCCATAGCGGCGTGTGGTCGAGCTGTCGGCCTGGCTGAAGGGCTGGAAGAGCTTGGCGCACTGCTCGGGCGTCATGCCGATACCGGTGTCGCGCACCCAGAAGTGCAGTTCCACCCCGGTTTCGTCGTCGGCGGTTGTCTCGATCCCGATCACCACTTCGCCGTGCTCGGTGAACTTGGCGGCGTTGCTCCCCAGGTTGACGAGCACCTGTCCCAAGCGCAGCGGGTCGCCGACCAGCCCGGCCGGCGTGTCGGGCGCGATCTGGAAGAGCAGTTCCAGGCCTTTGTCTTCCGTCTTGAGGCCAATGAGGTTGGAGAGCTGGTCCATGACGTCGTCGAGCAGGAATTCGGTCTGCTCCAGCGTCATCTTCCCGGCCTCGATCTTGGAGAAATCGAGCACGTCGTTGATCAGGCCGAGCAGGCCCACCGCCGAGCGGTGCGCCTTCTCCACGTAATTGCGCTGGCGCGCGTCCAGCGGGGTCTGGAGCGCCAGGTGCGACATGCCGATGATGGCATTCATGGGGGTGCGGATCTCGTGGCTCATGTTGGCCAGGAAGTCGCTCTTGGCACGGGCCGCTTCCTCGGCCACGCGGCGCGCCTCGGCCATGGCGCGCTCCGCGGCCTTGCGCTCGGCGATGTCCTCGAACACCCAGATGGTGATGCGGCTCTGGTCGGTGGATTGCAGGGCGCGCGCCGAAACCTGCGCGAAGAACGCGCCGCCGTTCTTGCAGGCGAACTCCCACTCCACGTTCACATCCCTGCCGGCGACCAGCAGGGGACCGACCAATGCGCCGAAGCGGGCGTAGTCCTCCTGCGAGTGGTAGATCAGGTGCCCCGGCTGGCCGACCATCTCCTCGGGCGTGAAGCCCAGGTATTCGCACATGCGCCGGTTGACGCGCAGGATGACTCCGTTGGCGGTGTAGATGATGCCATTGGGGGCGTTGTCGAAAATCGTTTGCTGTTCTTCGAGCAGTTTTCGGTTGTGGGCCTCGCTCGCGCGCAGGTTGGCCTCGGCGACCTTCTGGTCGGTGATGTCCTGGTTGATGCCCACCAGGCGACGCGGCCGGCCGTCGGGGCCGCGCAGCGCGGCATCGCCCGTATCCTGGATCCAGCGCCACTGCCCGCTCCGTGTGCGCATGCGAAAGACGGCTCGGTGCTCCTGCACCCCGTTGTCCAGGAAGCACTGCAGCCGCCGCTGCACGTCGGCCAGGTCGTCGGGGTGGATCAGGTCGCGCCAGCACGCCATGTGGTCGGGGTAGCCGGCCAGGAGGCTGTCTTTCTCGTAGCCGAGCATTTCGGCCCAGACGTCGTTCACCGTCACGTCGCCAATGCGGCCCTGCTCGTCGATGCTGCAGTCGTACAGGCCGAGGTGGGCACCGCGCAGTGCCAGGTTCAAGCGCTCCTCGCTGCGCGCAATGCGCTGCTCGACAACCTGGCGCTCGGTGATGTCGTAGAGCCAGGACACCAGGTAACGTCCGTCGGAAAAGTCGAGCAGCATCGACGAGAGCAGCGCCGTGAGGGGCCTGCCGGCAGCGCTGACCAGCTCGGCTTCGTAGGCGCGCACCGTGCCTTCGCGCCGCAGCAGTTCCACGAACCGGTCACGGTCTGCGGGATCGCGCCAGAACCGCGACGTGTTGTGCGCCGCCACGTCGCCGACCTCCAGGCCCATCATCAGGGCGTGCTGGCGGTTGGCAAATACCAGGCGCCCTTCCTCCGTGGCGATCACCACGCCCACCGGGCTGTGTTCCAGGATGCGCCGCAGGCGCTCCTCGGTGTCCCGGCGTTCGCGCTCCAGCATCTTTCGCTCGCTGATGTCCTCGTAGATCCACACGGCGGCGCGTTCGTAGCCCGGGATATTGATGCCCTGCCCCGACACCATGGCTTCGAAGACGCTGCCGTCGCTGCGCTCGAATTCCCACTCGGTGCGCACCTCCTTGCCGGCGCTGAGAAGAGGCGCCGCCAGCGCGGAGAATTTGCGGTAGTCCTCCTCGGAATGAAACAACGTGGTCGCCACGGGCTGGCCCAGGAGCGCCTCGCGCTCCATGCGCACGTGTTCGCACAGCCGCCGGTTGACACGCAGGATGACGCCGTCGGCCGAATAGCAAATGCCGTTGGGAGCGTTTTCGAAGATCACCTGCTGCTCCTGCAGGAGCTTGCGGATTTCCACCTGCTGGCGATCCATTTCCTGGCGCACCCGGCGCTTTTCCGAGACGTCGTCCACCGTGAAGCGCAGCAGGATGCGCCCACCGCTGTCAAAGGCCATCAGATGGACCTCGGCGTCGAAGATCTCGCCGTTGGCGCGACGCGCCCGCCACAGGAAGTTGGCGATGCCGTGCTCCAGGATGGAGCGGGTGATTTCCTCGCCGGCGGACTGCGTGTCGGTCCCGTCGTACTGCACGGGCGCGGAAAAATCCAGCGGCATCTTGCCCAGCACCTCGTCGCGCGAGGAAAAGCCATAGATGTGCACCGCCGCCAGGTTGCAGTCGACAATGCCGACGGCCGGATCGATGATGACGATGGGGACGGGCGAATCCTGGTAGACGCGCCGGTTGTAGGCGGCGCTTTGCAGCTGCGCTGCGCGCGCGATTGCCAGTGCCTGTTCGCTTTGCGCCAGCGCCTCTTTCAGGGCCCGATTCTCGCGTTCCAGCCGGGCGGCATCTTCGTGCAGGGCGGCCTGCGTGGCGGCGGCATGCTCCATGGTCCCTCCTGTGGCACGCCGCAGGAGGCCGCCGGGGAGCCGCCCTTCGCCCTGCCCGGCGATCGTCCGGCAGTATCGGCACGCGTCGCGCCCGGCGTCAACGCACTGCCACGCCGCGGCGGCACGCGCGCACGCATTGTTTGCGCCAGCGCAAGCGCGCCGCGTTCAGAAGGTTCGATCAGGCGCCGCGCTGGCGCAGGGCCTCGTACAGGCAGACGCCGCTGGCCACGGATACGTTCAGGCTCTCGACCGCACCCTGCATGGGAATGCTGACCAGTTCGTCGCAGGTCTTGCGCGTGAGCTGGCGCATGCCCGCGCCCTCGGCGCCCAGCACCAGCGCCACCGGTCCCTTGAGATCGGCCTGGTAGAGCGTGCGCGGGGCGTCGCCGCTGGTGCCAATGATCCAGATGTTGCGCTCCTTGAGCTCGACCAGGGTGCGTGCCAGGTTGGTCACCATGAAATACGGCACCGTCTCGGCCGCGCCGCTGGCTACCTTGGCAACGGTGGCATTCACACCGACGGCGTGGTCCTTGGGCGCGATCACGGCGTGCACGCCGGCGCCATCGGCCACGCGCAGGCAGGCTCCCAGGTTGTGCGGGTCGGTGACGCCGTCGAGCACCAGGAGCAAGGGGTTGGCCGTCCCCTGCGCCTCCAGGTTTTCGAGGAGTTCGTCGAGCGACGTGACCTGCGCCACCGCCTGCACCCGCGCCGCCACGCCCTGGTGGCCGTGGCTGCCGGCCAGCTTGGCGATGCGCAGGCCATCGGCCTCGATCAGCCGCACTCCCGCCTCCTTGGCGCGCTCGATGAACTGGCGCATGCGCGCGTCGCGCCGGGTGGCTTCGTAGTAGATCTCGACGATGGACTGCGGCGCGGTCTTGAGCCGCACGCCCACGGCGTGGAAGCCGAAGAGGACTTTGGGAGAGGAGGACATGGGGGGATTATCGGGCGCGGTGCCTATGCGTCCATGCGGCCGACGAGTTGCCCCAGATAGGCCTCGAACAGATCCTGGGACGCCTGGTGGAACATGCGAATGCGGCCCGTATGGCTCAGCACCAGCAATCCCACGATGTGGGCGAACAACGCCGTCACCTCCGCCAAGGCCTGTTCAGGCCCCAATCCCGATCCGCGCAGGGCGTGCTCGGTGGGATTGAGCGCGTCGCGCAGGCGGCGATTGAGCGCGTCGTTCAACTCCGGCGTGAGCCCGCGCGGCTTCATCCCCTGGAACAGGTAGAAGCCGAGATCGAGATCGCGCGGGTTGTCGCGGTAGAAATCGAAGAAGGCCCGGGCCGAGCAGCGCACACGCTCGGCATCGTCGGCGACGCCTGCCAGCGCCGCCTGTACACACCCGTTGAGGCGCTCAAGCGACTCGGCCAGCAGCGCGCCATAAACGTCTTCCTTGCTGGCGAAATAGCTGTAGATCGCACCGACGGTGTAGCCCGCGCGGCGGGCAATCTCCCGCATGCTGGTCTTGTCCATGCCCAGCTCGAAGAACGCCGAGCGCGCGGCATCGAGCACCGACTGGCGCCGTACGTCCGCCAGCGCCTCGTTGCGCAGGCGGCGCGGCACATTTCCGGGAAGGCTTCCAGCCGGGTTGCGGCGCAGGGGTACGGGGTCGGCCATGGTTGCAGTGTAAACCCTTGACGGCATTTATTGAACAGTGTTTAATTGATCGGCACATCGTTCAATCCACGGAGTCCATCCATGCCCGCATCGACCTCTGCAACCGCACCCCCACCGACAAAAGCCGAACTGATGTCGGGCGAGGCCTACCGGGAATCGCTGCGCCGCTATCGGCCCACGGTCTATGTCGATGGCCGCGAAATTGCCAGCGTTGCCGACGAGCCCGCCCTTCAGCCGGGCATCAATGCGCTCGCATTCACGTACGACTACGCGCTGCGGCCCGAGCTGGAACCCATCGCCCTGGCGACCCAGGCGCGCCGCAACCGCGTGGTCAGCCGCATGCTCCATGTGAACGAATCGGCCGGAGACCTGCTGAACAAGCTGGAGGCGGTGCGGGTGCTGTGCCAGGAAACGGGTTGCGCCCAACGCTACCTGGCGCACGACGCGCTCAACGGCATCGCCCAGGCCGTGGCCCGGATCGACGACGCGAAAGGCGGCACGGAGCACCGTGCCCGCTTTGACGCCTACCTGGCCCATGTCCAGGACCAGGACCTGTCCCTGGGCATCGCCATGACCGACGCCAAGGGCGACCGCAGCAGGAAGCCGCACCAACAGGCGAACCCGGACACCTACGTCCACATCGTGGAACGCAACGCCCAAGGCATCGTCATCAGCGGCGCCAAGGCCATCGTCACCGGCGCACCCTACATGCACGAGTTCCTCGTCATGCCCAGTCGGAACATGGGGCGCGAGGATGCGGAATTCGCCGTGTGCTGTGCGGTGCGCGTGGATGCGCCCGGCATCACCATCGTGTCCCGCCCGGCGGGCCGCCCGGGCGAACAACTGGAACACGGCGAGGCGCTCTTCTCGCGCAAGTACGGGCAGGCCACCGCGGTGGTGCTTTTCGACCGCGTCGCCATCCCATGGGAACGCGTTTTCTTCGCCGGCGAATGGGAACACAGCCATGTGCTGACCTACAGCTACGCGACCCACCACCGCCACAGCTGCATTGCCGCCCGGGCCGGGTTCGGCGATCTGCTGATCGGCGCGGGCGCGCTGATGTGCGAGGCCAATGGACTCGATCCCGGCAAGAAAAGCAACCTGCGCGATCCCATGGTCGAGCTGATCACCATCACGGAGAGCTTTTTTGCCTGTGGCGTGGCCGCCAGCGTGTACGCCGAGCGCGACCCGTACAGCGGCTCCTTCATGCCCGACCCGGTGTTCAGCAACATCGGCAAGCTGCTGCTCGCCACCAAGATCTACGACATGCACCGCATTGCCCACGAGGTCTCCGGCGGCTTGATCGTGGCGCTGCCGGGCCCCGACGAAGACCACAACCCCGCCACCGCGGCCAAACTGTCCGAAGTGCTGCAGGCGGCCCCGGACATCCCCTACGACAAGCGGATACAGACCGCCCGCTTCATCGAGGATCTGACGGCCTCCTACCAAGGAGGCTGGTACTCGGTCATCAGCCTGCACGGCGGCGGCTCGCCCGCGGCGATGAAGCAGGAAATCTGGCGCAACTATCCGGTGGGCTCCAAGGTGGAGCTGGTGGAACGCCTGCTGGAGCGCGGCGTGCTGCACGACGACCAGCGCTCCATCACGAAGAACCGCCAACCGGGGCGGTGCTGCGACACCGGCTGCACCGTGCCAGGCCAACCGGTGATGGTGCCCCTGCCCGCGAGCCGGAAAGCGACCACCGATGGCGCACCAGCCCCTACCGCATCAGCGCCCGCGCATGGTGCTCCAGGTGCTCTTCCATGAAGCTCGCGATGAAATAGTAGCTGTGGTCATACCCCGCCCGCATGCGCAGCGTGAGCGGGTGGCCGGCTTTCTCGCACGCCGCGCGCAGCAGGTCGGGGCGCAGCTGGGGCAAAAATTCATCGGCATCGCCCTGGTCCACCAGCAAGGGCAGGCGCTCCGCCGCGCCGGCGATCAGCGCCACTGCGTCGTGTCGGGCCCAGGCGGCGGGGTCGGCGCCCAGGTAGGCCGCGAGCGCCTTTTGCCCCCAGGGCACCTGGCTGGGCGCCGCGATGGGGGCAAAGGCCGAAACGCTGGCGTAGCGGCCGGGGTGGCGCAGCGCCAGCGTGAGCGCACCGTGGCCGCCCATGCTGTGGCCGAAGATTGCTATTTTTTCAGTAGCAATAAAGTGTTTATTTACAAGCGCGGGGAGCTCATTCACCACATAATCTTCCATGCGGAAGTGCGCCGCCCACGGCGCCTGCGTGGCGTTGAGGTAGAAGCCCGCACCCTGGCCCAGGTCGTAGGCCGGGTCGTCGGCCACGCCCGCGCCGCGCGGGCTGGTGTCGGGCGCGACGAGGATCAGGCCCAGGCGCGCGGCATGCTGCTGGGCGCCGGCCTTGGTGATGAAGTTCTGCTCGGTGCAGGTCAGGCCCGAGAGCCAGTACAACACGGGGCAGCGCTCCCCGGCCAGTGCGGCGGGGGGCAGGTACACGCCCAACTTCATATCGCAGGCGAGCGTGCTGCTGGCGTGTGTCCACACCTCCTGGCGGCCGCCGAAGCTGGCGTGGTGTTCGGTGCGTTCCATGGGTTTCCTTCGGGTGGATGAAATCAGCGCTGTGCGCCTTGCATGGCGGCGGAGGTCAGCACCACGCGGCCCTGGGCGCGAGGCACTTCGCGTGCCAGGGCCGCCGCTACGTCGGCGGCGTCGATGGCGCGCAGCTGGCGGGGAATCAACGGGCCCAGCAGGCGGTCCGCGCGGGCAGCCCAGCGTTCCCCGGTGCGCTCGGGCTGGCCGAGCGCGTCGCGGTCGCCGCGCAGCATGGAGGGCTGGGCGATGACGAGCGCATCGAAGCCCAGCGCGGCCAGGGCTTCTTCCAGCTCCCCCTTCACGCGGCTGTAGAAGACGGATGAGCGTGCCTGTGCGCCCAGGGCGCTGACCAGCCCCGCACGGCGCGCGCCGGCGGCCTGGGCGGCGCGCGCCACGGCCAGGTTGGCGTCGAAATCGACGGCGCGAAAGCGTTCCCGGCTGCCGGCGATCTTGATGGTGGTGCCGAGCGCAAGGTAGACCTCGTCCAGCGCCGGCAACGCGGGTAGCGCCGCGAAGTCCACGGTGTGCACGCGCAGCTTGGGGTGCGCCAGGCCGGGATCGCGCCGCACCAGGGCGTGCACCACCGCGACCGACGGGTCGGCGCACAGGCGCGCCACCAGGCTGCGCCCTACCAGACCGGTGGCACCGGCCACCGCCACGGCGCGCTGCGCGGTGTGGGAGGCCTCCATGCTCAGTACCCCACCACGCTGCGGATGGATGCGCCTTGGTGCATCAGGTCGAAGGCGGTGTTGATGTCTGCCAACCCCATGGTGTGCGTGACGAAGGGTGCGAGCCGGATGCGGCCCGCCATGGCGTCCTCGACCATGCCGGGCAGTTCGCTGCGCCCCTTGACACCGCCGAACGCCGTGCCCAGCCAGCGGCGCCCCGTGACGAGCTGGAACGGCCGGGTGCTGATCTCCTGCCCCGCGCCGGCCACGCCAATGACCACGCTCTGGCCCCAACCGCGGTGCGCGCATTCCAGCGCGGCGCGCATCACGCCCACGTTGCCGATGCACTCGAAGCTGTGGTCCACGCCCCAGCCCGTCATCTCGACGACAACCTGCTGGATGGGCTTGTCGAAGTCCTTGGGATTCACGCAGTCGGTGGCGCCGAAGGTGCGTGCCAAGTCGAACTTGCCGGGGTTGGTGTCGATGGCGATGATGCGCCCCGCTCCCGCCAGCTGCGCGCCCTGGACAACGGCCAGGCCGATGCCGCCCAGGCCGAACACGGCCACGCTGTCGCCGGGCTGCACCTTGGCGGTATTCTTGACGGCGCCCAGGCCCGTGGTGACACCGCAGCCGAGCAGGCAGACCTGCTCGGGATTGGCATCGGGGTGGACCTTGGCCAGCGATACCTCGGCCACCACGGTGTATTCGCTGAAGGTGCTGCAGCCCATGTAGTGGTAGATGGGCTGGCCCTGGTAGCTGAAACGCGTGGTGCCGTCGGGCATCAGGCCCTTGCCCTGGGTCGCACGCACGGCCACGCACAGGTTGGTCTTGCCGCTCTGGCAGAACAGACATTCGCCGCATTCGGCGGTGTAGAGCGGGATGACATGGTCGCCGGGCTTGACGCTGGTGACGCCCTCGCCCACCTCGACGACGATGCCGGCGCCTTCGTGGCCCAGTACGGCGGGGAAGACGCCCTCGGGGTCGTCGCCGCTCAGGGTGAAGGCGTCGGTATGGCACACGCCGGTGTGGGTGATGCGCACCAGCACCTCGCCCTTGCGCGGCGGAGCGACGTCGATCTCGACGATCTGCAGGGGCTCTCCGGCCCGGAAGGCGACAGCAGCGCGGGATTTCATGGTGGTCTCCTTAGAGCGTGTCAGGCAGCACGGCGCACTTCGCTGGCGACTTGCCCGGCTTCGATGGTGATGCTGCTTTCGCAGCGCTCGGCGATGGCGCGGTCGTGCGTCACCAGCACCAGGGTCGTACCCTGCTCGCGGTTCAGGCGGAACATGAGTTCCATGATGGTCTCGCCGGTGGCGAAATCGAGGCTGCCGGTCGGCTCGTCGGCGAGCAGCACCGAAGGCTGCACGACAAAGGCGCGCGCCAAGGCCACGCGCTGCTGCTCGCCGCCCGAGAGCAGCTTGGGGTAATGCGACAGGCGCTGCCCCAGACCGACGTGCTCCAGCATGTCCCGGGCGGCCTGGCGCGCATCGCGCCGGTTGGCCAGCTCCAGCGGCAGCATGACGTTTTCCAGTGCCGTGAGGTTGGCCATGAGCTGGAAGCTCTGGAAGACGAAGCCGATCTGGCGCGCGCGCAGCGCGGCGCGCTCGTCCTCGTTCAACGCGAACAGGTCCTGCCCCGCCAGGCGCACCGTGCCGCTGGTGGGCGTGTCGAGCCCGGCGATGATCGACAGCAGCGTGCTCTTGCCCGACCCGGACGCACCAACGATGGCGACCGTGGCGCGCGGCGGCACGGCAAAGTTGATGTTGCGCAGGATGTGCAGCGTGCCGGTCGAATCCGCCACGGACTTGCACAATTGCTCCACGGCAATAATGGGTGAGGTTTCTGACATCAAAGGCACCGGGTTTTGAATTTCAGCATGTACCGCCGTCACTGTATCTTGGCCGCAGCGACAAGCGCCGCACTGGGGCTTTGCCTGCCGGCCCACGCAGCTCCCAAGGCCGGCGCGCGCGCGCCCGGCACCGTGCTGGTGGTGGGCGATTCGCTGAGCGCCGAATACGGCATTGCCCGCGGCACCGGCTGGGTGGCGTTGCTGGAGCAGCGCCTGGCCCGGGAAGCCAAAGGCTGGAAGGTGGTCAACGCCAGCATCAGCGGCGATACCACTTCCGGCGGGCGCTCGCGCCTGGCCGGCTTGCTGCGCCAGCACCAGCCGGCCGTGGTGGTCATAGAGCTCGGGGGGAACGACGCCTTGCGTGGCCTGCCGCTCAAGAGCACGGCGGACAACCTGCGCAGCATGGCCCAGGCCGCCAAGGCCAGCGGCGCGCGCGTGCTGCTGGTGGGCATGCAGGTGCCGCCCAACTACGGCCAAGCCTACGCGCGCCAGTTTGCCGAAGGTTTTGCCGATATCGCGCGCGAAGAAAAAACCGCGCTTGTGCCCTTTCTGCTGGAAGGCATTGCCGAAGGGCCGGACGCGGCCAAGCTCTTCCAGCCCGACCGCATCCACCCGACGGCCCAGGCGCATCCGCGCATGCTGGACAACGTCTGGCCGGCGCTGGCGCCGCTGCTGCGCTGAGAAGGCGAGTGCTCAGGAAGCGGCCGTGTCCTGCTGGCCGGCCGGCTCCGGTGCGCCGTCGTGGGTGGGCTGGGCATCGGTGCTGCCGTGCCGTGCGGCCTCCGCCTTGGCGCGCAGCTTGTCTTCCTTTTTCTTCTTTTTCGCAAGTTCGCGCTGGCGCTTCTCGTATCCGTAGTTGGGTGTTGCCAATGTGGGTGCCTCTTAAGTGATCGGCCACTGTAACAGGCGAGGCGGCACCCCCACCCCCGGCGCTCAGGGCAGTGCGGGCGCCGGGGCCACGGCGGCGCGGTAGGCGTGCCAGCTGGCGTGGCCGAGCAAGGGGCCCACCAGCAAGAGCCCGGCGCCCCAGGCGAACAGCGACGCTGCCACCAGCGCGGCGATCAGAACACCCCACAGCAGCATCACGCCGGTGTTCTCCGCCACGACGCGGATGCTGGTGATGGCGGCGGTGAGTGCGTCGGTGTCGCGGTCGAGAATCATGGGGATGGACACCACGCTGGTGGCAAACACCAGCGCCGCAAAGGCCCCGCCCACGGCCAGGTAGACGGCGACGAAACTCCAGTTCTGGGGACTGAAAATGGCCTGCACCACGCCCGTCGTCGAAGGCATGCCGGTGTTGAAGAACACGGCGAACACCACCAGCGAGGCGCGGCCCCAGAGCAGTTCGAGCACCACCAGCACCAGCACCAGCATGCCCATGCTGCCCAGGTGCTTGTCCCAGCAGGTCAACGAATGCGCCAGGCCGAACGGCAGGCCGGCCTCACGCCGCCGGCTGATGTCGTACAGCCCCATGGCCATGAAGGGCCCGACCAGCAGGCAGCCACTGGCCAGCGACATGGCGTATTCCGGCCGCGTGCGAAACACCCAGCCCAACACCAGCGCCATCAACCAGAACGCACCACCGTAGAACGCCGCCACGCCCGGCGCCGCCAGCACATCACCGCCGGCAGCTTGCAACCAGCGAAAGGGAGCGGCCCACCGCAGGGGCTGAAGAACCACCAGCGGCGCGGCACGCGCGGCTGCCGGTGCGGCGGGCGGGGGAGCGGGAGCAGGGTGCATGCGAGCGGGTGGGCGAGCCGCCGGTGCCTCCAGGAGGCCTTCGGCTAAACCCACAAAGTGGACAAGGTTTTGACATGGTCGTTGAAAACCCCCCTCCCGACATCATGGAAAACACTGCCCCCGCAGGCTTTGTCGCGCGATGCGCTAAGTGTCCAGCACCTCGAGGGCCTGCGCCAGGTCGGCGCGCAGGTCGTCCACGTTTTCCAGGCCCACCGAGAACCGCACCACGGTGCCCGCCGCCAGGTACGCGGGCACGCTGCTGCGCATGCTGCGGATGTCGTAGGGCACCACCAGGCTCATCGGCCCGCCCCAGCTGTAACCGAGCTTGAACAGGCGCAGCGCGTCGCAAAAGGCGTCCACCCGCGCTTGGCTATAGCGCGCATCCAGCACCACGCTGAAGATGCCGGCCGCCGCGCCTTCGCCGCCATTGGCGCTGCCGCACAGCGCCTGCCAGTGGGCGTGGCCGGGGGATCCCGGCAGCGCCGGGTGCAGCACCTGCGCCACCGCCGGCTGCTGCGCGAGCCAGGCGGCCAGCACGCGTGCGCCCCGGTCGTGCGCCCGGTAGCGCAGCCCTATGCTGGGCAGCGCGCGCAGCACCGCCTCGGCGTCGTTCGCGCCCACCCCCAGGCCCAGGTGCATGTGGGCCAGCTTGAGCTTGAGATGCAGGTCCGCATCATGCGTGACGACGCTGCCCATCAGCACATCGCCACCGCCGCTCGGGTACTTGGTCAGCGCGTGCACGCTCACATCCACCGCCACAGGGCCGCCGTCGCCGCAGGGGAGCGCAAACGGGTCGAAGGCCAGACCGGCGCCCCAGGTGTTGTCGAGCGCGGCAAGCACGCCGCGCGCACGGCATAGGCGCAGCATGCCGACGAGGTCGGGAAATTCAAGCGTGACCGAACCGGGCGCCTCCAGCCATACCAGGCGTGTGTCCGCGCCGATCTTGGCCTCCAGGTCGGCCAGATCCATGGGGTCGTAGACCGTGTGGCGTACGCCCCATTGGGCCAGCAGCGACGCGCTCAGCGCGCGGTTGGGCCCATAGGCGTTGTCGGGCAGCAGCACCTCATCTCCGGCGCGCAGCAGCGCCAGCGAAACGGTGGCAATGGCCGCCAGGCCGCTCGGGACCAGCAGGCACTGCTGGCCGCCTTCAAGGGCGCACAGGCGCTCTTCCAGCAAGAAGGTGGTCGGCGTGCCGTGCAGGCCGTAGGTGTAGCCGCTCTTGTCTTTCCAGTCGCGCGCCCGCATGGCGGCAACGTTCGGGAAGATCACCGTGGACGCCTTGTGCACGGCGGGTTGTGGTGCCTGGAAGCCGGGGGGCGGCTCGTAATCGTGGTGAATGAGTCGCGTAGCGAGCGCGGCTTCGGGCAAGTGGGGCAGATTCATGCGCGCATCCTAGCGCGGCACGGTGCCTGCGCCCCATCCACTTCGCGACCACCGGCTGGTCGCGCCCAGCCCTACGTACCCTCCGACAAGGCCAGGGTGGTGGCTTGCTCCATGCCCTCCCGGCGGGGCGACGGGCCGCTCAGGCGGACGCTGCCCACCGGGGCCTCCACGTCGACGCGGATGGCGCGCCGGTCGGGGGCGCGGGCGGGCCCGGCGGACACCTTGGCGGTCCGTGCCGCGCCGTTCGCGTCCGGTTCCGAACGGGCCACCCGCTTGACATTCCCGCCTGCGGCCTCGATCACACGTTCGGCCTTGGCCTGGTCGTCCCGCATGGCCCGGACTGCCGCCTGGCGGGCCAGTTCGACTTGCTGACCCGTGAGGGGCGGCTCCTGCGCACCGCAGGCAGCCAGGCCGAACGACAGGGCAGTGACGCAAAGTACGGCGCAAGCACGCGCCGGCAGCGAGGTATCGAGAACGGAATGGGCCATGGTGGGCGTCGGTCGAGGAGGATGCTGTGTACTGTAGGCAGCACGCTCCGCCGCCGGGCGCCGCGCACCGCCCAACGCGCTGTAGGACAAGGTCCTGCGCTTTCTTGACGCGTATCAGCAACTTGCAGGCGCCACGCGTTCATGCCACGGAGCTGCCACGGTACACTGCGGGCCCGCCCTCGCCCATCCCCCGTGCACGATACCGCGCCACCTTCCAGCCTCGACCTGCGCGCCCTGCGTCTGGATACGGCCTTGGCGTTGATCGCGCAGGCCACCGACCAACCGGCGCCGCTGCCGCATACCGCAGCCAGCCCGGCGAGCTACCTGCAGTCGGTCATCGATTCCCTGTGCGAGCTGTCCCTGCGCGACCCCCTTACCGGCCTGGCCAACCGTCGGCACTTCCATGCCGCGCTCGAGCGCGAGGTAGACCGCGTGGCCCGCTCGGGCGAGGCGGCTCTGCTGATGATGCTGGACATCGATCACTTCAAGCGCATCAATGACACGCACGGTCACGTGGCGGGCGACCGCGTCCTGCAGTCCGTCGCGCGCACCCTTGCGGCCTGCGTGCGCCCCATGGATACGCTGGCGCGGTACGGCGGCGAGGAATTCGCCATCGTCCTGCCCGCCTGCCAGGCGGAATTCGGGCGCGCCGTGGCCGAGCGCATTCGCCGCGCCGTCGCCGCCATGCCCATTCCTGTCTCGCCGCATACGGCCGTACACGTCACGCTCAGCATCGGCGGCGCGTTCGCGCTCCAATGGATTCGCTCCACCACCGCGCTATGGACCAGCCGCGCCGACGCGCAGCTCTACCGCGCCAAGTCCGAGGGCCGCAACCGCGTATGCATCGAGGAGCAGCCCAACAGCACCGTCAGCGCCGAAGAAAAGACGCTGCTCTTCGGCCAGCTCTACACTTCCGAATGGGGCGGACTGCCCCCGATGAACTCCCACGACAGCGCCCACTGAAAGCGAACCGATGAGCGACGCGCAGTCACCGTCCACCCTCCCCACGGCCGCCACTGGATCCGCGTCCGGGGCCCACGGCGCGCCCGGCGGCGCACCGAGCGCACGCATCATCGCCATCACCAGCGGCAAGGGCGGCGTGGGCAAGACCTTCGTGTCGGCCAACCTCGCGGCGGCACTCACGCGCCGCGGCCAGCGCGTGCTGGTGCTCGACGCCGACCTCGGGCTGGCGAACCTCGACGTCGTGCTCAACCTGTACCCCAAGATCACGCTGCACGACGTCTTCACCGGCAAGTCCAAATTGGACGACGCCGTGATCACCGCGCCGGGCGGGTTCGCGGTGCTGCTCGCCGGCTCGGGCATGGTCGAGTATTCGCGCCTGACGCCCGAGGTGCGCAACCAGTTCCTGAACGTCATCCAGACGCTCGCCCCGCGCTACGACGTGATCCTGCTCGACACCGGCGCCGGCATCTCCGACGTGGTGCTGTTTTCCGTCTCGCTCGCCTCGGAGGTGCTGATCGTCGCCACCCCGGAGCCGACTTCGCTCACCGATGCCTACGCTGCGATCAAGGTGCTGGCCATGCAGCAAAAGCGCCAGCATGTGCGCTTCGTCGTCAACCAGGCGGCGCGCCCGGGCGACGGGCGGGCCATTTCCGGCCAGTTGCAGCAGGTGCTGGACCGCTTTGTCACCACCGAGTCCGGCCGGCCGCTGCGCCTGGTGCACATGGGCGACATCCCCGCCGACCCCACCGTGCGCGACGCCGTCATGCGGCGCCAGCTGCTGCTGCTACACACCCCCGGCTGCCCGGCCGCGCTCGCCATCTCACAGCTCGCCGGCAAGGTCGAGGAAGCGCTGCTGCACCGCGCCCGGTAGGGGCCATAGCGCGGCGCACCCGCTCGAAAAACATCCTGCGGGCAGCGCCGGGGGCCCCGGCGCTGCGTTAGAGTGACTGCATACGCTTCGAACCCTTGAGGACCTGCATGCGCAAC
>MEDL01000026.1 GCA_001724785.1 Acidovorax sp. SCN 68-22 | reverse complement strand
CCACCGCCTGCGGCTACGTGCTGGGGGCCGAGCTGCGCGCCTGCGGCGTCGATTTTTCTTTCACCCCGGTGCTCGACCTGGATTGGGGTGAAAGCTCCGTCATCGGCGACCGCGCCTTCCACCGCGACCCGCGCGTGGTGGCGCTGCTGGCCAGGAGCCTGATGCACGGCCTGCTCCAGGCCGGCATGGCCAACTGCGGCAAGCACTTCCCCGGCCACGGCTTCGCCCGGGCCGATTCGCACACCGAGGCGCCGGTGGACCGGCGCACCCTCAAGGCCATCCTGGCGGACGACGCCGCGCCGTACCCGTGGCTCAGCACGGTGCTCAGCAGCGTGATGCCGGCGCACATCGTCTACCCCCGGGTGGACAGCCGGCCGGCGGGCTTTTCCAAGCGCTGGCTGCAGGACATCCTGCGCCGCCAGATGCGTTTCGACGGCGCCATCTTCAGCGACGACCTGAGCATGGAAGGCGCGCGCCGGCTCGACGGCCAGGTCGTGAGCTACACCGACGCCGCCGTGGCCGCATTGGAAGCCGGCTGCGACCTGGTGCTGCTGTGCAACCAGAGCGTGGGCGATGGCCGGGCGGTGGACGAACTGCTCGCCGGCCTGGAAAAGGCCCAGGCCCAGGGCCGCTGGCGGCCGAGCGTGGACAGCGAGGCGCGCCGCCTGGCACTGCTGCCCGAAACTCTGCCTCAGCCCTGGGACGAGCTGATGCTGCAGCCCGCATACATGCACGCGCTCGACCTTTTGCCATGACGACTATGCGCGTTGGCGTGCTCACCGGCGGCGGCGACTGCCCGGGCCTGAACGCGGTGATCCGCGCGGTCACCAAGTCGCTCATCCAGCACGGGCAGTGCGAGGTGCTGGGCATCCACGACGGCTTCGAGGGCCTGATGGGCGAAGCGCCGCGCACCCGGCCGCTCGGCTGGGAGCAGGTCTCGGGCATCCTGCACGTCGGCGGCACGCTGCTCGGCACCAGCAACACCGCCAACCCGCTCCGTGACGCGGCCACGCTGGCGCAGGTGGGCGCCAACGTGCGCGCCCTCGGCCTGGACGTGGTCGTGGCCATCGGCGGTGACGGCAGCATGAGCATCGCCCACGGCCTGGGGCAGGCGCTGGGCCTGGCCTGCGTGGGCGTGCCCAAGACCATCGACAACGACATCGCCCTGTGCGAGCGCAGCTTCGGCTTCGACACCGCCGTGGCCACGGTGACCGACGCGCTGCGCCGCATCGAGAGCACCGCCTACAGCCACCACCGTGTGATGGTCGTCGAAACCATGGGCCGCCACGCCGGCTGGCTGGCGCTGGAAGCGGGCATCGCCGGCGCGGCCGACGTCATCCTGCTGCCCGAGATCGACTACGACATGCAGGCCGTCGTCGCGCGCTGCCGCCAGCGCGAGCAGCGCCAGCGCTACACCATCATCTGCATCGGCGAGGGCGCCAAGGCGCGCGGCGGCAGCCTCACGGTGCGCGAGCGCGTGGCCCACAGCCCGGACCCGGTGCGGCTCGGCGGCGTCGGCCATGTGCTGCGCGCGCAGCTCCAGCCGCACCTGAAAAGCGAGGTGCGCGCCACCGTGCTCGGCCACGTGCAGCGCGGCGGCGACCCGACGCCGTTCGACCGCGTGCTCGCCACGCGCTTCGGCCACTACGCCGCGCGCCTGGTCATCGACGGCCAGTTCGGCCGCATGGCCACGCTGCAGGGCGGCCAGATCGGCAGCGTGCCGATCGCCGAGGTGGCCAATACCCAGCGCACCGTGCCGCTGGCGCACGAGCTGGTGGCGACGGCGCGCGATATCGGTGTGTGCCTGGGGGAGTAGTAGGGGTAGGGCGGTTCCGGCCGCGCCCGGCATGGCCTGAAATTTCTATTGAAAATGGCCTCTAGCGCTTGTTGGATAAGCGCCAGTAGCTATTGAAACAGTAGTGCATTCAGACGGCGCGCGGCGCCTCGGGCAGCGGCGCGGGTGCCACGGCATCGGGCAATGCCGCCCCTTCGGTGGGTTTCACCTCCGGCGGCGGCTCTGCGCGAAAGCGCCGCACCACGCGCTGGAAGATGAGTGCATTGGGAATCTGCAGCCAGGCCGCGTGGCCTGGGGGCGCGCCGTGCTCTTCGAGCGTGGTGTAGAGCAGGTTGATGTCCACCACGCGGCCCACGGCGCCGGGCTTTTCGGCGGTGTCCAGCACCTCGATGTGGTCGCCGATGCGAAACGGCCGTGCGGTGAAGATCAGCAGCGCGCAGAACAGGTTGGACAGCACGCTCCAGGCGGCGAAGAAGGCCACGGCGCCGACGGTGGCAAAGCCCGTGAAGGCCGTCCACAGCACGGTGGCCGAAACGCCCAGGCGTTCGAGCACCAGCAGCGCCGTGGCGGCGGCGATCGACCAGCGGATGAAGCCCTTGAGCGGCACCACCAACTCGTCGGCCACCTGGTAGTGGTCGCCGGCGCGGCGCACCAGGCGGCGCAGCAGGTACTGCAGCAGCCACGCGCACAGGACGATGAGCGTGATCTGCAGCGCCGGGACGATGATTTCCAGCCAGTCCTGCGCCCAGGCGGGCAGGTACAGCCTCAGGGATTGGCGCATGCGCTCAAGCCTCGCGGCGCAGCGCGGGGAAGAGGATGACGTCGCGAATGCTGGGGCTGTCGGTCAGCAGCATCATCAGCCGGTCGATGCCGAT
The DNA here is from genome assembly GCA_001724785.1 of Acidovorax sp. SCN 68-22. GTDB lineage: Bacteria > Pseudomonadota > Gammaproteobacteria > Burkholderiales > Burkholderiaceae_C > Simplicispira. Next base: position 19,501 of record MEDL01000026.1, on the reverse strand, counting down.
GCCGCAGCCGCCGGCCGGCGGCATGCCGTATTCCAGCGCGCGCACGAAGTCGTGGTCGAAGTACATGGCCTCGTCGTCGCCGCCGTCCTTGGCCGCCACCTGGGCATGGAAGCGCGCGGCCTGGTCCTCGGCGTCGTTGAGCTCGGAAAAGCCATTGCCGAACTCGCGCCCGGTGATGTAGAGCTCGAAGCGCTCGGTGACCTCGGGGCGCTGGTCGTTGGCGCGTGCCAGCGGGCTGATCTCGGTCGGGTGCTCCATGATGAAGGTCGGCTGCCAGAGCTGGTCCTCCACGGTTTCCTCGAAATACAGCACCTGCAGGCTGGCCAGGCTGCGCGTCGAGAGGCGCTCCTTGGCCTCGCTCATGCCGAGCTTCTTGAGCGCGCTGATCAGCCAGGCGGCGTCGTCCACGTGCGCGCCGGCCTCGGTGTACTGAAAGATGGCTTCGCGGATCGTCAGGCGGGCAAAGGGCTGGGCCAGGTCCACCGCGCGGCCCTGGTAGGACAACTGCAGCGTGCCCACGGCCTTCTGCGCGGCGTCGCGCACCAGCGCCTCGGTAAAGCCCATCAGGTCCTGGTAGTTCCAGTAGGCCGCGTAGAACTCCATCATGGTGAACTCGGGGTTGTGGCGCACCGAGATGCCTTCGTTGCGGAAGTTGCGGTTGATCTCGAACACGCGCTCGAAGCCGCCCACCAGCAGGCGCTTCAAGAACAGCTCGGGCGCGATGCGCAGGTACATCTCCTGCTCCAGCGCGTTGTGGTGCGTGACGAACGGCCGGGCGTTGGCGCCGCCGGGAATGGGGTGCAGCATGGGCGTCTCGACCTCCAGGAAGCCGTGCTGCACCATGAAGTCGCGGATGCCGGACACCGCCTTGCTGCGCGCCACGAAGCGCGTGCGCGCGGCCTCGTCCGTCATCAGGTCGACATAGCGCTGGCGGTATTTCACTTCCTGATCGGCAATGCCGTGGAACTTGTCCGGCATGGGGCGCAGGCTCTTGGTCAGGAGGCGCAGGCCTGTGACCTTGACGGAGAGCTCGCCGGTCTTGGTCTTCATGAGCTGCCCCTCGGCGCCGACGATGTCGCCCAGATCCCAGTGCTTGAAGGCGGCGTACAGGTCCTCGCCCAGCGCGTCGCGCGTGACGTAGAGCTGGATGCGCCCGCCGTGGGCGCCCAGCGAGCCGTCCTGGATGGTGGCGAAACTGGCCTTGCCCATGACGCGCTTGAGCATCATGCGGCCGGCCACGCTCACCCGCACCGGCGCCTCGGCCAGCTGCTCGGGCGTGCTCGCACCGTGCAGCGCATGCAGGTCGGCCGCCTGGTGGCGCGGCTTGAAATCGTTCGGGAAGGCGACGCCCGCGCCCTGGGCCTGGGCGTCCCGCAGGGCGCGCAATTTGTCGCGCCGCTCGGCGATCAGCTGGTTCTCGTCGGCGCTCGGGGGGGCAGGGTGGTGTTCGGACATGGCAAGGGCACGGAAAGTGGGGAAAGGCGGGGGCGGCCGCGCAGGGCGGGGCGCGTGCGCGCAACCGGGTATTCTAAATTTGACCGGCGCGGGCGACCGGCCAGGGCTCAGGCTTCGGGTGCGATGCCGGTGCGGTCGAGCATGTCTCCCACCAGTTCCAGACGCACCAAGGGGTTGTCGAGCTCCATCATCTGCTGCTTGAGGGGCAGCGGCATCGGCAGCAGCTCGCACCAGCGGTTGGCGACCCAGCCGCTGTCGTGCAGCAGCTCGGGCGTGGCCGTGCTGACCGCGTCCGCCCCGTGGCGCTCGCGCAGCGTGGCCAGCACGGGGGCCAGCGCCAGGGCGGTGGCGGCCAGGTGTTCGGGCACGGGGGTGGGCAGGTCGTCGGGGATCTGCTCGACGTCGGCCACCCACAGGCCGTGCGCCAGCAGGCTGTGGCGCTGGATGCGAAAGCGCGCGCCGCCCACGCAGCGCGCCAGCAGCAGGCCGGCCTGGGGCGATTGCAGGCTTTCCACGCGCGCCAGCGTGCCGACGCTGCACAGCTGCTCGGGGCGGGCGCCGGCGCGGCGCACTTCGGTGCCGCTTTGCAGGCAGACCACGCCGAACGGCGCACCCGCCTCAAAGCATTTGCGCACCATGTTCAGGTAGCGCACCTCGAACACGCGCAGCGCCAACAGGCCGCCCGGGTAGAGCACGGCCTCCAGAGGGAACAGCGGCAGCGAGGTGAGCGAGAGCGGCGCGTGCATGGGCTTGGCTATCATCCCACGTCCAGGATGCAACCGGGAAAACACCGCCAACATGCTCTACCAGATCGTTTCCTTCCTGCTCGACGTGGCCGGAGGCCTGCTGACCGGCGCCTGCCTGCTGCGCCTGTACATGCAGTGGCAGCGCGTGCCCTTCGGCAACCCGGTGGGGCGGCTGGTGTTCGCGCTGACCGATTGGCTGATCCTGCCACTGCGCCGCATGGTGCCGGCGGTGCGCGGCATCGATTGGGCGAGCCTGCTGGCGGCGCTGCTGGTGCAGCTGGCGCAGTACTTCATCCTGCTGCTGATCCTGGGCGGCGGGCAGGGATGGGCCTGGCTGCCGTGGCTGGCGCTGTTCGGCCTGTTGCGCGTGGCGGTGAGCGCGGTGATGGGGCTGGTCATCGTGCACGCCGTAATGTCCTGGGTGCAGGCGCGCTCGCCCGTGGCCGACGTGCTCGGCCGCCTGGCCGCGCCCATCCTGCGCCCGGTGCGCCGGCTGCTGCCGCCCCTGGGCGGCGTGGACCTCTCGCCCCTGGTGGTGCTGGTGCTGCTCCAGGTGCTGATGATGGTGCTGACGCACCTGCAGGTGTCGCTGTGGCGCTAAAAAACTAGTGAAATTGGCTGCCAGCGCTTGATGGGTAAGCGCTTGCAGCTATGAATTCAATAGTATTTTGCTTCACGCCACGGCGTCTGCCGGCTGGCGCAGCAGGATGGCCAGGCTCTCGGCGATGGTGTTGCGCAGCTCGCGCCGGTCGCTGATCAGGTCGACGGCACCTTTTTCCAGCAGGAACTCGGCGCGCTGGAAGCCTTCGGGCAGGGTCACGCGCACGGTCGATTCGATCACGCGCGGGCCGGCGAAGCCGATCAGTGCCTTGGGCTCGGCGATCACGATGTCGCCCACGAAGGCGAAGCCGGCGGAAACGCCGCCCATGGTCGGGTCGGTCAGCACGCTGATGTAGGGCAGGCCCTTCTTGGCCAGGCGCGTGAGCGCGGCGTTGGTCTTGGCCATCTGCATGAGCGAGAGCAGGCCCTCCTGCATGCGCGCGCCGCCGGTGGCAGTAAAGCAGATGAAGGGCACCTTCTGCTCGATGGCGGTCTCGACGCCGCGCACGAAGCGCTCGCCGACCACGCTGCCCATGGAGCCGCCCATGAATTCGAATTCGAAGCAGGCCACGACCACGTTGATGCTTTTCACCGCCCCGCCCATGACGATGAGCGCGTCGGTCTCGCCGGTGTTCTCCAGCGCCTCCTTCAGGCGTTCGGGGTACTTGCGGCTGTCCTTGAACTTGAGCGCATCGACCGGAATGACCTCCTGGCCGATCTCGTAGCGCCCCTCGGGGTCCAGAAAAGCGTCCAGCCGCGCCCGCGCGCCGATGCGGTGGTGGTGGCCGCACTGCGGGCACACGTTCTGGTTCTGTTCCAGGTCGCTCTTGTAGAGCACCGCCTCGCAGCTCGGGCACTTGATCCACAGCCCCTCGGGCATCTGCCGGCGCACGTTGGGGTCGGTCTGCTGGATCTTGGCAGGGAGAAGTTTTTCAAGCCAGGACATGCGTTTTCCTTCGATTGAATGTTCGGGTCGCTTCAAAGCCTACGAAACTGGCGCGGCCCAATACCAGGGACGCCGTGGAGCTGGCTCTGCCAGGCCACCGGCGTCGTCCCCCTTCCCGCAAGCGCAGCGCGGCGAGAGAAGGGGGAAGCCGCGCAGCGGCTCAGGGGGATGGACCGAATTATGCGTCGAGCGCCTTGCGCACCCCGCGCAGGAAATCCACCGCCACCGGCACCACTTTCTCGTGCGGCTGGCCGTCGAGCAGCTGGATGATGCGGCTGCCGATGACCACGGCGTCGGCCACCTTGCCAATCGCCTGGGCGGTGGCGGCGTCGCGGATGCCGAAGCCCACGCCGACGGGGATGCTGACCTGCGCCCGGATGCGCGGCAGCATGGCCCCGACGGCGGCGGTGTCGAGCGCGCCCGACCCCGTCACGCCCTTGAGCGAGACGTAGTACACGTAGCCGCTGGCGACCCGCGCGACCTGCGCCATGCGCTCGGACGTCGAGGTGGGGGCGAGCAGGAAGATGAGGTCCATGCCCTGGGCGCGCAGCTCGGCGGCGAAGGCTTCGCACTCCTCGGGCGGGTAGTCGACGATGAGCACGCCGTCGACGCCGGCCGCCGCCGCATCGCGCACGAAGGCGCCGGCGCCGTGGATCTGGTCGTAGCGCTCCACCGGGTTGGCGTAGCCCATGAGCACGACCGGCGTGGCCTGGTCGTCCTCGCGGAATTCGCGCACGTAGGCGAGCACCTGCTTGAGGCCCACACCCAGCGACAGCGCTTTTTCGCCGGCTTTCTGGATCACCGGGCCGTCGGCCATGGGGTCGGAAAACGGCACGCCGAGCTCGATCACGTCGGCCCCGGCGCCCACCATGCCGTGCATCAGCGCGGGCGTGATGTCGGCGAAGGGAAAGCCGGCGGTGACGTAGGGGATGAGCGCCTTGCGGCCCTGGGCGGCGAGTTGTTCGAAGGTCGCCTGGATGCGGCTCATGGTTTGCTCCCGCCCTTGACCGTCAGCCCGCGCATGGAGGGCCGGTCGTAGAAGTCTTCGCCCGACAGGTCGGCCACGGTGCCGATGTCCTTGTCGCCCCGGCCCGAGAGGTTGACCAGGATGGACTGGTCGGGCCGCATCTCCTTGGCCAGCTTCATGGCATAGGCAAAGGCGTGGCTCGATTCGAGCGCCGGGATGATGCCTTCGGTGCGGCACAGGTGGTGGAACGCGGCCAGGGCCTCGGCGTCGGTGATGCCGACGTATTCGGCGCGGCCGATTTCCTGCAGCCAGGCGTGCTCGGGGCCCACGCCGGGGTAGTCGAGCCCGGCGCTGATGCTGTGCGTCTCGGTGATCTGGCCGTTCTCGTCCTGCAGGATGAAGGTGCGGTTGCCGTGCAACACACCGCTGGAGCCGCGTTGCAGGCTGGCCGAGTGCTTGCCGCTGTCGAGGCCCTCGCCAGCGGCTTCGACACCAATTAGACGCGTCTTTTCAAACGGAATATAGGGGTAGAAGATGCCCATGGCATTGCTGCCGCCGCCCACGCAGGCGACCACGGCGTCGGGCTGCTCGGCGGCAATCTTCTGCTCAGCGAGCATGGCCGGCATCTGCGCCAGGCACTCGGTGCCGATGACGCTCTGGAAGTCGCGCACCATCATCGGGTAGGGGTGCGGCCCGGCCACGGTGCCGATGATGTAGAAGGTGTTGTCCACGTTGGCGACCCAGTCGCGCATGGCCTCGTTGAGCGCGTCCTTGAGCGTGCGGCTGCCCGAATCCACGGGCACCACGGTGGCGCCGAGCAGCTTCATGCGGTAGACGTTGGGGCTCTGGCGCTTGACGTCCTCCGAGCCCATGTAGACCACGCATTCGAGTCCGTAGCGGGCGCAGATGGTGGCCGTGGCCACGCCGTGCTGGCCGGCGCCGGTCTCGGCAATGATGCGCGGCTTGCCCATGCGCTTGGCGAGCATGGCCTGGCCGATGACGTTGTTGATCTTGTGCGCGCCGGTGTGGTTGAGGTCTTCGCGCTTGAGGTAGATCTGCGCGCCGCCGAGCTCCTGGCTGGTGCGCGCCGCGTGGTACACGGGCGAAGGCCGGCCGACGAAATGGTTCAGCTCGTAGGCAAACTCGGCGAGGAAGTCCGGGTCGTGCTGGTAGCGGGCATAGGCGTCCTTGAGTTCCTGCAACGCAAAGGTGAGTGTCTCGCTCGCGAAGCTGCCGCCATAGCGGCCGAAATGGCCCGAGGCGTCGGGCTGCTGGTAATCAAACATGGGTGTTCCTGGCAAGAATCTCGTCGGCCGCGCGCACGGCGGCGACGAAACGTTGGATCTTGTCGGCGTCCTTGATGCCCTTAAGGGTTCCTCCCCCGGGGGCATCGCGTTCTACGCCGGAGCTGACATCAACCGCGAGCGATGGGCAGCGCGGCCGAAGCTGCAAGATGCCATCGGTCACGTTTGCAGGCGTGAGCCCACCACTTAAAACGAGGTGAGAGTTGGCGCTTGGAGGAAGAAGTGACCAATTGAAAGCCTTGCCGCCACCGCCATACGCATCGACATGGGCGTCGAGCAGGATGGCCTGGGCGCGGGAGTATTGCTGTGCGTATTCTATGAGCGGGAAGCCTGCCCCGTCGTCCCCGAGGGGAATGCGCGCCGCGCGCAACCAGGCGCGCGCGCCCTGGCCACTGGCGGCCCAGCAGTCTTCGGGCGTTTCATCACCATGAAATTGCAGTACAGCGCTTGGCACGCAAGCGCTGGCAGCTATCACATTGGGAGCGGATTCGTTGACGAACAGGAGTACCGGCGTGACAAAGGGCGGCAGGCGCCGGGCGAGTTCGGCCGCGCGGTCCGGGCTGACGGCGCGCGGACTCGGTGCGTAGAGCACAAAACCAATCGCGTCGGCCCCTGCCGCCACGGCCGCATCGACATCTTCCTCGCGCGTCAGCCCACAGATCTTGATGCGCGTGCGGGCAGCCGGGAATACTGGCGGAATCAACCCGCCGCCGGGCCGCCCCAAGGCGGGTTGGGCCCCCTCGGGGGGCAGCGAACCACGCGCAGCGGGGAGCGTGGGGGCAACAGTTCTCATGGGAGCCAATCATACGCAGCGGTTCGAGAGGGCAGGCCCCACGAATCGGCGTAGACCGGCCCGAGAAAATACAGCCCATCGGGCGAGAACGTTGGCGCCGCCACCTTGCGCGAGCGCGCCTGCAGCACTTCGGCCACCCATTCGGGCGGCTGGCTGCCCTGGCCCACGGTGACGAGGCAGCCCATGATGTTGCGGATCATGTGGTGCAGGAAGGCGTTGGCTTCGAACTCGAAGCGCCAATAGCAGTTACCTTCGCCCTGGGGCGTGGCGCTGCGTCGGGTGATCCGGATGGGTGCCAGGGTCTTGACCGGCGAGAGGGCCTGGCAGGCGGCCGCGCGAAAGGAACTGAAATCGTGCTCGCCTTCCAGCAGGCGGGCTGCGGCCTGCATGGCATCGTGGTCCAGCGGCCGGAACACCCAGCCCACGCGGCCCGCTTCCACGCTGGGCCGCACCGGCGACTGGAGCAGCACGTACGCATAGCGCCGTGCGGTGGCGCTGGCGCGGGCGTGGAAGGCCTGCGGCACGGCCTGGGCCCATTGCACCGCGATGTCGGGCGGCAGAAAGCGGTTCGTGCCGCGCACCCAGGCGGCGTCCGGGCGCTGCACCGGCGCGTCGAAATGCACGACCTGCATGAGTCCGTGCACGCCGGCATCGGTGCGTCCGGCACAGAGTGTGGTGATGCGCGGCCCGGCGTGGGCGGCGAACCGCGCCAGCGCCGTTTCCAGGTGGTCCTGGATGGTGTTGCCAGAGGCCTGGCTCTGCCAGCCGCTGTAGTGCTGGCCGGCGTAGCTCAGGCCGAGCGCGATCCGGGTGCCCAATCGCGCCGGCCGCTCAGCTGAGTTCGCTCAGCATGCGTTGCGCCCGGGCCTTGAGTTCGCCGCTGGATTCGGCGATCACTTCCTCGATCAGGGTGCGTGCGCCGTCGTTGTCGCCAATGGCGTCGAACTCGTGCGCCAGCGCCAGCTTGGTGGCCAGGGGATCTTCCGGGGCGCCGGGAACCGCCGGCGCTGCGGGCGCTGTCTCGGGTTTGGCGGCGGCCTTGGTATCGAGGTCGAGCGAGAGATGTTCGAGGTCGAAATCCATCAGACCGGAATCCGAGGGCACGAAGGGCGCGGCCTGTGGCTCCAGGGGCTGGGGCTGCGTGTCTCCGGAAGGCAGGTCCAGCGGGAAGTCGTCCAGACTGGGTGCCGGTGCCGGCGTGGGCACTTCTGCCGGCAGTTCGGGCACTTCCGGCGTCTCCCAGGCCAGGGTTCCCGAGCCCGTGGGCGGCGACCATGCGGGGGGCTCCTGCGCTTCGCTCGGAGCCACTGCCGGAGGGCTGGCGGCCGAGGCTGCCGCCGCAGCGGCAGCGGCGAAGCTGCCGGAGGCGGCAGGTGCATCCGTCAATGCATCGTCGGGGAGGTCGAGGTCCAGGTCGAGGTCCAGGTCGCTGGGCAGCGAGGGCGGCCCTTCGGAGGCGCCGTAGGTGCTGGCGAAATGGCTGGGCGGGGTGAGTTCGGGCTCTGCCGGTGCCTGCTGTCCGCCCGGGCGGTAGAAGGGGTTCTCGGGGTCGAGGTCGCGCCCCAGTTCAGAGACGCGGTTCCAGTCGGCGCCCTCGCCATTGCTGATGCGGAAGATGTCCTTGGCCGAGGCTTCCAGGGATTTGCGGTCTTGCCGCTTGGCGTAGATCTCGGCCAGCTTGACATGCACGGAAATCCGGTCGGGGTTGTGCCGAATGGCTTCCTTGAGGATTTCTTCGGCCTGCAGGTCGCGCCCATAGGCCAGGTAAACGTCCGCCTCTGCCACCGGGTCCACGTCGCCGCCGGCATCGAGCTGGCTGGGTGAGTAGGCCATGGACGAGCCCGTCGAGTCGGTGCTTGCGGTGTCGACGCGCTGGCCGCCACTGGCGCCGAAGAAGGAATCGGGCTGCAGGCGGCTTTCCAGGAAGGAGCTGTCCACGCCGCCCTGGTTGCGCCGGCGCTCGGCAATGCGGTAACCGCCGTAGCCGAGCAGCAGGAGGAGCAGCAGCACGCCTGCAGGAATGATAGGGTCCTCCAGCAGGCCGTCGACGAAGCCGGGTTCTTCGACCGGCGCGGGAGGGGGAACCACCGCAGCGGCCGATGCTTGGGCTGCTGGGGCTACGGCAGGGGCGGATGCGGGCACCATTTCGCTCGAGGCGATGGTGCCGGCCGGGGCGGCTTCCGAGGCCGGCGCGCTGGCGGCGGCGGCAGGGGCCGCTGTGGCGGCGGGGGCAGAGGCGGTGGCTGCTGCGCTGGGCGCTGGAATCGCCGGAGCGGATGCGCCGGTGTCGGGCGCCGCCGCAGGAGCAGCCGCCGTGGTGACCGGAGGTGCCACGGGCACGGCCGGGCCCGCGCCGGCCTGGGCGCCGGGCGCAGCGCCCGTCGCTGCCCCAGGGGCGGCGGCCAGCTTGCTCAGGTCGCTGATGTTCTTCGACAGTTCCTCCACGCGCGCCGAGGCTTCGCTGGCTTGCTTGCGTTCCGCCAGCGCTTCGGGCGTGGCCTTGGTGCCTTGCACGGCGCCTTTGGAGAGCGTGAGCTTGTCGGGGGAGGTGCTGGTCGGCTTTTGCTCCTGGACCTGGGTCTGCACGCGGCCGCTTTCGCTGCGCCCGGCGCTCGCGGTTTCGGCAGTGGGCGCTGCGCCGGCGAGCTTGCGGCGGAAATCGTTGAAGTCCCGGCTTTGCGCAGCGATGGTCTGGCGCGCTTCGGCAGCGGGCGTGGCGGCGGCCTGGCTGGCGCTCGGGAGGTCGAGCACGGCGCCGGCCTTGAGGCGGTTGACGTTGCCGTTGATGAAGGCGTCGGGGTTGGCGCGCAGCATGGCCACGAGCATTTGGTCCAGCGAGACGTCGCGTGGGCGGTGGGCATTGGCAATGCGACCGGCCGTGTCGCCGGCTTTGACCGTGACCGAGGCGTCGCCGGACGCAGGGGCGGCAGGCAGCGGTTGTGCTGTCGGGCGTGGGCTTGCCACGGGCGCCGGGCTCGGTGGGGCAATGGGGGCGGGCGAGCGTACCTGGGGCGCGGCCGTCACGGTGGGGGCCGGCCGGCGCATGGCCGGTGGGTCGAACAGCATGGTGTAGCTGCGCGTGATGCGACCGGTGGCCCAGGTGGCGTCGATGATGAGATCGACAAACGGTTCGTTCACCGGGCTGTCGCTGGAGAGGCGCAGCACGCTGGTGCCGTCGGGTCGGCGCTGCAGCAGCATGCGCACCTTGTTGACGGCGCTGGAATATTCCATGCCCTGCGCACGGAAGGTCTCCGGGCCGGCGGTGGTGACTTTCAGGGATTCGGCTTCGGCCGGGGTGATGCTCGGCAGGGAGATTTCTGCACGCAGGGGTTCGCCCAGCGCGGACTGCACCGTGACCGGTCCCAAAGCGAGCGCGCTGGCGTCGGGCGCATAAAAAACGACCGACGCGAGGGCGGCGGCCGCCAGCGCAGAGTATTTCCAACGGTGCATGGTTGCCATGGATGGAGTGGGAGGGGAAGCATTGCCGAACGGGATTTCGTTTTTCATGGTCTGGATGCCCAATCCGCTCCGGCATAGAAAATAGGTAAAAGCACCATAGCAGCAATGTTTTGCAGTGACAAGCTAAGGCAATGGGGAAGCTTCTGACAGGCAAGCGGAAGCCTCCCTGGCAGGGATCGCTGTTGCCTTGTCACAACGAGCGCCGGGTCCGCGCTCCCGGCGCGGGCCTTCCTATGCGTCCAGCAGGATGCGCAGCATGCGGCGCAGCGGCTCGGCCGCGCCCCAGAGGAGCTGGTCGCCCACGGTGAAGGCGCCGACGTATTCCGGACCCATGGCGAGCTTGCGGATGCGGCCCACGGGGATCGTCATGGTGCCCGTCACGGCCACGGGCGTGAGGTCGCGGATGGTGGCTTCGCGCGTGTTCGGCACCACCTTCACCCAGGCGTTGTCGGCGGCGATCATGGCCTCGATGTCGGCCACGGGCACGTCCTTCCTGAGCTTGAAGGTCAGCGCCTGGCTGTGGCAGCGCATGGCGCCCACGCGCACGCAGAAGCCGTCGACCGGCACGGCGGCGCTGCCGAAGCCCTCGCCCATGCCGAGGATCTTGTTCGTCTCGGCCATGCCCTTCCATTCTTCCTTGGACATGCCGTCGCCGAGGTCCTTGTCGATCCAGGGGATCAGGCTGCCGCCCAGCGGCACGCCGAAGTTGGCGGTTTCGGCGCTGGTCAGGGCGCGCTGCTTGGCGATGACCTTGCGGTCGATTTCCAGGATGGCGCTCTTGGGGTCGTCGAGCAGCGCCTTGACTTCGGCATTCAGCGTGCCGTACTGCGTGAGCAGCTCGCGCATGTGCTGGGCGCCGCCGCCCGAGGCCGCCTGGTAGGTCTGGGTGCTCATCCATTCCACGAGGCCGGCCTTGTACAGCGCGCCCACGCCCATCAGCATGCAGGAAACGGTGCAGTTGCCGCCGATCCAGTCCTTGCCGCCGTTGGCCAGCGCGTTCTTGATGACCGGCATGTTCACCGGGTCGAGCACGATGACGGCGTTCTTTTCCATGCGCAGCGCGGAGGCGGCGTCGATCCAGTGGCCGTTCCAGCCGGCGGCGCGCAGCTTGGGGTAGACGGCGTTGGTGTAGTCGCCGCCCTGGGCGGTGATGATGGTCTCGCAGCGTGCCAGCTGCGCGATGTCGAAGGCGTCCTGCAGCGTGGTTTCGTTCTTCGCCTGTGCGGGCGCCTTGCCGCCGGCGTTGGAGGTGGAGAAGAACAGCGGCTCGATCAGGTCGAAATCCTTCTCCTCGGCCATGCGGTCCATCAATACCGAGCCGACCATGCCGCGCCAGCCGACGAGTCCTACCAACTTGCTCATTTCAACGCCCCTTGTCTAAGTGAAAAAACAGTGCAGACCAGACTGTTTTGCCCCGGCTCGTCTGGCCAGGGAGGGCGCACGACGATACCGGAGCTGGATCAGCCCTTAATGGTCGTGGTTTTGGTGGTGCTGGCGCGCACGGCTGCACCGGCCGTGGCGGCGGGTGCGAGGTTCAGGGTGAACGGGCGGGCGGCGAGCATGGGAGGGCATTCTACCGGACGCCCGTTTCGGGGAGGCTGACAAAATTGCAACACCGCCCCGAGAAAGCGCCCTGGCGGGTCAGCCGAGCGCCTTGACGACGGCATCGCCCATCTGGGCCGTGCCGACCTTGGTCGTGCCGTCGCTGTAGATGTCCGGCGTGCGCAGGCCCTGGGCCAGCACCTGCTGCACGGCGGACTCGATGCGCTGGGCAGCTTGTTCCTGGTTCAGGCTGTAGCGCAGCATCATGGCGGCCGAAAGAATGGTGGCGAGCGGGTTTGCCACGCCCTTGCCGGCAATGTCCGGCGCGCTGCCGTGGCTGGGCTCGTACAGGCCTTGTTTCCGGTCGTTCAGGCTGGCACTGGGCAGCATGCCGATGGAGCCCGTGAGCATCGAGGCTTCGTCCGAAAGGATGTCGCCGAACATGTTGCCGGTGACGATCACGTCGAAGGCCTTGGGCTGCTTGACGAGCTGCATGGCGGCGTTGTCCACGTACATGTGCTCCAGCGCCACGTCCTGGTAGTCCTGGTGCACCTCGGTGACCACGTCCTTCCAGAACTGGAAGGTCTCGAGCACATTGGCCTTGTCCACGCTGGTGACCTTCTTGCCGCGCTTGCGCGCCGCCTCAAAGGCCACGCGGGCGATGCGCTCGATCTCCGGCCGGCTGTAGCGCATGGTGTCGAAGGCTTCTTCCGTGCCGGGGAACAGACCGTCGGCGGCGGTGCGGCGGCCGCGCGGCTGGCCGAAGTAGATGTCGCCGGTGAGTTCGCGAATGATCAGGATGTCCAGGCCGGCGACCAGTTCGGGCTTGAGGCTGGAGGCGCCCACCAGCGGCGCGTGGCAGATGGCGGGGCGGAAGTTGGCGAACAGCCCCAGGTGCTTGCGCAGGCCGAGGATGGCCTGCTCGGGGCGCAGTGGCCGGTCGAGCTTGTCGTACTTCCAGTCGCCCACGGCGCCGAACAGGATGGCGTCGGCTTCCTTGGCCAACTTCAGGGTGGATTCGGGCAGCGGGTGGCCATGGGCTTCGTAGGCGGCGCCGCCCACCAGGGCCGATTCCATCTCGAAGGGAAGGGCCAGCGCGTCGAGCACCTTGATGGCTTCGGCGACGATTTCGGTGCCGATGCCGTCACCGGGGAGAACTGCGATTTTCATGGTTGCTTCTGTATTGATAGCTGCTTAGTCTTATGTGACAAGCGCTAGGGGCCATTTTTGCTTAAAAAATCAGTTTAGGACGGCATGCTGTGCGCGAGCCACGGCTTGCCCGCCAGGCGCCTGGCCTCGAACGCCGCGATCTTGTCCTTCTGGCGCAGCGTCAGGCCGATGTCGTCCAGTCCGCCCTGCAGGCAGTATTTGCGGAAGGGCGCGACCTCGAAGGGGATTTCCTCGCCTTGGGGGCGCACGATGACCTGGCGCGGGAGGTCGATGGTCAAGCGGTAGCCGGGGAAGGCCGCCACGTCGTCGAACAATTGCGCGACCGTGGCCTCGGGCAGGACGATGGGCAGGAGGCCGTTCTTGAAGCAGTTGTTGAAGAAGATGTCGGCGAAGCTGGGCGCGATGATGGCGCGAAAGCCGTACTGGTCCAGCGCCCAGGGCGCGTGCTCGCGGCTCGAGCCGCAGCCGAAGTTCTTGCGCGCCAGCAGGATGGAGGCGCCCTGGTAGCGCGGCTGGTTGAGCACGAAGTCGGGGTTGGGTTTGCGGCTGGCCGGGTCCTGGCCGGGCTCGCCGTGGTCCAGGTAGCGCCATTCGTCGAACAGATTCACGCCGAATCCGGTCTTCTTGATCGACTTCAGGAACTGCTTGGGAATGATGGCGTCGGTGTCGACGTTCTCGCGGTCCATGGGGGCGACGAGCCCCTGGTGGATATTGAATTGCTGCATGCTGGGCTTTCGTTCTTTAGCGGGCGGCGCGCTCGATGGCGCTGCCGGCGCGCCCGATGTCCTGGCCCACGCCCTTGACGGTGTTGCAGCCGGCAAGGAAGAAGGCGAGGGCGAGCGTGAGGAGGACGGAGGTCTTTTTCATGGCGAGGCTCCTGGGGCTGGGTTCAGGCGAACTTGCGAATATCCACGAAGTGGCCATGCACCGCGGCGGCGGCAGCCATGGCGGGGCTGACGAGGTGCGTGCGGCCGCCGGCGCCCTGGCGGCCTTCGAAGTTGCGGTTCGAGGTGGAGGCGCAGCGCTCGCCGGGCTCGAGCCGGTCGGCGTTCATGGCCAGGCACATGGAGCAGCCCGGTTCGCGCCACTCGAAGCCGGCGGCCAGAAAGATCTGGTCCAGGCCCTCGCGCTCGGCCTGTTCCTTCACCAGGCCCGAGCCGGGCACGACCATGGCGAGCTTGACGTTGCTGGCCACCTTGCGGCCGAGCTTCTTGACCACGGCGGCCGCTTCGCGCATGTCCTCGATGCGGCTGTTGGTGCATGAGCCGATGAACACCTTGTCGATCGTGATGTCGTCCATGGGCTTGCCGGGTTGCAGCCCCATGTAGGTGAGGGCGCGTTCGATGGCGCCGCGCTTGCTGGCGTCCTTTTCCTTGTCCGGGTCGGGTACGCGCGCGTCCACGCCCAGGACCATCTCGGGCGAAGTGCCCCAGGTCACCTGCGGCACGATCTCGGCCGCGTCGAGCCGGACCACGGCGTCGAAGTGCGCGTCCGCGTCGGAATGCAGCGTCTTCCAGTACTGCACGGCCTGGTCCCACTCGGCGCCCGTGGGGGACAGGGGCCGGCCCTTGACGTATTCAATGGTCTTGTCGTCCACCGCCACCAGCCCGGCGCGTGCGCCGGCTTCGATGGCCATGTTGCAGACCGTCATGCGGCCTTCCATGCTCAGGCCGCGTATGGCCGGGCCGGCGAATTCGATGGTGTAGCCGGTGCCACCCGCCGTGCCGATCTTGCCGATGATGGCCAGGACGATGTCCTTGGCGGTGATGCCGGGGGCGGGCTTGCCGTCCACCTGCACCAGCATGTTCTTGGCCTTCTTGGCAAGCAAGGTCTGTGTGGCCATCACGTGCTCGACCTCGCTGGTGCCGATGCCGTGCGCCAGGGCGCCGAACGCGCCGTGCGTGCTGGTGTGGCTGTCGCCGCAGACCACCGTCATGCCGGGCAGGGTGGCGCCGTTTTCCGGGCCGATGACGTGCACGATGCCCTGGCGCTTGTGCATGAAGGGGAAGAAAGCGGCCGGGGCGATCTGCGCCATGTTGTCGTTCAGCGTGGTGATCTGCTCCTTGCTGATCGGGTCGGCGATGCCGTCGTAGCCGCGTTCCCAGCCCGTGGTCGGGGTGTTGTGGTCGGCGGTGGCGACGATGGAACTCATACGCCAGACCTTGCGGCCGGCTTCGCGCAGGCCTTCGAAGGCCTGCGGGCTGGTGACTTCGTGCACCAGGTGGCGGTCGATGTACAGGATGGCGGTGCCGTCGTCTTCGGTGTGGACGACGTGTTCGTCCCAGATCTTGTCGTACAGGGTGCGTCCCATGGGGTCCGTCTCTTTCAGGTAGGGGAAGGGATTTTAGGGAGTGCGCCGGCATCCGGCGCCTGGGCGGCGAGCTGCTCGGCAAGCAACTGGGCGCTGACGGGCAGGGCGGAGAAATCGCGCGCCACCAGGCTCAACTGGCGCTCGGCCCAGGGTTCGTGCAAGGCAATGGCGCGCAACCGGCCCACGCCCTGCAGGAACGTGAAGGCGCGGTCGGGGAGCAGCCCGATGCCCAGGCCGTTGTCGATCATGCGGCACATGGCATCCACGCCGGTCACCTGGATGCGCTGGCGCAAGGGCCGTCCGGCCGTGGCGGCGGCGGCGCGCATCGCCAGGCTGATGCTGCTGTTGGCGTGCAGGCCGACGATGTCCCAGTCCAGCACCTCGTCAAAGCGCACGCCCTCGCGGCCGGCCAGGGCGTGGCCCTCGGGCACGGCCAGCACCAGCCGGTCGCTGCGGTAGCTGCGGGCCTCAAGTGCAGTGGCGCCGGCCGCAGCGCCGAGATGGCAGATGCCCAGGTCGGCCGCCCCTTCCCGCACAGCGTATTGCACCGCGCCGCTGAGGTGCTCCTGCAGGTCGACCTTGATATGGGGATAGCTGCGCGCGAAGTGCCCCAGGTCTTCGGGCAAAAAGCCGACGATGGCCGAAATGTTGGCGTGCACGCGCACATGCCCGCGCACGCCGCCGGCGTATTCGTCCAGTTCGCCCTGCATGCGTTCGAGCCCGAAGAGCACCGTGCGTGCGTGGTGCAGCAGGCTTTCGCCCGCTGGCGTGGGCCGCACCCCCCGGCTGTGGCGCAGGAGCAGCGGGGTTTGCACGGCAGCTTCCAGATCGGCCAGGCGTTTGCTGACGGCCGACGCGGCCAGAAATTCCCGTTCGGCGGCCCGGCCGATGCTGCCCAGCTCGCACACCGCCACGAAGAGTTGCAGCGATGTCAGGTCAATGCGGCGCGCCAGATTGCGCTCGGAGGGCGGCATGGGGTAGACATCTTAAAAAACGAAGACTTCCCATTTTCTCCTGCAAATAAAACCTTTGGCATCGCAAAATGCGATGTCTTGAATGCCGGATGAGGCGGTCAAAGTCGGTATTCGCCGCCGTGCTCTGGCACCACCGCGTTCCACTCCAGTTCGTGCGCCAAGCGTTCGCGCAGGCGGTCGGCGGCGTCCATTTCGCCGTGCACCACGAACACCCGCTGCGGAGCAGCGTCCATGCGGCGCAGCCAGGCCAGGGTCTGGTTGGCGTCGGCATGGGCAGACGCCGAGGTGATTTGCAGCACCTCGGCCCGGATGGCGACGTCCTGGCCATGGATGCGGATGCTCTTCTCTCCAGCCGCAAGGCGCGCGCCGCGCGTGCCCGGCGCCTGGTGGCCGGTGAGGACAATCAGGTTGCGGTGGTGGCCGGCGTACAGCGCCAGGTGGTGCAGGACCCGGCCGCCCGTGGCCATGCCACTGGCCGAGAGGATCACCATCGGCCCGTGGCGCTTGGCAAGGGCCTTGGAATCCTCGGTGCTCTGCACCATGGTGGCGCTGTGCGAGAGGGCGCGCGCTTCCTGGGCACTGAGGCGGTGGCCTTGCGGGTGCTGGGTAAAGAGCTCCGTGGTGCTGACCGCCATGGGGCTGTCGAGAAACACGGGCAGTTGCCGCGGCAGTTGGCCCCGCGTCTTGAGCAGGTTGATGGCATGGAGCACCGACTGCGCCCGGCCGACGGCGAACACCGGGACCACGGCAACGCCGCCGCGCGCGGCCACCCGCGATAGCGCGGCGCCGAGTTCGTCCACCATGCTTTCGGCGGGATGCGTGCGGTCGCCGTAGGTCGACTCGACCAACACCGTGTCCGCCTGGGGCGGTGGGTCGGGCGGCAGCATGACCAGGTCGTCGTCGCGCCCGAGATCCCCGGAGAACAGGATGCGGTGGCCACCCACTTCAAGGAGCAGGCTGGCCGCACCCAGTATGTGGCCGGCGGAGCTGAAGGTGGCGCGCCAGCCGGCGAGCGGTTCGAAACTCTTGTGCAGCGGGTGCGTGCGGAACAGGCGCAGGCAGTGTTTGGCGTCTTCGCGGGTGTAGAGCGGCAGTGCCGGCGCGTGCCGGCTCAGGCCGTGCCGGTTCAGGTAATCGGCGTCTTCTTCCTGCAAGTGGCCGCTGTCAGGCAGGAGGATGCCGCACAGGTCGCGCGTGCCGGCGGTCGTGTGTACCGGCTTCGCGTAGCCTTCCCGGGCCAGCAGGGGCAGGTAGCCGCTGTGGTCCAGATGGGCGTGGGTGAGGACGACGGCGTCGATCCGGTTGGGCGGGACCGGCAGCGGGAGCCAGTTGCGCAAGCGCAGCTGCTTGTAGCCCTGGAACAGGCCGCAATCGACAAGGACGCTGTGCCCCGCGTACCGAACCAGGTATTTCGACCCGGTCACCGTGCCGGTTGCGCCAAGAAACGTAATGCTGGGCTCCATGAAGGCTCCGTTGGTGGTAGCCCCCATCGTAGCGCTGCGCCGCGCCCCGTTTTAACTGAAGAAGCTCTTCAGGCGGTCGGTCCAGCTTTCGCCGCTGGGCGAGTGGCGTGCACCGCCCTTCTTCAGCGACTCGTCCAGTTCGCGCAGCAGCTTTCTTTGGTGCTCGGTGAGCTTCACGGGCGTTTCGACCGCGATATGGCAGTACAGGTCGCCGGGGTAGCTGGCGCGCACGCCCTTGATGCCCTTGCCGCGCAGGCGGAACTGTTTGCCGGCCTGGGTGCCTTCTGGAATGTCGATCGCTGCCTTGCCGTCGAGTGTCGGAACGTCGATCTCACCGCCCAGTGCGGCGGTGATGAAGCTGACCGGCACCTGGCAGTGCAGGTCGTCGCCGTCGCGCTCGAAGATGTCGTGCTTCTTGAGGCGGATTTCTATGTACAGATCGCCCGGCGGCCCGCCGTTGGTCCCCGGCTCGCCGTTGCCGGTGCTGCGGATGCGCATGCCGTCGTCGATGCCGGCAGGAATCTTCACTTCCAGCGTCTTCTGCTTCTTCACCTTGCCCTGGCCCTGACAGGTGCTGCAGGGCTCGGGAATGATCTTGCCGCTGCCGCGGCAGTGCGGGCAGGTCTGTTGGACGCTGAAGAAACCCTGGCGCATCTGCACCGTGCCGGAGCCGCTGCAGGTGCCGCAGGTCTTGGCACTCGTGCCGGGCTTGGCGCCGCTGCCGTGGCAGGTTTCGCAACTTTCCCAGGACGGAATGCGAATCTGGGCGTCCTTGCCGCGCGCGGCTTCCTCCAGCGTGACTTCCATCGCGTAGCTCAGGTCGCTGCCGCGATAGACCTGGCGCCCGCCCGCCCGGCCCCGACCGGACTGGCCGAACATGTCGCCAAAGATGTCGCCGAAGGCTTCGGCGAACCCGCCAAACCCCTCGGCGCCCGGGCCACCGGGGCCGCGCATGTTCGGGTCCACCCCGGCGTGGCCGAACTGGTCGTAGGCGGAGCGCTTGCGCGCGTCCGACAGCATCTCGTAGGCCTCCTTGGCCTCCTTGAAGCGTTCCTCCGCCGCCTTCCCCGCATCGCCCTGGTTGCGATCGGGGTGGTACTTCATCGCCAGCTTGCGATAGGCCTTCTTGATCTCGTCCTCGGAGGCGTTCTTGGGCACCCCCAGGACTTCGTAATAGTCTCGTTTTGACATGAATCGTCAGCCCGGTTGGAACAGGAACGCCGCGCGAAAGCCTGGCGGGCTTCCAGCACGGCGGCTCGGTCGATGGACTGCGCCCGGTGCGCAGTTCCTGCGGGCTCAGCCCTTCTTCACTTCCTTCACTTCCGCGTCCACGACGTTGTCGTCGTCGGCGGGCGCGGCGCCGGATTGCTGGGTGTCGGCACCCGCCGCTCCCTGCGCTGCCTGAGCGGCCTGCTCGTTGGCATACATCTTCTCGCCGAGCTTCTGGCTGGCGGACATCAGGGCCGCGGTCTTGTCGTCAATGGCACCCTTGTCCTCGCCTTTGAGGGCTTCTTCGAGATCCTTCACGGCGGCCGTGATCGCGTCCTTTTCGGCAGCATCGAGCTTGTCGCCGTGCTCGGCCAGGCTCTTGTTCACGCTGTGCACGGCGGCTTCGCCCTGGTTGCGGGCCTGGACCAGCTCGAGCTTCTTCTTGTCGTCGGCCGCGTTCATCTCGGCGTCCTTCACCATCTGCTGGATCTCGGCTTCGGACAGGCCCGAGTTCGCCTTGATGGTGATCTTGTTTTCCTTGCCGGTGCCCTTGTCCTTGGCG
>MEDL01000025.1 GCA_001724785.1 Acidovorax sp. SCN 68-22 | reverse complement strand
AATCATGAAGATACTCATCCAGAACGGCCGCACCATCGACCCCGCCAGCGGGCTGGACCAGCAGGGCGACGTGGCGCTGGCGGCCGGGCGCATCGTGGGTGTCGGCCGGGTGCCGGCGGGGTTTGCGCCGGCGCGTGTCATCGACGCGGCGGGCTGCCTTGTCATCCCCGGCCTGGTGGACCTGGCCGCGCACCTGCGCGAGCCCGGCCACGAGCACGAAGGCATGCTCGAATCCGAGATCGCCGCTGCCGTGGCCGGCGGCGTGACCAGCCTGGTTTGCCCGCCCGATACCGACCCGGTGCTCGACGAACCGGGCCTGGTGGAAATGCTCAAGTTCCGCGCGGAAAAGCTCCACCAGGCGCGGCTCTTTCCGCTCGGCGCGCTGACGCGCGGGCTGGCCGGCGAGGTGCTGACCGAGATGGCAGAGCTCACCGAGTCGGGCTGTGTCGGCTTCGGCCAGGCCGATGTCGGCCTGGCGAGCAACCAGGTGCTGCAGCGCGCGCTGCAGTATGCGGCGACCTTCGGCTACTGCGTCTGGCTGCGCCCGCAGGACGTGAGTCTGGGGCGCGGTGTGGCGGCCAGCGGCGCACTGGCCACACGCCTGGGGCTGGCGGGCATTCCCGTCGCGGCCGAGACCATCGCGCTGCACACCATTTTCGAGCTGATGCGCGGCACCCAGGCGCGCGTGCACCTGTGCCGCATCAGCAGCGCAGCCGGCATTGCCCTGGTGCGCCGCGCCAAGGAGGAGGGCCTGGCGGTGACGTGCGACATCAGCGCCAACAGCCTGCACCTGACGGAGAACGACATCGGTTTCTTCGACAGCCGTGCCCGGCTCTCGCCGCCGCTGCGCCAGCAGCGCGACCGCGAGGCGCTGGCGGCGGCGCTGCTGGACGGCACGGTGGACGCCCTGGTGTCCGACCACAACCCCGTGGACGAGGACGCCAAGACGCTGCCGTTTGCCGAGGCCGAACCCGGCGCCACCGGGCTGGAGCTGCTCCTGAGCCTGGCCCTCAAGTGGTCGCAGGACGGGCGGGTGCCGCTGGCCCGCGCCCTGGCCGTGGTGACCAGCGCGCCGGCGCGCGTGCTCGGCGGCGCCCTGGGAACGCTGGCCGCGAGCGTGGGCCAGCTGGTCGAGGGCGGCGTGGGCGACCTGTGCATCGTCGATGCTGGTGCGCACTGGACGGTCTCGCCGGCCACGCTGCGCAGCCAGGGCAAGCACACGCCGTTCGGCGGCTATGAACTGCCGGGCGTGGTGCGCTGCACCCTGGTGGGCGGGCAGGTGGCCTTCGAGCGTTAAACGATGCGTCCGCGCCCGTTCGGGCGCGCGCAATCCGGGCATATTGCACGTTTGGCGCGCCCCGGCGCACGCAAGCCTTGCCGCAAGCGCTTTCAGGCCTTATGGTTCGCCCCTTTTGCCGGCCGCGCATCGCAGGCCCGGCGCATATCAGGGAGGAAACCATGCAGATTGTGGAGCGTGCCAAGGCCATTTTGATCTCGCCCAAGGCGGCCTGGGAAACCATAGACACCGAACCGGCCGACACGGCCGGCCTGTTCACCGGCTACCTGATGCTGCTCGCGGCCATCCCGGCGGTGTGCGGATTCATCGGCATGTCCCTGGTGGGCGCGGGCGCGTTCGGCGTTTCCTTCCGCGTGCCCATCGTCGCCGGCCTGGTCGGCATGGTGGTCTCCTATGTGCTGAGCCTGGCCGGCGTGTACGTCCTCAGCCTGATCATCAATGCGCTCGCGCCGCGCTTTGGCGGCGTGGCAAGCAGCATCCAGGCGCTCAAGCTGGCGGTGTATTCCAGCACCGCCGCGATGCTCGGCGGCGTCTTCAGCCTGCTCCCGGCGCTCGCCATGCTGGGCCTGCTGGCAGCGTTGTATTCGGTGTATCTGCTCTACACCGGCCTGCCGGTGCTGATGAAGAGCGCGCGCGAGAAATCGGCGGCCTATACGGCGGTGGTGATCGTCGCTGCCATCGTGCTCGGGCTGGTGGCGGGCGCGGTCAGCGCGTTGTTCATGCCGCGCGGGCCGGCGCCGTGGGCCGGCGGGGCGCCGGCGGTGTCGGTGCGCACGCCGGGCGGTGAAATCACCATCGACCAGGGGGCCATTGCGGCCGCTCAGCGCAAGATGGAAGAGGCCACCCGCAGCATGGAACAGGCCAACGCCCAGAAGGACCCCGCCGCCATGGCGTCGGCCACGCGGGACGCAGCGGCCGCTGCCGCCAGCATGCTCGGCGGTGGCAAGGCCTTGGGCGCCCAAGCTCTGAAGGCGGCCCTGCCAGAAACCCTGGGCGGCCTGGCGCGCACTTCCTTCGAGGTGCAGGATGGTGCTGCCCTCGGCCTGCCGACCAGCCAGGCGAGCGCCGAATACGGCACGGGCGAGCGCACGGTGCGGCTCGAAATCATGGATCTGGGCGGCCTCGGGGCCATGGCCGCGGCGGCTTTCGGCATGGCGCAAGGCGAGAAGGAAGACCAGACGCACGCCGAGAAGACCTGGCAAGAAGGCGGCCGCACGCTGCACGAGAACTACGCCAAGGACGGCAGCTTCGCCGAGCGCAAGATGGCGCTGAAGAACGGACTGCTGGTGAGCCTGTCGGCCGATGGCATGGACGCCGCCGCGCTGCGCAGCCTGGCCGCCCAGCTGGACTTGGCGGCCCTCGAACGCATGGAACGCCCGAAGCCCTGAGCGCTCCCTGAGCGCTGAGCGAGCGTGGCGGATGCGGGCGGAAAGGGCCGCCCCGATAAAATGGCCGGCTGTTTGTCCACCGGCCTCGCCATGCCCACCAGCACTCCTTCGCCTGCGGGCCCATCTACCGAAGCAGAGCGCGACGCGCGCGTGGTGCAGGACACGGTCCGCTGGCTCGAGCGCGCGGTCATCGGGCTCAACCTGTGCCCCTTCGCCAAGGGCGTGCACGGCAAGGGTCAGATCCACTACGTGGTATGCGCCGCCAGCGGTCCTGCGGGGGTGCTGCACAGCCTGGAGCGTGAGCTGCTGGCGCTCGTGGCCGCGCCGCCGGCTGAGCGCGACACGACCCTGCTGATGCTCTCGGGCTGCCTGGACGACTTCCTCGATTTCAACGACTTCCTGGACGAAAGCGACGCCCTGCTCGAATCGCTCGGCCTGGCCGGCGTGCTGCAGATCGCCAGCTTCCACCCGCAGTTCCGCTTTGCCGGAACGGGCGCGGACGACGTTTCCAACTGCACCAACCGCGCCCCATGGCCGACGCTGCACCTGCTGCGCGAAGACAGCCTGGACCGCGCGGTGCAGGCCTTTCCCGAGGCGGAGGCGATTTTTGGACGCAACGTGGAGGTGCTGGAGGCGCTGGGCGCGCAAGGCTGGGAGGCCCTCGGCGTAGGGGCGGGCGGGGCGGAGCGGCCAGCAGATGCGCCCGGCGGCGCGCCGGCCGCCGGAGCCGGCGCATGAAGGCGCGCCAGCGCAGCGCTCCCCCGGAGCCGACGCCGGGAGCCGGCCTGGAGTTGCGGCCCGGGCAATCGATCGAGCTGCTCAAGGAACTGCACATCCTCACGCGCGAGGGTCGCATCAACCAGGACTCGCGGCGCAAGCTCAAGCAGGTCGCACACCTCTTCCAGTTCATAGAGCCCCTGTTGGACGATATGGCCGCCGGCGGCCACGCTCCCCTGCTGGCGGACCACGGGGCGGGCAAATCCTACCTGGGCTTCATCCTGTACGACCTGTATTTCCGGGCGCTCGGGCGCGGGCACATCTACGGCATCGAGACACGGGCCGAGCTGGTCGAGAGGTCGCGCGCCCTGGCCCAGCGCCTGGGGTTCGAGCGCATGTCGTTTCTGAATCTGTCGGTGGCCGAATCGGCGGATGCGGCAGAGCTGCCCGCGCGCATCGACATCGTGACCGCGCTGCACGCCTGCGATACGGCGACCGACGATGCGATCGCGTTCGGGTTGCAGAAAAACGCCCGCGCCATGGTGCTGGTCCCTTGTTGTCAGGCCGAAGTGGCTTCCGTCTTGCGCGCCGGCAAGGCGCTCCAGCTGGCGCGCACGCCCCTGGCCGAACTGTGGCGCCACCCGCTGCACACGCGCGAGCTCGGGAGTCAGATCACCAACGTGCTGCGCTGCCTGCACCTGGAAGCCAGCGGCTACCAGGTCACGGTGACCGAGCTGGTCGGCTGGGAGCACAGCATGAAGAACGAGCTCATCATCGCCCGCCACACCGGCCAGAAAAAACGCAGCGCTGCCGAACGCCTGCGCGCCATCCTCGAAGAATTCGGCCTCACCGCCAGCCTGGGCGCGCGCTTCGGCATCTAAGAAAAATAATTGGGGTCAGACTCCAATTATTTTGAGCCGGCCCGATGTTCCGCATAATTGGAGTCTGACCCCAATTATTTGCAGGAGACTCCCATGGCCCGGCTTCCCCGGTTAACGCTGGCGCATTACGCGCACCATGTGATCCAGCGCGGCAACAACCGCCAGGTGATTTTTCACGACCAGCGCGACCACGAGCGCATGCTGGAAATGCTCGCCGAGCACGCCAAGAAGTTCGATGTGGCGGTGCATGGCTACGTCCTCATGCCGAACCATTTTCACCTTCTGGCCACGCCGGCGACCGCCGACGGCCTCCCGCTGATGATGCAGGGGGTGGGGCGCAGCTACGTGCGCTGGTTCAACCAACGGCATGGGCGCACCGGGACCCTGTGGGAAGGGCGCTACCGCTCCACCTTGATCGAGACCGAGCGCTACCTGCTGGCCTGCATGGTCTACATCGACCTCAACCCGGAACGCGCCGGGCTGACCGCGGACCCTGCCCAATGGCCATGGTCCAGCTGCGCCAGCCACCTGGGCTTGCGCGTGGACCCGCTGGTCACGCCCCACGCGCTGCAATGGGCCATGGGCAACACGCCGTTCGCGCGCGAGGCCGCCTATCGGGAGCTGCTGCACGCCGGTATCGGCCGGGCCGAGCGGGAGGCATTGACGGAGTCCACCTTGCGCGGCTGGGCTTTGGGCGGACCGGATTTTGTCGCGCGTCTGCACACCCAGACGCCGCGCCGGGCCAGCAAAGCGCTCTCGGGCAGGCCGCGGCGCAAGCCTGAAATTTGAAGGAAAAGGAGGCGCCAGCGCTTATCCGTTGAAAAATATCGCTATCAATATTGATATGTCCCTAATTTAAAAATTCATCTGGATTTTTCAGAATAATTGGAATCTGACCCCAATTATTCTGCTTGCACTGCGATGCTGCATTGCACTAATCTTGGCGTCCCTGCGAAAACCATGAGGAACGCGCCATGACCACGGCCGCCGAGATCGAGCATTTGAAACAACACGGCCTGTATGCGCCGGGGCATGAGCACGACGCCTGCGGGCTGGGATTCGTGGCGCACATCAAGGGCGTCAAGCGCCACGACATCGTCACCCAGGCGCTCAAGATCCTGGAGAACATCGACCACCGCGGTGCGGTCGGTGCCGACAAGCTGATGGGGGATGGCGCCGGCATCCTGATCCAGATTCCCGACGCCCTGTACCGCGAGGAAATGGCGCGCGCCGGCGCCGCCCCCGATGGCAGCGTGGGCGTGGTGCTGCCGCCCGCCGGCGAATACGGCGTCGGCATGATCTTCCTGCCCAAGGAACACGCCTCGCGCCTGGCCTGCCAGCAGGAGATGGAGCGCGCGATCAAGGCCGAGGGCCAGGTGCTGCTCGGCTGGCGCGACGTGCCGGTGAACCGCGACATGCCCATGTCGCCCACGGTGCGCGCGAAGGAGCCCATCCTGCGCCAGGTGTTCATCGGCCGCGGCAGCGACGTGATCGTGCAGGACGCGCTGGAGCGCAAGCTCTACGTCATCCGCAAGACCGCCAGCGCCGCCATCCAGGCGCTACGCCTCAAGCACAGCAAAGAGTATTACGTGCCGAGCATGAGCAGCCGCACGGTGATCTACAAGGGCCTGCTGCTGGCCGACCAGGTCGGTACCTACTACCTCGATTTACAGGATCCGCGCTGCGTTTCCGCCATCGGCCTGGTGCACCAGCGCTTCTCCACCAACACCTTCCCCGAGTGGCCGCTCGCGCATCCCTACCGCTACGTGGCGCACAACGGTGAGATCAACACCGTCAAGGGCAACTACAACTGGATGAAGGCGCGCGAGGGCGTGATGGCGTCGCCAGTGCTGGCGGGCGACCTGCAAAAGCTCTACCCCATCAGTTTTGCCGACCAGTCCGACACGGCCACGTTCGACAACTGCCTGGAACTGCTGACCATGGCCGGCTACCCCATCAGCCAGGCCGTGATGATGATGATCCCCGAACCCTGGGAGCAGCACGTCACGATGGACCCGCGCCGGCGCGCGTTCTATGAATACCACGCGGCCATGCTGGAGCCCTGGGACGGGCCCGCTTCCATCGTCTTCACCGACGGCCGCCAGATCGGCGCCACGCTCGACCGCAATGGCCTGCGGCCGTCGCGCTACTGCGTGACCGACGACGACCTGGTCATCCTCGGCTCCGAATCCGGCGTGCTGCCGGTGCCCGAAAACCGCATCGTGCGCAAGTGGCGCCTGCAGCCCGGCAAGATGCTGCTCATCGACCTGGAGCAGGGCCGCATGATCGACGACGAGGAACTCAAGGCCAACGTCGTCAACACCAAGCCCTACAAGCAGTGGATCGAGAACCTGCGCATCAAGCTCGACAGCGTTGGCAACGGCGATGCCGCCGCCGCGCCGGTCGTGGACACCTCGCAGCTCTCCTTGCTCGACCGCCAGCAGGCCTTCGGCTACACGCAGGAAGACATCAAATTCCTGCTCGCGCCGATGGCGCGCAACGGCGAGGAGGGCATCGGCTCCATGGGCAACGACAGCCCGCTGGCCGTGCTCTCCGGCCGCAACAAGCCGCTGTACAACTACTTCAAGCAGTTGTTCGCCCAGGTGACGAACCCGCCGATCGACCCGATCCGCGAGGCCATCGTCATGTCGCTCAACAGCTTCATCGGCCCCAAGCCCAACCTGCTCGACATCAACCAGGTCAACCCGCCCATGCGGCTGGAAGTCAGCCAGCCGGTGCTCAACGCTGCCGACATGGCCAAGCTGCGCGACATTGCGCGCCACACCCAGGGCAAGTTCCGCAGCGCGGTGATCGACATCACCTATCCCCTGGCGTGGGGCAAGGCCGGGGTGGAGGCCAAACTGGCTTCGTTGTGCGCGCAGGCGGTCGATGCGATCAAGAGCGGCGCCAACATCCTGATCCTGAGCGACCGCGCGGTAAGCGCGACCGAGGTCGCGATTCCCGCCTTGCTGGCGCTCTCGGCCATCCACCAGCACCTGGTGCACGAAGGCTTGCGCACCACGACCGGCCTGGTCGTGGAAACCGGGACGGCGCGCGAGGTGCACCACTTCGCGGTGCTGGCCGGCTACGGCGCCGAGGCCGTGCACCCGTGGCTGGCGATGGAGACGCTGGCCGACATGCACCAGGGCCTCGCCGGCGACCTGTCGGCCGAGAAGGCCATCTACAACTACGTCAAGGCCATCGGCAAGGGCCTGTCGAAGATCATGTCGAAGATGGGTGTCTCCACATACATGAGCTACTGCGGTGCCCAGCTGTTCGAGGCCATCGGGCTTTCGAGCGCCACGGTGGCCAAGTACTTCACCGGAACGGCCAGCCGGGTCGAAGGCATCGGCGTCTTCGAGATCGCCGAGGAAGCGATCCGCATGCACCAGGCGGCGTTCGGCGCCGACCCGGTGCTGGAGAACATGCTCGACGCGGGTGGCGAGTACGCCTGGCGCACGCGCGGCGAAGAGCACATGTGGACGCCGGACGCCATCGCCAAGCTGCAGCACAGCACGCGCTCGAACAACTGGAACACCTACAAGGAATACGCACAGATCATCAACGACCAGAGCAAGCGCCACATGACGTTGCGCGGCCTGTTCGAATTCAAGTTCGACCCGGCCAAGGCCATCCCCGTGGACGAAGTCGAGCCCGCCAAGGAGATCGTCAAGCGCTTTGCCAGCGGCGCCATGTCGCTCGGCTCCATCTCGACCGAAGCGCACGCCACCCTGGCCGTGGCCATGAACCGCATCGGCGGCAAGAGCAACACCGGCGAAGGCGGCGAGGACGCCGCGCGCTACCGCCAGGAACTCAAGGGCATCCCGATCCAGCAGGGCGACACCTTGAAGAGCGTGATCGGCGATGAAAACGTCGAGGTCGACCTGCCCCTGCAGGCCGGCGACTCGCTCCGAAGCCGCATCAAGCAGGTGGCGTCGGGACGCTTTGGCGTTACGGCCGAGTACCTCTCGAGCGCCGACCAGATCCAGATCAAGATGGCCCAGGGCGCCAAGCCCGGGGAAGGTGGCCAGCTGCCCGGCGGCAAGGTCAGCACCTACATCGGCAAGCTGCGCCACAGCGTGCCCGGCGTCGGCCTCATTTCGCCGCCGCCGCACCACGACATCTATTCCATCGAGGACCTGGCCCAGCTCATCCACGACTTGAAGAACGTGGCGCCGCACGCCAGCATCAGCGTCAAGCTGGTCAGCGAAGTGGGCGTCGGCACGGTGGCCGCGGGCGTTGCCAAGTGCAAGGCGGACCATGTGGTGATCGCCGGGCACGACGGCGGTACGGGCGCGTCGCCCTGGTCGTCCATCAAGCACGCCGGCAGCCCCTGGGAGATCGGCCTGGCGGAAACGCAGCAGACGCTGGTGCTCAACCGCCTGAGAAGCCGCATCCGCGTGCAGGCCGACGGCCAGATGAAGACCGGCCGCGACGTCGCCATCGGCGCGCTGCTGGGCGCCGACGAGTTCGGCTTCGCCACGGCGCCGCTCGTGGTCGAGGGCTGCGTCATGATGCGCAAGTGCCACCTCAACACCTGCCCGGTGGGCGTGGCGACGCAAGACCCGGTGCTGCGCAAGAAGTTCTCCGGCAAGCCCGAGCATGTGGTGAACTACTTCTTCTTCGTTGCCGAAGAACTGCGCCACATCATGGCGCAGCTGGGCATCCGCAAGTTCGACGATCTCGTCGGCCGCAGCGACCTGCTCGACATGCGCAAGGGCCTGGAACACTGGAAGGCGAGCGGCCTCGATTTCTCGCGCCTGTTCGCGCAACCCACGGTTCCGGCCGACGTACCGCGCTTTCATGTCGACGCGCAGGACCACAACATCGGGCACACGCTCGACCGGAAGCTCATCGAGCGCAGCCGACCGGCCATCGAGAAGGGCGAGCGCGTGCGCTTCATCGAAGTGGCGCGCAACGTGAACCGCTCGGTGGGCGCGATGCTCTCGGGCGCGGTCACGCGTGTGCATCCCGACGGTCTGCCCGACGACAGCATCCATATCCAGCTCGAAGGCACGGGCGGGCAGTCGTTCGGCGCTTTCCTGTGCCGGGGCATCACGCTGTACCTGATCGGGGACGCCAACGACTACACCGGCAAGGGCCTCTCGGGCGGCCGGGTGGTGGTGCGCCCCAGCCTTGATTTCCGGGGCGAAGCGGCGCGCAACACCATCGTCGGCAACACCGTGATGTACGGCGCCACCAGCGGTTCGGCCTACTTCGCCGGCGTTGCCGGCGAGCGCTTCGCGGTGCGCCTGTCGGGTGCCACGGCGGTGGTGGAGGGCACGGGCGACCACGGCTGCGAATACATGACCGGCGGCACCGTGGTGGTGCTGGGCAAGACCGGGCGCAACTTCGCCGCCGGCATGAGCGGCGGCGTGGCCTATGTGTACGACGAGGACGGGCAGTTCGACACGCGCTGCAACATGGCCATGGTGGCGCTCGAGCGCATCGTTCCGCACGATGAGCAACAGGCCAGCCATCTGCGCGCGACCTGGCACCAGGGCCAGAGCGACGAGTCGCTGCTCAAGCGCCTGCTCGAAGAACACAACCGCTACACCGGCAGCAAGCGCGCGCGCGACCTGCTGGACCATTGGGCGGTGTCGCGCAGCAAGTTCGTCAAGGTCTTCCCGACGGAATACAAGCGCGCGTTGTCGGAAATGTACGAGCGCCAGGTGCTTGAAGACCCACCGACGCCGCCGGTCGCCGACCCGGTGCTGGGCGCCACTGCCCACACCGCTGTCGCTGCCAAGTAGGCCGCAAGCCGCTCACGAGGAAAAGAACATGGGAAAGATCACCGGTTTCATGGAATACGGCCGCATCGAAGAGGGCTACCCGCCTGCGGCCGAACGCGTCAAACACTACAAGGAATTCGTCATCGGCATCGACGACGCGCAGGCCAAGGTCCAGGCCGCGCGCTGCATGGACTGCGGCACCCCGTTCTGCAACAGCGGTTGCCCGGTCAACAACATCATTCCGGACTTCAACGATCTGGTCTACCAGAGCGACTGGAAGAGCGCGTTCGCCGTGCTCGATTCGACCAACAACTTCCCCGAGTTCACCGGCCGCATCTGCCCCGCGCCCTGCGAGGCGGCCTGCGTGTTGAACGTGAACGACGATGCCGTGGGCATCAAGAGCATCGAACACGCCATCATCGACCGCGCCTGGGAGCACGGCTGGGTGGTGCCCAAGCTGCCCAAGCACAAGACCGGCAAGCGCGTGGCGGTGGTTGGCGCCGGCCCCGCCGGCATGGCGGCCGCGCAGCAGCTGGCCCGCGTCGGCCACGACGTGACGCTGTTCGAGAAGAACGACCGCATCGGCGGACTGCTGCGCTACGGCATTCCCGACTTCAAGCTCGACAAGAGCCACATCGACAAGCGCGTAGCGCAAATGCAGGCCGAGGGCGTGGTCTTTCGCACCGGCGTCTTGGTGGGGGCGGCAGAGGACGGACTGGGCAAGGGTTCCAAGGTCACCAACTGGGCCAGGGAAACCATCTCCCCCGAGCAACTGCGCAAGGATTTCGACGCGGTGCTGCTGACCGGCGGCGCCGAGCAAAGCCGCGACCTGCCGGTTCCGGGACGCGACCTGGCCGGCATCCACTTCGCCATGGAATTCCTGC
Organism: Acidovorax sp. SCN 68-22; assembly: GCA_001724785.1. Classification (GTDB taxonomy): domain Bacteria; phylum Pseudomonadota; class Gammaproteobacteria; order Burkholderiales; family Burkholderiaceae_C; genus Simplicispira. The sequence continues at coordinate 11,752 of MEDL01000025.1, read as the reverse complement.
CGCAGCAGAACAAGGTCAACGCCGGGGACAAGCTCAAGGGCCAGATCCGTGCGGACGGCAAGCACGTCATCGTCATCGGCGGCGGCGACACCGGCAGCGACTGCGTGGGCACCAGCAACCGGCACGGCGCGGCCAGCGTGACGCAATTCGAGGTCATGCCCATGCCGCCGAGCCAGGAGAACCGGCCGCTCACCTGGCCCTACTGGCCGATCAAGCTGCGCACCAGCTCCAGCCACGACGAGGGTTGCACCCGCGAGTTCGCCATTTCCACCAAGGAGTTCACCGGCGAAAAGGGCAAGGTGAAGGGCCTGACCACGGTGCAGGTCGAGTTCCGGGACGGCAAGCTCACCGAGGTCGAAGGCACGCAGAAGCACTACCCGGCCGATCTGGTGCTGCTCGCCATGGGTTTCGTCAGCCCGGTGGCGCAGGTGCTCGACGCCTTCGGCATCGACAAGGACGCGCGCGGCAACGCGCGTGCCAGCACGGAGGAGGGCGGCTACGCCACCAACGTGCCGGGGGTGTTCGCGGCGGGCGATATCCGCCGGGGGCAAAGCCTGGTGGTCTGGGCGATCCGCGAGGGGCGGCAGGCGGCGCGCTCGGTGGATCAGTTCCTGATGGGGTTCAGCGAGTTGCCACGGTAATTGGGGTCAGATTCCAATTGGTTGGCTGGGGTTGGTTATTCTGAGGGCGGAGGCCAGGGCGGGACCCGGCCTCCGCCCTGCGCAAGACCCGCAGTGCCCAGGCCGGAAAGTTATTCAAAAACAATAGCTAATAATCAAGCGCCAGTAAGCGCTAGCAGGCTATTTGATTCAAAAAATCATCCCAGAACCACCGCCACCTCCGGCCCCATCGCCAACTCCCCGACCTCCTCCAGCACCTCCCCCCGCTCCAGTGCCCGCGCCGGACGCGCCAGCAGTTCGCGCACGAAGTTGGGCTGGGCCAGCAGGGCCTGGTGCATGGGGCCGTTGTAGAGCTGCAGGCCGGTCAGCCCCCGCTCGGCGATGCGTGCGTCCACCTCGGCGGCGGTGAGCCGGGCCGGGTCGGTCGTGTCGGAAGCCATGGCCATGCACCACAGCGTTCCGTAGAGCGGCACGTACTGCAGATAGGGGCGCACGATGGGGAAGGCGGCGCGCAGCGAGGCGGCGATGCGCGCCATGGCCTGCGGGCGGTGGATGGGCGAGCCCAGGTGCAGCGAGAGCACGCCGCCGGGCGTCAGCCGGCGCCGGCACGCCTGGTAGAACGCCGCCGTGTACAGATCCAGCGCCGGGCCGTAGGGGTCCGTCAGGTCGAGCACGATCTGGTCGAAGCGTTCGCCACCCGGCGCCTCGATGAGCGTGCGCGCATCGCCCAGGCGCACCTCCAGGCGCGGGTCGTCGAGCGCGCCGTGGTGGATGCCGCCGAGCCACTGGCGGGCCATGTCGATCACGGCGCCGTCCAGCTCGGCCAGGAGCACGCGCTGCATGCCAGGGTGCTTGAGCAATTCCTCGACCGCGCCGCCGTCGCCGCCACCCACCACCAGTGCGCTGGCCGGGCCGGCATGGGCCACGGCCGGTAGGTGGACCATGGGCTCGTGGTAGAAGAATTCGTCGCGCTCGCTCGTCATGAAGCAGCCGTCGATGCGCATCACGCGGCCGAACAGCGGGTTGTCGAAGACCTCGATCTCCTGCCACGCCGAGCGCTCCCGCGCCAGCAACTGCCCTTCGCGCAGGTAAAAGCCGAAGTCGGCCGTCAGGCGTTCGGCCAGGTAGCGTGCGCCCGTGTTCAAGCGCGCTCCACCCGGTGCAGGTGGGGGTCGGCCGGGGCGAAGGCCGCCTGGATGTCGTCGAACAGTTGCTGCGCCTTGGGCCGGTTGTTGGCCTGGTAGTTGCAGACGTAGACGTCCAGCGTCACGTAGCCGGCTTCGGGCCAGGTGTGGATGGAGAGGTGGGATTCGGCCAGCACGACCACGCCCGTCACGCCGCCGCCGTCGCCGAAGCTGTGGAACAGCGCGCCCACGGCGGTCAGGCCGGCGGCGGTCACGCGGTCCCGGCAAAAGGCTTCCAGGTACCCGGCATCGAGCATCAAGCGGCTGTCGCACAGGCAACCGTACAGGTCCCCGATCAGGTGCAGGCCGCTGGCCTGCCGGGCAACCGGACGCGGCAAGGGAACGGCGGTGGAGGTGGGGGGCATGGGTGGGTTCCTCATTCTTGCGGTGGGCAAAAACCGGCGCTCACCTGGCGGCAGCGCCGTGCAACAGACTGCCAGTCAGCGCCATCCGACGGGAAAAGCGCCGCCTGTGCCCCTGGCTTGGGAGCGGCGCACGGAGCGCCGGGACACGGCCGACAGTAGTTCCCCCGGCGTGGCCGGCGGGAGACTGGGCGGGCGGCTGCGCGGGCAGCGTACAAAGGGGGCATTGCCCGGCACCAGAACCAAAAAGTATAGCCCGCCCCGGCAACCGGCCGGAGCGTCATGGGGAATTCCCCTATGATGGCTGGTTTGCCGCCGCCCCTCTGGCCCATTTTCATGCCCACCCCGCCGACTTCCATCTCCGACGCGCTCGTAGAGCTGCGCGAGGTGTTTTTCGGCTACGGCGAGCGCGAAGTGCTCAGCGGCATTTCGCTGCGCGTGCCGCGCGGCAAGATCACCGCCATCATGGGCGCTTCGGGCGGTGGCAAGACGACGGTGCTGCGCCTCATTGGCGGCCAGCAGCGGGCCCAGCGCGGCGCCGTGCTGTTCGACGGCAAGGACATCGGCGCCATGGACACCGCCGCGCTGTACCGCGCGCGCCGGCGCATGGGCATGCTGTTCCAGTACGGCGCGCTGTTCACCGACCTCAGCGTGTTCGACAACGTCGCCTTTCCCCTGCGCGAGCACACCGATTTGCCCGAAGCGCTGGTGCGCGACATCGTGCTCATGAAGCTGCACGCGGTCGGCCTGCGCGGCGCGCGCGACCTGATGCCGGCGCAGATTTCCGGCGGCATGGCGCGGCGCGTGGCGTTGGCCCGCTCCATCGTGCTCGACCCGGAGCTGGTGATGTACGACGAGCCCTTCGCCGGGCTGGACCCGATCTCGCTCGGCACCGCCGCAGAGCTCATCCGCCGCCTGAACGACGCCATGGGCCTGACCACCATCCTGGTGTCGCACGACCTGGAAGCGACCTTCGCCCTGGCCGACCAGGTGGTCATCCTCGGCCCGGGCCGGGTGGCCGCGCAGGGCACGCCCGAGGAGGTGCGCGCCAGTGCCGACCCCCTGGTGCACCAGTTCGTGAACGCCCTGCCCACCGGGCCGGTACCTTTCCATTACGCGGGCCCCGCCATCGAAGAAGATTTCGGCCCGGTCCAGGGGCGCGCGGCATGAATTGGCTCAAGCCGGCGGAGCTGGGGTACGCCACGCGCGGCCTGCTCGAACGCGTGGGCAGTGCGGCGCGCCTGTTCGTGCGCTTGCTGCTGCTGCTGCCGGCCATGCTGCGCCGGTTCGGCCTGGTACGCGACCAGATCCATTTCCTTGGCAACTACTCGCTCGGCATCATTGCCGTCTCCGGCCTCTTCGTGGGTTTTGTGCTGGCCCTGCAGGGCTACTACACCCTGGAGGGATTCGGCTCCACCGAGGCGCTGGGCCAACTGGTGGCCCTGAGCCTGCTGCGCGAGCTTGGCCCGGTGATCACCGCGCTGCTGTTCGCCGGGCGCGCGGGCACCTCGCTCACCGCCGAAATCGGCCTGATGCGCGCGGGTGAGCAGCTCAGCGCCATGGAAATGATGGCCGTGGACCCGGTGCGCCGCATCCTGGCGCCGCGCTTCTGGGGCGGCATCGCTGCCATGCCGGTGCTGGCCGCCGTCTTCAGTGCGGTGGGCGTTGCGGGTGGCTGGGGCGTGGCGGTCGGCATGATCGGCCTGGACAGTGGCTCGTTCTGGAGCCAGATGCAGGGCGGCGTGGACGTGTGGAGCGACGTTGGCAACGGCGTCGTCAAGAGCGTGGTGTTCGGCTTCATCGTCACCTTCGTCGCGGTGCACCAGGGCTACGTTGCCAAGCCCACGCCGGACGGCGTGGCGCGCGCCACGACCCGCACCGTGGTGGTGGCGTCGCTGTCCGTCCTGGCGATGGACTTCGTGCTCACCGCGCTGATGTTCAGCCTATAAGGAATTAGCAATGCACAAGTCGCGTACCGATGTCTGGGTGGGGCTGTTCGTCATGCTGGGGGCAGCGGCGCTGCTGTTCCTGGCGCTGCAATCGGCCAACCTGCTGCAGCTGGACTTTCGCAGCGGCTACCGCGTCACGGCGCGCTTCGACAACATCGGCGGGCTCAAGCCGAAGGCGGCGGTGCGCAGCGCCGGCGTGGTGGTGGGGCGCGTGGAGTCGATCACGTTTGACGACAAGATTTACCAGGCGCGCGTCACGCTGGCCCTGCAGGACCGGTATGCTTTCCCCAAGGACAGTTCGGTCAAGATCCTCACCAGCGGTCTGCTGGGCGAGCAGTACCTGGGCATCGAGGCGGGCGCCGACGACAAGATGCTCGCCGAGGGCGACCGCATCGTGGCCACGCAATCGGCTGTGGTGCTGGAAAACCTTATCAGCCAATTCCTCTACAGCAAGGCTGCCGATGCGGCCCCTGCAACCGACAGCGCAAGCAAACCATGAGCATGCAGCAACACAGTCGCCAACGGCGGGCCGCCTGGGCCATGGTTTCGTTCGCCCTGCTCGCCGGTTGCGCCAGCGGGCCGCACGCGCACCCCGACGATCCCCTGGAGCCCTACAACCGGAGCATGACGAAATTCAACGAGGTCGTCGACAACGCGGTGCTCAAGCCCGTCGCCACGACCTACCAGGAGATCACGCCCATGCTGGTGCGCACGGGGGTGAGCAATTTCTTCGCCAACATCGGCGACTCCTGGTCCTTCGTCAACAACAGCCTGCAGTTGCGTCTCGAGCCGGCAGTGTCGAGTTTCTTTCGCTTCGCCATCAACAGCACCATGGGCCTGGCCGGCGTGCTGGACGTTGCCAGCGAATTGGGCATCGAGCGGTACAAGCAGGATTTCGGCCTGACGCTGGGGCGTTGGGGCGTGCCGACGGGGCCGTATTTCGTGCTGCCCGTGCTCGGCCCTTCCACCGTGCGCGACACCGTCGCGCTGCCGGTGGACATGCGAGGCAACCTCCTCAACGGCGTGACACCGGTCTCTGACCGCAACAGCCTCTACGCGCTGCGGGCGGTCGATGCGCGCGCCAATCTGCTGCGCGCCGGCAATGTGCTGGACGACGCGGCCCTGGACAAATACAGCTTCACGCGCGACGTGTACCTGCAGGTGCGCCGGGGCGGGACCACGGGGCGCCTGCGCGGCCCGGTCAGCGACGGGCGCCTGCCACCGGAACCGGAGTGAACACCGCTGATCACACCGTAACAGGCGGCCCGGGCCGCCACGGCGCAGGGCCGATCACCCACGCCGGCTTTTCCGGCCGGCACCCAAAATGCAACCAGAACCCGCCGGGCGGGTGGTAAGGAGTCATTCATGCAACGACGTTTCATCGGCCGCCTGGCGGCTCTGTGCCTGGCCCTCACGCTGGTGCCAGCCTGGGCCGCCCCGGAGGCTCCGGACGCGCTGGTGCGCCGTCTGTCCACCGAAATCCTGGAGCAGTTGCGCTCCGATCCGGCCGTGAAAAACGGCAACATCGACCACATCGTGGCGCTGGTCGACAAGAGCGTCATGCCCAACGTGAACTTCCGCCGCATGACGGCCGCCGCCGTAGGCCCCGCCTGGCGCCAGGCCACGCCCGATCAGCAGCAGCGCCTGCAGGAGGGGTTCAAGACGCTCCTGGTCCGCACCTACTCGGGGGCGCTGGCCCAGGTGGGCGACCAGACGGTGGTCGTCAAGCCGCTGCGCGCCGCGCCCGAGGACACCGACGTATTGGTGCGCACCGAGGTGCGTGGCCGGGGCGACCCGGTGCAGCTCGACTACCGCCTGGAGAAGACGCCGGGTGACGGCGCGGGCTGGAAGATCTACAACCTCAACGTGCTCGGCGTCTGGCTGGTGGAAACCTACCGCAGCCAGTTTGCCCAGGAAATCAATGCCAAGGGCATCGATGGCCTGATCGACGCCTTGAACGCACGCAACAAGAACAACGCCGCGAAAGGCTGAACCTCCGTTGGCCGATTTCCTTTCCCTGCCCGAACAGCTGACGCTGGCCCAGGCGCGCGGCGCGCTGGAGCAGTTGCTCGCCGCCATCGGGCGCCAGCCGCCCGGCGCGCCCGTCCGCGTGCGGGCCGAGGCGCTGCGGGTGTTTGATTCGTCCGCCTTGGGGGTGCTGCTGGAGTGCCGCCGCGCGGCGCTCGCGGACGGGCGAGGTTTCGCCGTCGCCGGCCTGCCGGCGGGCCTGGCCGGGCTGGCCGCGCTGTACGGGGTCGAGGGCTTGCTGGCGGGCGCGGCGTCGGCGTCCAGCCCCGCCGGCTAAAATGGCGGGCTTGCCATGGCCGCCGTCTCCTTCCAATCCGTCACCAAGACCTATTTGACCCCCCAAGGCCCCTTCAAGGCGCTCGATGCGGTGTCGCTCGATATCGAGGAAGGCGAGTTTTTCGGCCTGCTCGGCCCGAACGGCGCCGGCAAGACCACGTTGATCAGCATCCTGGCGGGCCTCGCGCGCGCCACTTCCGGGCGCGTGCTGGTGCAGGGCGCGGACGTCCAGGCGGACTACGCCACCGCCCGCCGCAAGCTCGGCGTGGTCCCGCAGGAGCTGGTGTTCGACCCGTTTTTCAGCGTGCGCGAGGCCCTGCGCTTCCAGTCGGGCTATTTCGGCGTGGCGCACAACGACGCCTGGATCGACGAACTTCTGCACAACCTCGGTCTGGCCGACAAGGCACAGGCCAACATGCGCCAGCTTTCCGGCGGCATGAAACGGCGCGTGCTGGTGGCGCAGGCGCTGGTGCACAAGCCGCCCATCATCGTGCTCGACGAACCCACCGCCGGGGTCGATGTGGAATTGCGCCAGACGCTGTGGCATTTCATTGCCCAGCTCAACAAGCAGGGCCACACCGTTTTGCTGACCACGCACTACCTGGAAGAGGCCGAGGCGCTGTGCAACCGCATTGCCATGCTGCAGCGCGGCCACATCGTGGCGCTGGACCGCACCTCGGAGCTGCTCAAGGCTTCGGCCGGCAATGTGCTGGTCTTCAAGACCGATACCGCGCTGCCGCCGGCGCTGCTGCCCAAGGCGCGCGTCACGGGCCGCGTGGTGCAGATGGTGGCGCAGGACGCGCAGGAAGTGGAGCATTTCCTCGCCGAGCTGCGCCACGCGGGGGTCGAGGTGCAGGACATCGAGATCCGCCGCGCCGACCTGGAAGACGTGTTCCTCAAGGTCATGGCCGGCCACGCCCCCGAGGGCTGGGAAGCGCGCGTGCCCAGCCTGCCGCGCGACAAGGCCGCCGCATGACGGGCTGGCGCGCACTGTTCTACAAGGAAATCCTGCGTTTCTGGAAGGTGGGTTTCCAGACCGTGGCCGCCCCGGTGCTCACCGCCGTGCTCTACCTGCTGATCTTCGGCCATGTGCTGCAGGACCACGTCAAGGTGTACGACCGCATTGGCTATACCGCCTTCCTGGTTCCCGGCCTGGTGATGATGAGCGTGCTGCAGAACGCCTTTGCCAACAGTTCTTCAAGCCTGGTGCAAAGCAAGATCATGGGCAGCCTGGTGTTCCAGCTGCTCACCCCGCTGTCGCACCGCGCCTGGTTCGTCGCCTACGTCGGCTCCTCCGTCGTGCGCGGGCTGGCTGTGGGGCTGGGCGTGTTCATCGTGACCCTGGGTTTTGCCCAGCCGCAGTTCGCCGCGCCGCTGTGGATCCTGGTGTTCGCCGTGCTGGGCGCGGCGCTGCTCGGCGCGCTGGGCGTGATCGCCGGCCTGTGGGCCGACAAGTTCGACCAGATGGCGGCGTTCCAGAACTTCATCATCGTGCCCATGACGTTCCTTTCGGGCGTGTTCTATTCCATCGGTTCGCTGCCGCCGTTCTGGCGGGCGGTGAGCCATTTCAATCCCTTTTTCTACATGATCGACGGGTTTCGCTACGGCTTTTTCGGCCAGAGCGACGCTTCGCCCTGGCTGAGCCTGGCCATCGTCGGCAGCGCCTGCCTGGCGGTCGGCGCGCTGGCGCTGCGCCTGCTGCGCATCGGCTACAAAATTCGCAGCTGACCCCACCGGAGAACACCGCCATGAACGCAGACCAGATCAAAGACCTCATCAGCGCCGGCCTGCCGTGCGAGTACCTCACCCTGGAAGGCGACGGCCGGCACTGGTACGCCACCATCGTCTCCCCGGCCTTCGAGGGGCTGCGCGCCATCCAGCGCCACCAGCGCGTCTACGGCACGCTGGGCAGCAAGATGCAGAACGATGAAGTGCATGCGCTGTCGATGAAGACCTTCACGCCGGCCGAGTGGGCGCAGGCGCAGCGCGCCTGACAGACTACAAATTTCGTAGCTGTTTGCCCTTGCTGCATAAGCGCTAGAGCCATATTTCACTTATATTTTGGACAACTGACAGGCATGGACAAGCTCCTGATTCGCGGCGGCCACCGGCTGCGCGGCGAGGTCGCCATCTCCGGCGCCAAGAACGCCGCCTTGCCCGAGCTGTGCGCGGCGCTGCTGACCGCCGAGCCCGTGGTGCTGGCCAACGTACCGCGCCTGCAGGACGTGGTGACCATGCAGCGGCTGCTGGCCAACATGGGGGTGGCGATCACGCGCACCGCCGAGGGCAGCGTGCACATCGACGCGAGCGGCCTCAATTCGCCCGAGGCGCCGTATGAGCTGGTCAAGACCATGCGCGCCTCGGTGCTGGCGCTGGGCCCGCTGCTGGCGCGCTTCGGCGAGGCCACGGTGTCGCTGCCGGGCGGCTGCGCCATCGGCTCGCGCCCGGTGGACCAGCACATCAAGGGCATGCAGGCCATGGGCGCCGAGATCGCCGTGGAGCACGGCTACATCCTGGCGCGGCTGCCCGCGGGCAGGAAGCGCCTCCAGGGCGCGCGCATCACCACCGACATGGTGACCGTCACCGGCACCGAGAACTTCCTCATGGCCGCGACGCTGGCCGAGGGCGAGACGATCCTCGAGAACGCCGCCCAGGAGCCCGAGATCACCGACCTGGCCGAGATGCTGATCAGGATGGGCGCGCAGATCGAGGGCCACGGCAGCAGCCGCATCCGCATCCAGGGTGTCGACCGGCTGCACGGCTGCGAGCACGCCGTCGTGGCCGACCGCATCGAGGCCGGCACCTTCCTGTGCGCCGTGGCCGCCGCCGGGGGCGAGGCCTTCCTGCGCCACGCACGCGCCGACCACCTGGTGGCGGTGAGCGAAAAACTGCGGGAGGCCGGCGTGCAGGTCGAGGAGGCCGAGGACGGCATGCGCGTGCGCAGCCCCGGCGCGGCGCAGCTCATGGCGCAATCCTTCGGCACCACGGAATACCCGGGGTTTCCGACCGACATGCAGGCGCAGTTCATGGCGCTCAATACCGTGGCGCAGGGCACGGCCACGGTGACCGAAACCATCTTCGAGAACCGCTTCATGCACGTCAACGAGCTGCTGCGCCTGGGCGCACACATCCAGGTCGATGGCCGCGTCGCCGTCTCCGAGGGCGTGCCGCGCCTGTCGGGCGCCACGGTGATGGCCACCGACCTGCGCGCCTCCGCCAGCCTGGTCATCGCCGGCCTGGTGGCCGAGGGCGAAACGGTGGTCGACCGCATCTACCACCTGGACCGTGGCTACGACTGCATGGAAGCCAAGCTGCGCGGCCTGGGCGCAGACATTGAAAGAATTAAATGAAGGATCAACCCCCTGAGCGGCTGCGCCGCTTCCCCCTTCTCTCACGCCTTGCGTGGGAAGGGGGACGCGGCCAGTGCGGCGGGGCGGCCCTTGCACGGCGGCCCTCGCCTAGGGTGCGCCAGTGGCTTGGATCGCGGGCCTGGTCTTCAATGGTGGAGCAAACGAAATGGCGATGATTACTCTGGCACTGTCCAAAGGCCGCATCTTCGATGAAATCATGCCGCTGCTGGCGGCGGCCGGCATCGAGGTGCTGGAAGATCCGGAAAAGTCGCGCAAGCTCATCCTGCCGACCAACCAGCCGGGCGTGCGCGTGGTCATCGTGCGCGCCACCGACGTGCCGACCTACGTGCAGTTCGGCGGCGCCGACATCGGCGTCTGCGGCAAGGACACGCTGGTCGAGCACAGCGCCGAGTGGGGTGGTGCCGGCAGCGCGGGGCTGTACCAGCCGCTCGATTTGCGCATCGCACGCTGCCGCGTCAGCGTCGCCGTGCGCGAAGGCTTCGACTACGCGGGCACCGTGCAGCCCGGTGGGCGGCTCAAGGTCGCCACCAAGTACACCGCCATCGCGCGCGACTTCTTTGCCCGCAAGGGCGTGCACGTGGACCTGATCAAGCTCTATGGCAGCATGGAGCTGGCGCCGCTCACCGGCCTGGCCGACGCCATCGTGGACCTGGTGTCCACCGGCAACACGCTCAAGGCCAACCATCTGGTCGAGGTCGAGCGCATCATGGACATCAGCTCGCACCTGGTGGTGAACCAGTCGGCGCTAAAACTCAAGCAGGCGCCGCTGCGCCGCATCATCGACGCGTTTGCCGGTGCCATCGGTCCGGCGCCTTGATGTCTACAACTATGAAACTAGTAGCTACTCCTGCCCGCCTATCAAGCGCTGACGCCACTTTTGAAGCGGATTTTGCCGCCCGCCTGCACTGGTCGGCCGATCAGGATGCGGCCATCGAGCAGCGCGTGGCCGACATCCTGGCCGATGTGCACAAGCGTGGCGACGCAGCGGTGCTGGAATACACGGCACGCTTCGACGGCTTGCAGGCCGGGACGCTCGCGGAACTCGAACTCAGCCAGGCCGAACTGAAGGCGGCCTTCGACGCCCTGCCGGGCGCCCAGCGCGGCGCCCTGCAGGCGGCCGCTGCGCGCGTGCGCAGCTACCACGAGGCGCAGAAAAAGGCCTGCGGCGAGAGCTGGAGCTACCGCGACGCCGACGGCTCGCTGCTGGGGCAGAAGGTCACGCCGCTCGACCGCGTGGGCATCTACGTGCCGGGCGGCAAGGCCGCCTACCCGAGCAGCGTGCTCATGAACGCCATCCCCGCGCATGTGGCCGGGGTGGGCGAGATCATCATGGTCGTGCCCACGCCGCACGGCGAGAAGAACCCGCTGGTGCTGGCCGCCGCCTACGTGGCCGGCGTCACGCGCGCCTTCACCATCGGCGGCGCGCAGGCCGTGGCCGCGCTGGCCTACGGCACGGCCACCGTGCCCAAGGTGGACAAGATCACCGGCCCCGGCAACGCCTACGTGGCCAGCGCCAAGAAGCGCGTCTTCGGCACGGTCGGCATCGACATGATCGCCGGCCCGAGCGAAATCCTGGTGCTGGCCGACGGCAGCACACCGCCCGACTGGGTGGCCATGGACCTGTTCAGCCAGGCCGAGCACGACGAGTTGGCGCAATCCATCCTGCTGTGCCCCGACGCCGCCTACATCGATGCCGTGCAGGGCGCAATGGACCGCCTGTTGCCCACCCTGCCGCGCGCCGAGATCATCGCCAAGAGCCTCGCCGGGCGCGGCGCGCTGATCCACACCCGCAGCATGGAAGAAGCCTGCCAGATTTCCAACCGCATCGCCCCCGAGCACCTGGAAGTGAGCAGCACGGACCCGCACCGCTGGGAGCCGCTGCTCCGGCACGCGGGCGCCATCTTCCTCGGGGCCTACACCAGCGAAAGCCTGGGCGACTACTGCGCCGGCCCCAACCATGTG
>MEDL01000024.1 GCA_001724785.1 Acidovorax sp. SCN 68-22 | reverse complement strand
AAATTTCAGTGCACCACCACCGGGTGTTGTGCCAGGCCGGTGTAACCCTCCAGGGTGTCTTCCACTTCCTCCTGCGTCGGCGCGTCGCGCTGCCAGGCGAGGATTTGCAGCTGGAACATCTCCGCCCAGGAGCCGTCGAGGTACACCTCCTTGCCGGTGCGCTTGTCGACGATCTCGAAGCCGTGCCGTGCCAGTTGCGGAGGCTGCGCCGCGTCCCTGGAGGCGTCCTCCAGACGGTCGGCATCGGGCAGCATGTGCACCACCACAAAAGAATCCGAGTCGTAGAGCATGTTCATGGCGTTCCTCCCAGGTTGCCGTCAGGTCCATTGTCAGATGGATTCGGGCCGGCAAAGTTCAAGGCGGGCCGAAACCGCCCCGGGGTGTCGGGGGACGCCTACATGCCCTACGGCGCCCTACGGCGCCTCGCGGCTTTGCAGGTTGAGCTCGGCAAAGTCGCCGTTCGCCTCCGTCAGGCGGATGCGCACCGGCAGGTAGCCCAGGCTGGGCGCGAGCCACACCTGCGCCTTCTGGTCGTATTCGCGCCGGGGCAGGCGCTGCAGCGGTACCGCGGCGAGCGTGCCGATCGGCAGCTCCAGCGTCTGCTCGCTTTCGACGGTAAAGGTCCAGACGTCGGCGGCGCGCGCGCTGACCGTCGTCATGGCGATCTGCGTGCCCGGGCCGTAGCGCTCCGGGGCCGCCGCCAGCATGCCGCCCAGCTGCAGGAAAACGCTCAGCCGGTCCTGCGCGCCGGCTTCTATGGGCGCGGCCGGGGTGTTGGCGCTGAACGTGACGCGACCGGCGGCAAAGTCGAAGTGCGCCGCGCGTTCGCTGCGCGAGCGGTCGCCGAAGCGCCGCGGCTGCAGGCCGTGCGCGGTGATGCTGCCCACGCTGTCCTGCGCGCGCGAACCCAGGAACAGCACGCGGATCTCCTGGTGCGCGCGGTAGCTCGCACCGTCGTGCTGCCACAGCAGCTCGGCGCTGGCGTGGTAGTTCAAGCCCTTGGCGCGGCCGACCACATCGAACTCCAGCCGCGCGGGCGGCGGCAGCCGCACCGGGGCGCTGGCGGCCGGCGGCAGCGTGGGCGTGGAGGGGGGGCTTGCCGAAGGCTCGGACCCCGTCGCGGCGGCCACCTGCACGGCGGGCGTGGCCGTTGCCGCGCTGCTGGCCGGTGCGGCGGGCGGTGCGGGCGCGTCCATGCTGGCGCCGAGTGCCAGCAGTTCGGCGGCGCTCGGGGCCGTCCAGGGCGCCGGCTCGGGCACGGGCAGGTCGATGGCGGGCGGGCGCTCGGCCGCGCGCGTGCGCCTTTGCGATGGGCGTGGCGTTCCGGAGCCAGGTGCTGCGCGCGCCACAGCGGGCCGCGCTGCCGGCGCAGGCACGGCTGCGGGGGGCGGGGGCAGCGCGATGCTGCGCGTCTCGAATACCGCGGGCCGCGGCGCGGCGCTGCCCGCCCGCAGGGTGTAGGCCGAGGCTCCGCCCAGCACCAGCACGTGGAGTGCCAGCACCAGCAGTACGAGGAGGAACAGGGTGCGCCGCGCAATCATGGTGACCCGGCACGTTACCACCGTGCCCGGGGACCGGCGGCGGCTCGATTACCATCGCCGCGTTGCGGGCCCGCCGCCCGACCCACTACGCGACCCCCATGAAACTCGCCACCCTTCGGGACGGCTCGCGCGACGGCCAGCTCGTCGTCGTCTCGCGCGATCTGGCCAGCGCCCACTACGCCACCGGCATCGCGCAGCGCCTGCAGCAGGTGCTCGACGACTGGGGGTTTCTCGCGCCCCAGCTGCAGGACCTGTACGACGCGCTCAATGCCGGGCGCGCGCGCCACGCCTTCCCCTTCGATCCCGCGCAGTGCCTGGCGCCGCTGCCGCGCGCCTACCAGTGCCTGGAGGCGGCGCCCGGCTCTCCGGGCGCGGCGGTGCCGGCCTTGCAGCAGCTCGCGGGCGACGCGCTGGGGGGCGCGCGCGACCCCTTGCCGGAGCGCGCTGTCGCCGCCGATCTCGATTTCGGCGCCGGCCTGGCGGTGGTGACAGGCGATCTGCCCGCCGCCAGCACCAGCGACCAGGCGCTGGACGCCGTGCGCCTGCTGATGCTCTGCAACAGCGTTGCCCTGCGCGCGCTGGAGCCGGGCGAGCGGGCCGCGGGTGTGGGCGCGCAGCACAGCCGCCCGACCACGGTGTTTGGCCCGGTGGCGGTGACGCCGGACGAACTGGGCACCGCCTGGAGCCGTGGCCGGCTGTCCCTGGTGCTTGCGGTGCTGCGCAATGGCCGGCCGCTGGCGCGCTGCGATGCGGCCGGCATGGTGGCGGGGTTCGGGGAACTGATCGCGCACGCGGCGCGGACCCGGCCGCTCGGCGCCGGCAGCATCATCTGCTCCGGGGCGCTCGGCAGCGCCGCAGCGCCCGACGACCCCACCGCCACGCTGCGCAGCTGCGCCAGCTTGCAGCAGCGGCGTGCGCGCGAACTGCAGCAGGGCGGGCAGGCGACCACCGGTTTCCTGCAGCCCGGCGACAGCTTGCGCATCGACATGGCCGGTGCCGATGGTGGCAGCGTGTGCGGCGCCATCGAACAAACCGTAGGCCCCCCGGGGCAGTAAGGGTGGCCCCGAGCGAAGTCGAATTGGCCGGCGGCGCGGACGCTGCGCTGCGGGCCTACTACGCGGCGCGTGCGGCGGAATACGACGCGATTTACCGGAAACCCGAACGGCAAGCCGATCTGCGTGCGCTTGAAGCCTGGTTGGTGCCCCGCTTCCGCGGTGCGCGCGTGCTCGAGATGGCTTGCGGAACGGGGTATTGGACGCAGTTTCTGGCGCGCAGCGCCGCCAGCGTGCTCGGGCTGGATGCGGCGCCGCAAACGCTGGCCCTGGCACGCGCTCGGGCGCTGGGCGCGCATGTGCACTGGGCAGTGGGGGACGCCTACGCGCTGCCCCGCACGCCCGAGGCATTCGACGCCGCCTTCGCCGGTTTCTGGTTCTCGCACATTCCCAAGGCGCGCCGGGTGGCATTCCTGCTCGGCCTCCATGCGGCGCTGCCGGCGGGCGCGCCGGTGGTGCTGTTGGACAACTGCTTTGTTCCCGGCAGCAGTACGCCCATCTGCGAGACCGATGCCGCCGGGGACACCTGGCAGCGCCGCACGCTGGGCGACGGTTCCGAGCACCGGGTGCTGAAGAATTTCCCCGACCGCACCGAACTCGACAGCGCCGCTGCGCGGGCCGGTGCCGCCCCGGGCGAGTTCCATCGCTGGCCCTATTTCTGGGCCTACGCGTACCGCACGCCGGGCCCGCGCTGAGGCCGCATACGCGCCCTGCCAATGGGGGCTTGCAGCGGCGCGGCTGTCACGCCGCCGCGGCGGCGATACAGTGAAGTGCCGGTGCCCAAGCCTTTGCCGGGCCCGCCCGCCGGCGACCGTTTCCACGATTTCCACAAGGAGAAACCCCATGACCGACACCTGGTTGCCCTCGCTCATCACCGCCACGCCGCAGGAGGGCTTCGAGCTCGCCATCACGCTCAGCCGGCGCGGCGTCAAATACACGCAGCCCGACATGGAGACGCTCAAGCAGCTGCGCCCGGAGTACGCGCAGTCGGCCGATGCCTTGACGGCGGCCTCGCAGGTGATCGCGATCAATTTCCAGACGGTGTCGGCGGCCAACAACTACTGGCGCGGCTGAGCGGAAAATTTTTCTTGAAAACAGGCGCTAGCGCTTATCTGGCGTGGCTTTGCAGCTATTGAATTGGTAGTTTTTCAGGCGCCGTGCCGGGCGCCACCTGCACCCGGCAGTCGTAGAACGTCGGCCCCGCGCCCATGTCCGTCAGGGCTTGGCTGGTGAGCTGGTTGACGTTGGTGCCGGCGAGGCCGAGCTTGCGCCACCACAGGCCCAGCGCGTTGACCACACCGGGGCGCGCGCGCTCGGTGAGCTCGGCGTGGCATAGGTAGCTGCCGCGTTCGTTGAACACCCGCACCACGCTGCCGTCCTGGATGCCGCGCGCGGCGGCGTCCCGCGGGTGCATCTCGACCAGCGGGCGGTGTTCCAGCTTTTGCAGGCTGGCGACGTTGACGAAGGTGGAATTGAGGAAGTTGCGCACCGGCGGCGAAATCATCGCCAAAGGATAGGCGGCGCTGCTGCCGGCCGCTTCGCGGTTGGGCAGGTGGTCGGGCAGGCCGTCCTGGCCCTGCGCGGCGAGCGCGGCGCTGAAGAACTCGCAGCGGCCCGAGGGCGTGGGAAAGCCGCCCTGGGCGAACGGGGCGTCGGGCAGCGGCAGGGTGGCGAAACCCTGGTCCAGGAGCTGCTCGAAATCCACCTGCGCGCCGTAGGCCTGGCGGCACAGCGCCTCGTCGTCGTCGCGGAAACAGGGTTCGTCGAAGCCCATCTGCGCCGCCAGCGCGCGAAAGATCGCCGTGTTCGAGCGCGCCTGGCCCAGCGGCGCGACCGCCGGGCGGTTCAGCAGCACGTCGGTGTGGCCGTAGGCCAGGTGCACGTCCCAGTGTTCGAGCTGCGTGGTCGCCGGCAGGATGTAGTCGGCGTGGTCGGCGGTGTCGGTGCGGAAGTGTTCGAGCACGACGGTGAACAAATCCTCGCGCGCGAAACCCTGCGCCACCTTGGCGGACTCCGGCGCCACCGCCACCGGGTTGCTGTTGTAGACCACCAGCGCCTCGATCTTCGGCCCGAATTCGGCCGAGGCGGGGCGCAGCAGGTCGTCGCCGATGGTCACCATGTTGATGGTGCGCGGCCGGCGCGCGCCCAGCAGGTCGGGGCGCTGCAGGGCCGTGCGCTGCACCGGGAAATTGCTCGAACAGGACAGCAGCACGCCGCCGGCGCGCTCGCGCCAGGCGCCGGTGAGCGCGGGCAGGCAGGCGATGGCGCGCACCGCGTTGCCGCCGCCGCGCGCGCGCTGCACGCCGTAGTTCACGCGGATGGCCGCCGGGCGGGTGCTGCCGTAGTCGCGTGCGAGTTGGCGGATCTGCTCCGCCGGCAGGCCGCAGACGGCGGCGGCGCGATCGGGCGGCCATTGCAGGGCGCGCTCGCGCAGCGGCTCCCAGCCCAGCGTGTAGCACGCCAGATAGTCGTGGTCCAGCCAGTCGTTCTGGATCAGCTCGTGCATCAGCGCCAGCGCCAGCGCCGCGTCGGTGCCGGGGAGCAGCTGCAGGTGCTCGTGGCACTTCTCGGCCGTCTCGCTCTTGCGCGGGTCGATGCAGACGAGGCGCGCGCCGTCCCGCTTGGCCTGCTGGGCGTAGCGCCAGAAATGCAGGTTGCTGGTGATCGAGTTGCTGCCCCAGATGAGGATCAGTTTCGATTCGGCAAAGAACTCCACCTTCATGCCCACTTTGGCCCCCAGCGTGTGCCGCAGGGCTTCGGCGCCGGCTTCGGCGCAGATGCTGCGGTGCAGGAACGACGCGCCCAGGCGGTGGAAGAAGCGCCGGTCCATGCTCTCGCCCTGCACCAGGCCCATGGTGCCGGCGTAGCTGTAGGGCACGATGGCCTCGGGGTCGCGCGCGGCGATCTGCGCCAGGCGCGCGGCGATGTCCTGCAGCGCTTCGTCCCAGCCCACGGGCGTGAACTGCCCGCTGCCCTTGGGGCCGCTGCGCTTGAGGGGCGTCAGGATGCGCTCGGGGTGGTAGGTGCGCTCGGGGTATTTCGACACCTTGGCGCAGAGCACGCCGCCGGTGTGGGCATGCGCCGGGTTGCCCTGCACGCGCACGGCGACGCCGTTTTCCACGGTGGTCAGCAGGGCGCAGGTGTCGGGGCAGTCGTGCGGGCAGGCGCCGCGCACGGTGTGCACGGGCGTGGCAGAAGTGGCGCTGTCGGGGGTCATGCGGGCAAGAAGCCGTCGGCCCGGCAGCTTCTGCGCGGGCGGGCTAGACTGCGCATTCTGAAGGAAAGCCGCCATGAAGGTCATTGACTCCCTGCTTACCCAGGCCGCCGGCATCGCCAGCCTGCGCCGCGACATCCATGCCCACCCGGAACTGTGTTTCGAGGAGGTGCGCACCGCCGATCTGGTGGCGGCCAAGCTCACCGAGTGGGGCATTCCTGTCCACCGCGGCATGGGCACCACCGGCGTGGTCGGCATCGTGCACGGCCGCGACGGCGGCGCCAGCGGCCGCGCCATCGGCCTGCGCGCCGACATGGACGCCCTGCCCATGCAGGAGCACAACGCCTTCGCGCACACCAGCCAGCACCCGGGGAAGATGCACGCCTGCGGGCACGATGGCCACACGGCCATGCTGCTCGCTGCGGCGCAACACTTCGCCACCGAACGCCACTTCGACGGCACGGTCTACCTCATCTTCCAGCCGGCCGAGGAAGGCGGTGGCGGCGCGCGCGAGATGATCGCCGATGGCCTGTTCTCCCAATTCGACGTGGAGGCCGTGTTCGGCATGCACAACTGGCCGGGCATGGGCGTCGGGCAGTTCGCCGTCAGCGCCGGGCCGGTGATGGCCTCGTCGAATGAATTCAAGATCACCATCCACGGCAAGGGCGGCCACGCCGCGCTGCCACACACCAGCATCGACCCCGTGCCCATCGCCTGCCAGATGGTGCAGGCCTTCCAGACCATCATCAGCCGCAACAAGAAACCGGTGGACGCGGCCGTGATCTCGGTCACCATGATCCATACCGGGGAAGCCACGAACGTGGTGCCCACCCGTTGCGAACTGCAAGGCACGGTGCGCACCTTCTCGAACGAGGTGCTGGACCTCATCGAGGCGCGCATGCGCGAAGTGGCCGAGCACACCTGCGCCGCGCACCAGGCGCAGTGCGCGTTCGAGTTCGTGCGCAACTACCCGCCCACGGTGAATTCCCCGGCCGAGGCCGAGTTCGCCCGCGCCGTCATGCAGGGCATCGTCGGCGAGGCCAATGTCCTGGCGCAGGAGCCGACCATGGGCGCCGAGGACTTTGCCTACATGCTGCAGGCGCGCCCCGGCGCCTACTGCTTCATCGGCAACGGCGAAGGCGCGCACCGCATGGCCGGCCACGGCGAAGGCCCGTGCACCCTGCACAACGCGAGCTACGACTTCAACGACGACCTGATTCCGCTCGGCGCGACCTTCTGGGTGCGCCTGGCGGAGGCCTGGTTCGCGCAGGCGCCGCGCGCATGATCGGCATCCACGACGCGTTTTCCACGCGTTACGCCAAGGCCCGCGTGCGCTTCCTCGAGGCGGCGGCCGCGGGCGGCCTGGCGATCGAATCGCACGCCCACCCGCTGGCCGGGCGCGATGGCGAGCCGCTCGCCATGGACGTGGCGCGCGACGGCGCGCCGGATGCCGACAAGCTCCTCATCGTCAGCAGCGCCTGCCACGGCGTCGAAGGCTACTGCGGCAGCGGCGTGCAGGTGTTCGCGCTGCACGACCAGGAGTGGCGCGCGCGCGCACGCGCCGCCGGCGTGGCCGTGCTCTACGTGCACGCGCTCAACCCCTACGGCTTTTCGCACCTGCGCCGCACCACGCACGAAAACGTCGACCTGAACCGCAACTTCCAGGATTTCAGCAAACCCCTGCCGGTCAACGCCGGCTACCGCGAGATCGCGCCGCTGCTGCTGCCCGCGGTCTGGCCGCCGAACGCCGAGAACCAGGCCGCCGTGCAGCACTACCTGGCGACCAAGGGCCAGCAGGCCTGGCAAGCCGCCATCTCCGCCGGGCAGTACGAGTTCGCGGACGGCATGTTCTACGGCGGCCACGAACCCACCTGGAGCAACCGCACGCTGCGCGGCGTGCTGGGCGCGCACGGCGGCGCGGCCCGGCGCATCGCCTGGATCGACCTGCACACCGGCCTGGGCGAGAGCGGCGTGGGCGAGCGCATCTATGCCGGCCGCAACGACCCCGAGGCCATCGAACGCGCGCGCCGGTGGTGGGGCGGCGGCGGCGCGACGCCGCTGACCTCGATCTACGACGGCTCTTCCACTTCGGCGCCGCTCACCGGCATGATGTGGAGCGCCGTGGCGGAGGAATGCCCGGCCGCCGAATACACCGGCATCGCGCTGGAATACGGCACCCTGCCCATCCTGCAGATGCTGCAGGCCCTGCGCGCCGAGCACTGGCTGCACCAGCACCCCGAGGCGCCGGCCGAACAGGCCGCGCAGATCAAGGCCGACATGCTCACCGCCTTCTACACCGACACCGACGCCTGGCGCGGCCAGATCATCAGCCAGGCGCGCCAGGCCCTGTTCCAGGCGGTGGACGGGTTGAATTCCTAGTGTTATTGGCCTCTAGCGCTTGCTGCACATAAGGTTGCAGCTATTTGTTTGGTAGCATCAGTCGAGCTGGGCGCCCTGGCTGGCGCCGTGCCCGGTGGCGCGGTCGTAGTGCTTGTCGCGCGCCGCATGCTCGGCCAACAGGCGGCGCCCCAGGGCGTTGGCGCGCTCCTCCAGCGCCGCGCAGCTGCCGGCGGCGGGCAGCGCCGCGATCCCACGGTCGATCGCCTGCGCCGCGTCGCGGCCGAGCTGCACATGGCCTTCTTCGTGGGCGCGCAGTGCTCTCTCGTAGCGCGCGAACCGCGCCGCCTGCGCCGGCGTGGCACGGCGCAGCTCGGGCATTTGCAGGCGCGTTGCCAGCCGCGTGCGCACGCGCGTGATGCGGCAGCGCCCGGCGGCGTCTTCGTGCCACCAGAAATTCCAGTGCACGTTCCATTGCGTGTGGCCGTGGAAGCGGCGGCCGTCCACGGTGATCGGCGTGGCGGCGTTCAGCGCCTCGCGCAGGCTCTGGTCGGCGCGGGCGTGCACGGCATAGGGAGCGTGCGCATGCGCTTCCACCACCTCGGCCCGCGCGGCCGACACCAGAACCAGCGCGGCCGCCAGGGCCGTCAGTCGTGCCCGCCCCACGGCAGCATCAGCGTGAGCGTGGAGAGCGCGGCGAACTCGGGCGCGAAGGCGTCGATGATCTGCTGCGGGTCGGGGCACAGCTGGGTGTCGGTGATCACACCGAATTGCACGCCACCGCCGTAGCTCAGGATGGACACGCCCAACCCCACGTTGCCCGATTGCGGCACCCAGAACATGCACTGCGTGACGCGTGCGCCGCACAGGTGGATGGGCTCGCGCGGGCCGGGCACGTTGGTCATCACGGCCGTGGTCTTGCGGCTGAAGAGGTTGAGCAGCGCGTCCTGCGCCGGCTTGATGAGCAGGCCCGCCACGGCCAGCAGGCCGAAGGCCAGCAGCGGCTGCGTGCTGCCCTTGAGCGCCTGCATGCGGCTGCGCACCTCGTACACGCGCTCGACCGGGTTCTCGATGCCGATGGGCAGCACCAGCGGCACCAGGCCGAAGTGGTTGCCCAGCTTCCAGGCCTCCTCGATGGGGCGCAGGTTCACCGGGATCATGGCGCGGATTTCCTGGCCCGTGGTGTCGTCGCCGTGCTGGCGCAGGTAGCCGCCGATGGCACCGGCCACGCAGGACAGCAGCACATCGTTGACCGAGCAGTTGAGCGCCTTGCCGACCGCCTTGACGTCGTCCAGCGGCAGCGGTGGGCACCAGGCCACGCGCTTGGCGTTGCCGGGCACGCCCTTGAGGCGCGTGGCCGAGTCGTCGGGCATGAGGGCCAGCGCGGCCGCGTCGCTGACCAGCTGGTAGCCCAGGCGCGCCGCGTCCATGGAGCCCGCCAGGCCGTGCTGCACGGCCTTCTCGGGGTCGAGCAGCACGTGCAGCGATTTGGCGGCGCTCTCGCCCACCATGTCCAGCGCCTTCACGGTCATGCCGGTGAAGGGCTTGATGAGCGTGTCGGCGATCCAGTCCTCGGCGCTGGCCGGCGCCTTCTTGCGGCGCTTGGGCGGCTCGGCGCCGCCGTCGACGATGGACATGGTCACCGAGATCAGCGCGATGCCGTCGGCAATGCAGTGGTGCAGCCGCACCACCAGCGCGCTGCCGGCAAGGCCGTCGTCGCCGGTGAAGTCCTCCACCAGGTAGAAGTGCCACAGCGGCCGCTTGGGATCGAGTGGCTGCGTGGCCAGGTCGCCCACGAACCGCTGCAGCGCGGCCTGCTGGCTCTCGCCCTTGCGGCGCGGCAGCCGCGCGCTCTGCACGTGGGCGGCGATGTCGAAACGCTGGTCGTCCACCCAGGTGGCGCCGGCCGCATCTTCCACCACGCGCTGGCGAAAGCGCGGGTACTGCAGCAGGCGCTCCTGCACGCGCTCGCGCAGCGCCGCCAGCGCGATGCCGGGCGAGACCGTCCACACGCCGTTGATCATCATCAGGTTGCTCGGGCAATCCATGCGCAGCCAGGCGGTGTCCACCTTGCTCATGCGCTCGCCCGACAGGCCGAGCATGCCGCTGGCCGCGCGGCGCACGTTTTTCTCGACGCTGCGCGCCGCCTCCAGCGCCAGGGCGCCGGGGGGCGATTGCAGCAGCGCGGCCGAAGCATTGAGCGCACGCGTGGCGGCCGGCCCGGCGAGGCTGTTGGTGAGCGCGGCGCTGGGCGCCTTGCCGGGCGTGCTGCGAAGGGCGGTGGTGCGGGTCACCATGTGATGGGCATCCTGGAGGTTGAAGAATGGCGTGCGTGCCGGCGGGCCGCGCTATTGTCCACGCGCCAGCCCATAAGATATGCACAAGATACGCGGGCCGGCGCCTTCGCCGCCCCCGTTCTTTCCCCAAGCCTTTGCCCGTCCACCGACCCAGGAGCCCCCATGTCCGACCTGAACGACCGTTTCGAAGCCGCCGTCGCCCAATCCAAGAACCTCAGCGAACGCCCCGACAACGCCACCCTGCTGCAGATCTACGCGCTGTACAAGCAGGCCACGGGCGGCGACAACACCGAGAAGAAGCCCAGCTTTTCCGACATGGTGGGCCGCGCCAAGTGGGACGCCTGGGCCAAGCTCAAGGGCACCGAGCAGGATGCAGCTCGCCAGCAGTACATCGACCTGATCGAATCGCTCAGCTGACCCCGCCCGGCGGGCTATGGCCTAATAGCGGTTTTCCCACTTTTTCACCGAGACTCGCCATGGGCAACAAGATCGTCACCGAAGCAGACCGCAAGTTCACCCCCCAGCCCAAGCCCCTGCCCGGCCAATCGCTTCCCACCGCCGGGCGCGGCCAGCGTGTCAGCCTGGAGCGCGGCGTCGCCACGCGCAGCAAGAAGAACCCGGGCAAGCGCTCGAAGAAGGGCGGCTGAAGCCCGCGCCAGGCCCCGCGCCTGGCCCTGCAGAAAAGCCCCGCATGCGGGGCTTTTTTGTGCCGGTCACTTCTTGGCGGCGGCCTTGCGCTTGCGCGGCGCGGCGGGGGCCAGCAGCTTGTCGAGCTGCTCGCTCAGTTCCGTTTCGATGCGGTTCTTGAAGGCGCTGACGAGGAAACCCAGTTCGGCCTGGAAGTCGAGCGCGTCCGGGTAGACCTCCAGCGTTCCCTTGATGCCGGCGCGCGTGAAGTACAGCGTGTCCTGCGCGTCGCCTTCCTCGTAGGTGCAGTCCATGTCGAACTTTTCCTCGGCCTTTTCGGCCCATTGCAGCGCGATCTCGCGCGCTGCGGGCAGGCCGAGCTGGTGCTTGCGGTGGAGCTTGATGTCAGGCACGGGGCAGGTCCTTCGCGGCGGTGGGGGGCGGCGCCATCAGGGCGCGCAGTGTGGCCAGGCGCTCGGGGGCGCTCTGGCCGGCCAGTTTTCTCACCGCATCATAGAACCTGGGCCAGTCGCTGCCGCTTTGCGCGAACAGCGCCTCGAAGGCCGGCACCAGTTCGTCGTAGGCCGCCTGGGCGGCAAAGCTGGCGTTGTTCGCCTTGGCCACCCAGCGGTCGTAGCCGGCGCGCTGCGCCGGCGGCACGTGCCAGCGCTCGGCGAGCGCCGCGTAGCGGCTGCGGAAGTCCTTCATTGCTTCCTTTTTCATAGCTTCCAGCGCTTTCGTATCAAGCGCTGGAGCCTTATTTTTTGCATAAATTTCCGCCAGGCGCGCGCGCGTGGCGCGCGTCAGGGCGCGGAAGTCCTCGCGCCGTGCCTCACTGGCCGCGAAGGCGGCGCGCGCCTCGGGACTGGCTTCCTCCTGCAGCCACGCCGCGCTGCCGATGCGGCCCACGGCGCTGGCGAAGGATTCGTTGAACAGTGTGTCGCCGTCGGCGTAGACCACCTGGTGCGCCAGTTCGTGGAACAGCAGGCGCACGAAGTCGCCTTCCTGCCAGTGCACGAAGGTGTTGAGCAGCGGGTCGCCGCCGGCCCAGTTCATGGCGCCCAGGGTCGAATACGCCGGCACGCCATAGACATCGACCTCCAGCCCCTGTGCCGCCAGGCGGGCCGCCTCGGCCTGGGCATCCTGCTGGTCGAAGTAGCCGCGGTAGCCGACGCAGCCGACGACCGGGAAGCACCAGGTGTGCAGCTGCAGCGAATACGGCCCGGCCGCGACCACGTTCCAGACCGCGCTGGCGCGCTGCAGGTCGGCGTAGCGCTGGTAGCTGGCGTTGTCGGGCAGGTGGAGCGCGCGCACCGCGAAGGCGCGCGCCCGCCGGGCGAGCAGCAGGCGCTCGCGCAGTGCCGGCGGGGTGTCGGGGCGCGCCAGCCAGTCGTCCAGGCCCTGGGCCGCGCCCATCAGTTGCAGGTGGCCGTGCAGCGATTGCCAGTAGTAACCCAGCTCGCCCCCGCCCTGGGCGCAGCCGGCCAGCAGCAGGCCGGCGAGCAGCGCGGCCCCGCGCCGCCGGGGTGTCGTGTGTGTCGTTGCGGTCATGGGGGCGTGTGAGCCGGCCGCGGTGCCGGCGGTTCCCCAAGGGCGGCAAGCGCGCCCCAGGCAATGACCCCTAGGACCGCCGTGAGCAGCAGTGCGCCGGCACCGAAACGCTGCATCAAGGCGCCGAACAGCACGGGGGCCAGCGCCTGGGCGACGCGCGCCGGGAGCATCAGGATCCCCTGGCGCTCGCCGTATCCCCGGCTGCCGAAGTAGAGCAGTGGCAGGGTGCCCTTGGCAATGGTCAGCACGCCGTTGCCGGCGCCGTGCAGCAGGGTGAACGCCAGACCCGCCGGCGCGCCCAGGATCAGCAGCAGCGCCGCGCCGAGCGGGTGCGCGGCGCTGGCCAGCTTGGCGGCCAGCAGGGGCGAGAGACGGTGCAGCAGGCCGAAATCCAGCAATCGCCCGGCCACCTGCGCCGGGCCGACCAGGGCCGCCACCGCCACCGCCTGCGGCAGGGCGAGCCCGGCGTGCTCCAGCAGGCGCGGCAGGTGCGTGGCGAGTGCCGTGCTGCCAAACCAGGCGATGGCGAACACCGCCGACAGCAGCAGCGTGGTGCGCCGCGTCGGCGCCCCGCTCGGTGGCGCGGGCTGCGCGGGCGACGTGGTATCCGGCGCGGCGTGCGCGCCGGCTGTGCCCTGGGGCAGCCAGGCGTGCAGCGGCAGCCCGACCAGGAGGTGCAAGCCCGCCCAGCCGACGCAGGCGCCCCGCCAGCCCCAATGCGCCTCCATCCACGCGCTGAGCGGCCAGCCCAGGGTGCTGGCGAAGCCGCCCAGCAGGGTGATGCCGATGATGCCGCTGCGCGCGCCGTGGCCGTGCAGGCCGACCAGGGCGGCAAAGGCCGACTCGTACAGGCCGGCGCCCATCGCCAGCCCGAGCAGTGCCCAGGCGGCGAACACCGACACCGGCCCCTGCGCGGCGGCCAGCGCCAGCAGGCCGGCGGCGAACAGCAGGTTGCTCAGCATCAGCACGCGCCGCCCGCCCTGGCGGTCCACCAGGCGGCCGAGCGCCGGGCCGGCCAGGCCGGAGACCACGAGCGAGAGCGAAAACGCGGCGAATACCCAGGAAAGCCCCAGGCCGGTGGCCGCCGCCATGGGCGCGGCCAGCAGCGCCGGCAGGTAGTAGGACGAGGCGTAGCCCAGCGTCTGGCCGCAGCCCAGCAGCAGGACATGGCGGGCCAGCGGGCGCATTGCGGCCGCTTCAGGCGGGTGGCAGGATGTCCAGAAGGCTCTCCAGCGGCCGCCCGAGGCGCGTGCCGCGCTCGGTGACGACGATCGGGCGCTCAAGCAGGCGCGGGTGCGCCACCAGGGCGTCCAGCCGCTCGGCGTCGGTGACGCCGGGCGCACCCAGGCCGAGTTCCTCGAACAGGGCTTCCTTGCGGCGCACGAAATCGGCCACCGGCCGGCCGCTGGCGGCAATCAGCGCCTCCAGGGTGGCGCGGTCGGGCGGCGTCACCAGGTATTCGACGATGCGCGGCGCCTGGCCGCGTGCGCGCAGCAGCTCCAGCGCCTTGCGCGAGGTGCTGCACTGGGGGTTGTGGTACAGGGTGCTGGTGGACATGGCGGGTCGGGAGGGGGTGGCGGGCTCAGCCGCCAGTGGGGGTGTGCATCCAGGCGAGGTTGAGCGGCCGGTCTTCGAACTCGGTGTTGAGCACCACCGTGCTGGTGGTGCGCGCCACGCCCTCGATGGCCTTGATCTGGTAGAGCAGGTCTTCGAGCGCCCGCGCATGCGTGGTGCGCACCTTGGCGAGGAAATCGTATTCCCCGGCGACGCTGTGCAGTTCCTCGATCTCGGGCATGGCCTGCAAGCGCGGGCCGATGTCGCGGCAGTGCGCGCCGCCGTCGTTGCGGATGGCGACGAACGCCGTGAAGCCCAGGCCCACGGCGTCGGGCGCCACGCTGATGGAAAAGCGCTGGATCACGTTCTTGTCCAGCAGCTTCTTGACGCGTTCGTGCACCGCCGCCGTGGACAGGCCCACCTCGGCGCCCACGTCGGCATAGGAACGCCGGCCGTCGGCGCTGAGCGCTGAAATAATTCTGGCATCCATCTCGTCAATCTGAATATTTGCTTGCATAACGGCCAGAATTTGGTAAAAATTCCGTAACCAAAATTTGTACGGCGAGCACAAGACTATGCCAGCGAATTCCAATCCGCAAGCCCGAACGCCGTCTGCACCCTGGGGGGTGTGGCTGGCGCTGGTGCTGGTGTACGTGGTGTGGGGCACCACGTATTTCGCGCTCGGCATCGCCCTGCAGAGCATGCCCCCGCTCCTGATGAACGCGCTGCGCTTCCTGTGCGCGGGCGGCGTGATGCTGCTCGTCGCGCTGTGGCAGGGCCAGGCGCTGCCCACGGCGGTGCAGTGGCGCAATGCCGCCGTGGTCGGTGGCTGCATGGTGTTCCTGGCGATGAACTGCATCGGCTTCGCGCAAAAGCTGGGCATTGGCTCCGGGCTGATGGCCACGGTGGTCACCACCATGCCGATGTGGCTGGCGCTGTGGACGCGCTGGGGCGGCGAGCGCGTGCCGCTCACCAGCTGGGCGGGCCTCGCCCTGGGCGTGGCCGGTGCGCTGCTGCTGGCGCTGGAGGGCGACTTCTCCGCCACCTGGCTGGGCGCACTGCTGGCCTTCGGTGCGCCGCTGTGCTGGAGCCTGGGCTCCTACGCCTCGCGCCGCCTGCCCCTGCCGGCGCCGGCCATGGCCTCGGGCGCGCAATGGCTCACGGGTGGCGCCATGGGCCTGGTGGTGGCGCTGTGGTTCGAGCCGCTTGCCCTGCTGGGCCAGGTCAGCGCGGTGTCGTGGGCGGCGTGGATCTATCTGCTGGTGTTCGGCACGCTGGTCGCGCTCAACGCCTACCTCTGGCTGCTGCAGAACACCTCGGCGGCGCTGGCGGGCAGCTACTCGTTCGTCAACCCGGCCGTGGCGCTGCTGGTCGGCGTGGCGCTGGGCGGCGAGCGCCTGACCGGCTGGGTGTTCGCCGCACTGCCGCTGATTGCGGCTGCGCTGGCGTGCATCCTCTACGGCGGGCAACTGCTGCGGCTGTGGCAGCGCTGGGTCGGCCGGCGTTCGGCAGTGGGCGCTGCATGCCAGGCGGGCGCGCCCTCGCCCTGAGGCCGGGCGTAGGCGAAGCGCCCGAAAAATATTCATGAACGATAGCTTTAAACCCTTGCCAGTAAAGCGCTAACGGCCAATTTGACCTGTTTTTTTGGTGGGCTGGAGGCTTGACGCCGCCCGCCACGGCGGCCAAGAATCGCCCGCGATGAAGCAATGGCTGGACACCCTGGAGGCGCGCCTGGCGCAACTGCCGGTCGCGCTGGCGCTGCATTGGCCCGGTGGGCACGCGGGGCCGCGGGAGCCGGATGTGGCGCTGCGCTTTCACGGCCCAGGGGCGCTGGCTGCGCTGGCGGCCGGCCACCTGGGCGCTGTCGGGCGCGCCATCGTCGAGGGCGAGGTCGCGCTCGAGGGCAGCGTGCGCGCCCTCATGCGGGCGGCCACCGGCTTTCTGGCGACCGACCCGGCCCATGAGGAAACCGGCGGCTGGCCCCGGCTGCGCGCCTGGCTGCACTCGGTGCGCGCGCATTCGCCGCTGCGCGATGCGCGCCAGGTGCAGTTCCACTACGACTTGTCGGATGCTTTCTACGCGCTCTGGCTGGACCCGCGGCGTGTCTATTCCTGCGCCTATTTCGCGGGCGATGCGCAGGACCTCGCCGCCGCGCAGGAGGCCAAGCTGGAGCACATCTGCCGCAAGCTGCAGCTCAGGCCCGGCGAGCGCTTCGTCGACATCGGCGCCGGCTGGGGCGCGCTGCTGCTCTGGGCGGCCGAGCACTACGGCGTGCGCGCCACCGGCATCACGCTCTCGCGCCACCAGCACGCCTACGTGCAGCAGCGCATCGCCGAGCTCGGGCTGGCCGGCCGGGTGGACATCGCCCTGTGCGACTACCGGGAGTTCCAGCCCGAGCAGCGCTTCGACAAGCTCGCCTCGGTCGGCATGCTTGAACACGTCGGCCGGGCGCACATGCGGCGCTATTTCAGCGCCGTGCACGACCTGGTCGTGCCCGGCGCGCTGGTGCTCAACCACGGCATCACCGCCGCCGCCGTGGGCAGCGCGCAGCTGGGCGCGGGCTTGGGCGAGTTCATCGAGCGATACATCTTCCCCGGCGGCGAATTGCTGCACGTGAGCCAGCTGCTGCAGGACACGACGGCCGCCGGCCTGGAAATGGTGGACACGGAAAACCTGCGCCCGCACTACGCGCGCACGCTCTGGGCGTGGTCGGATGCGCTGGAGCGCCAGCTGCCCCAGGCGAGCGCGCTCCTGGAGTCGCAGCTGGGCGCCGAGGAAGCCGGGCGCGTGCTGCGCGCCTACCGCCTGTACCTGGCGGGCAGCGCGCTCGGTTTCGAGCAGGGCTGGATGGCGCTGCACCAGATGCTGTCCATCCGCCCCGACCCCACGCGCACTGCCGGCTTCGGCGCGCAATCGGACTACCCCTTCACCCGTGATTTCATGTACCCGAGGACCACGCCATGCTCTACAAATTCAAATCCCGCGCCACCGCCGATCTGATCATGCTCGACGCCCAGGGGCAACGCATGCTGCGCATCATGGGCAAGGAGGTCGCGCCGCAAGGCATCGTGACGGTGGCCCAAATCCCCGCGGCCATCGCCGCCATCGAAGCCGCCGTGGCGGCCGAGGAGGGCGGCGCAGCCGACGCTGCCGCGCAGGAGGCGCCGCCCGAATCGCAAGGCCAGCCCGACGATGCGCACGACCGCGTGACGCTGCGCCAGCGCGCCGCGCCCTTCCTCGACATGCTGCGGCGCAGCGCGGCCGAGGACGCCGACGTCGTCTGGGGGACATAGAGGGCAACCGCCTGGGCCGCTGCTCTTGGGCAGCGCAGGGGCGTGCCGGACGCCGGCCAGGCTCCAGGCGCCACTCCGGGGGGCGCTCAGCGGTAGCTGCGCGCGTCCTCGATGACCTTGCCGTCGTTGGGCAGGCTGCCGGGCGCCACCAGTTCCACTTCGCCGCGCAACTTGGTCAGCTCGCGGATGGCGTCCTGCAGGCGTTCGGCCAGGCCGGCGGCGGTTTCCTGTGTTTCGACCTGCAGCAGCATCTGGTCGTTGGCCATTTCGCCGCTCACCACCAGGCGCGCGCGCAGCACCTGCGGGAATCGCGCCGCGATGGCGGCGACCTGGCCGGGGTGCACGAACAGGCCGCGCACCTTGGTGGTCTGGTCGGCGCGCCCCATCCAGCCCTTGATGCGGGTGTTGGTGCGGCCGGTCGGGCACTGGCCGGGCAGCACCGCCGAGAGGTCGCCGGTGCCGAAGCGGATGAGCGGGTAATCGGGGTTGAGCGTGGTCACCACGAGCTCGCCCACCTCGCCGTCGGGCACGGGGTCGCCGGTGCCGGGGCGGACGATTTCCACGACCACGCCTTCGTCGAGCACCAGGCCCTCGCGCGCCGCGGTTTCATAGGCGATCAGCCCCAGGTCGGCCGTGCCGTAGCACTGGTAGCCGGCGACGCCGCGCTCGGCCAGCCAGTCGCGCAGCGACGGCGGGAAGGCCTCGGCCGAGAGCAGGGCCTTTTTCAGGCTAGGCAGGGGCAGCTGCAGTTCGGCGGCTTTTTCCAGGATGAGCTTGAGGAAGCTCGGCGTACCGATGTAGCCCGCGGGCCGCATGTGCGCCATCGCCTGCGCCTGCTGCTCGGTCTGGCCGGTGCCACCGGGGAAGACGGTGCAGCCGAGCGCGTGCGCGCCCGATTCCATCATCGAGCCGGCCGGAACGAAATGGTAGGAAAAGCAGTTGTGCGCCAGTTCGCCGGCCCGAAAGCCCGCCGCGTACAGCGCGCGCGCCATGCGCCAGTAGTCCTGGCGCTGGCCCTCGGGCTCGTACATCGGGCCGGGGCTGGAGAAGACGCGCGGCATGGCGGCGCCAAAACCCTGGGTGGCGAAGCCGCCGAACAGGTCGGCGTCGCGCAGCGCCGTCTGGCGCTCCAGCAGCGCGTGCTTGCGCGTGACCGGCAGCCGCGCCAGCGCCGCACGCGTGGTCACGGCAGCGGCGTCGGCGCCCGCCAGGATTTCGGCGAACGCGCTGCTGGCCTGCTGGGCGTGCGCGATCTGGCGCGGCAGCGCGGCCATCAGCGCGGCCTCGCGCTCCTCCGGACTGCGGGTTTCCAGGGCGTCGTAGAACGTGTTCATGCCTGGGATTCCTCTGCGATAATTTTGATTGAAATTGGCCTCTAGCGCTTATCCATCAAGCGTTAGCAGCTATGAAATATGAAGCAATTGATCTGGTGATTACCGGCTCGGGCATCTGAACTGGCGCTGCGCCATCCCCAGTGCACCCGTGGAACCGGCTTCGCCGGGCCACCGGGTGCGTCCCCCTGAGGGGGAAGGCGCGCAGCGCCACAGGGGGCACCTAGGCCAGCCAGCGCTTGCGCCGCTTGTAGCTCTTGACGTCCTTGAAACTCTTGCGTTCGCCGCCGCCGACGCCCAGGTAGAACTCCTTCACGTCCTCGTTGCTGGCCAGGTCGGAGGCCGCGCCGTCCATCACCACCCGGCCCGATTCCATGATGTAGCCGTAGTCGGCGTACTTGAGCGCCATGTTGGTGTTCTGCTCGGCCAGCAGGAAGGTGACGTGCTCCTTCTGGTTCAGGTCCTTGACGATGTTGAACACCTCTTCCACGATCTGCGGCGCCAGGCCCATCGAGGGTTCGTCGAGCAGCACCATGCTGGGGTTGGCCATGATGGCGCGGCCGATGGCGCACATCTGCTGCTCGCCGCCCGAGGTGTAGGCGGCCTGCGAGCCGCGCCGCGTCTTCAGGCGCGGGAAGTAGGCGTAGACCTTTTCAAGGTTGGCGGCAATCTCGCCCTTGTCGCTGCGCGTGTAGGCGCCGGAGAGCAGGTTCTCCTCGATGGTCAGGTGGGCGAAGCAGTGGCGCCCCTCCATCACCTGCACCACGCCGCGCTTGACGAGGTCGGCGGGCGTGAGGTTCTCGATGCGCTCGCCGCGCAGTTCGATCGAGCCCTTGGTGACCGCGCCGCGCTCGCCTTGCAGCAGGTTCGAGACGGCGCGCAGCGTGGTCGTCTTGCCCGCGCCGTTGCCGCCCAGGATGGCGACGATGCCGCCTTCCGGCACCTGCAGCGACACCCCCTTGAGCACCAGGATCACATGGTTGTAGATGACCTCGATGCCGTTGACGTTGAGGACGATGTTTTTCGGTTCCATAGCGTTGACCTTCGTGTGCCAATCTAAAAGCTTGCAGAAAACAAGCCTTTAGATTGGCGGCTGCCCGAAAGCAACCGCCACGTCATCAGCCGTTGAACTGGCGCGGCCCCAGGGCCAGAGCCACTGCGCAAGGGCCTAAGCCGGCCGCGCCGCCCCGCCGCGCCGGTGGCGTCCCCCTTCCCGAATCGCGCAGCGATTCGAGAGAAGGGGGAAGGCGCGTCAGCGCCTCAGGGGGATGTACTCCATCAAGAATTGCAATCCGCCGCTTCGCGACGCGTCATCTTCTTGTCGGCCAGGTACTTGTCGCCAGCGGCCTTGATCATGGGCTTGAGGATCTGCTCGTCGGCCTGGTACCAGTCCGAGCCGATGTTCCACTTGGCGCCGTCCCAGGTCTGGATGCGTGCCCAGCTGGAACCCATGTGGTCGGCGCAGCTGGTGGAGACCGGCCGCATGATGCCGCCGAAGCCCATGGCGTCAAGCTTCTTCTGGTCGAGGTTGAGGTTCTCCAGGCCCCAGCGCACTTGTTCGCTGGTCATGACCTTGCCCTTGCCGAAGCGTTCCTGCGCACGGCGCACGGCTTCCACCGCCAGCATCTGGATCATCACGCCGCGGGTGTAGAGGACCGAGCCGACTTCGTCCTTGGGACCGGTGCCCTGGCCCTTGTCGTGCACGAGCTTCAGGATGTCCTGGATGACCTTCTGGTCCTTGCCGAAGCCATTGAGCGACAGCGCGTGGTAGCCCTTGGCGCCCGCGCCCACGTCGCGCGTGTCGGGCTCGGCGCCCGACCACCACACGCCGTACATCTTGTCGCGCGGGTAGCCGGTGGCCTGGGCTTCCTTGAGCGCGGTGGAGTTCATCACACCCCAGCCCCACAGCATCACGTAGTCGGGCCGGCTCTGGCGCACTTGCAGCCAGGTGGCCTTTTGCTCGACGCCGGGCGCCGTCACGGGCAGCAGCTGCAGTTCGAAGCCGTGCATCTTGGCGCGCTCTTCCAGCAGCGGGATGGGTTCCTTGCCGAACGGGCTGTCGTGGTACACCAGCGCGATCTTCTTGCCCTTGAGCTTGTCCATGCCGCCGAGCGACTTGCCGATGTGCTGCACCAGCACGTCGGCGCCGGTCCAGTAGCTGCCCATCATCTCGAAGTTCCACTTGAACGCCGTGCCGTCGGCCGACATCGACAGACCGTAGCCCACCGTCAGGAGAGGGATCTTGTCGACCGGGGCTTTCTCCGTCAGGGCGAAGGTGATGCCGGTCGATTGCGGGTCGATCAGGGTGACGCCGGGCTTGACCTTCAGGCGTTCGTAGCATTCCACGCCGCGGTCCGTGGCGTAGCCGGTTTCGCATTCTTCGAACGTGAGCTTCACGCCGTTGATGCCCCCGTCGCGCGCATTGATCAGCTTGAGGTAGTCCTGCTTGCCGTTCGCCCAGGGCGTGCCGTTGGGTGCGTAGGGGCCGGTGCGGTAGGAGAGCAGCGGGAAGAACTGCTCCTTGGCCTGGGCGAGCGCGCTGGTGGCGAGCGAGGTCGCCCCGGCGGCCACCACGGTGGCGGCAATGACGAGTTTCGATAGCTTCATGGATGTCTCCTTTGAATGAAAGTGTTGAAGCACGGGGGAAAACAGCGGGCGGGCTCTAGTGGGGGAAGGGCCAGAGACGGAGTTTTTGCTTGCCCATGGACCACAGCTTGGCCAGGCCATGGGGCTCGACGATGAGGAACCAGACGATCAGGCCGCCAAAGGTGATCAGTTCGGTGTGCGAGACGGCGGCGGTGGAGAATTCCACGCCGACCAGGTCGCCGATCGCGGGCAGCAGGCGGTTGAGCGCGATCGGCAGGATGACGATGAACCCTGCGCCGAAGAAGCTGCCCATGATGGAGCCCATGCCACCGATGATCACCATGAACAGCAGGCGGAACGAGAGCTCGACCGAGAAGGCCGCCGGCTCCCAGGAGCCGAGGTGGATGAAGGCCCAGAGCGCGCCGGCCACGCCGATGATGAAGGAGCTCACGGCGAAGGCGCTCAGCTTGGCGTACATCGGGCGGATGCCGATCACGGCGGCGGCGACGTCCATGTCGCGGATCGCCATCCATTCGCGCCCGATGGCGCCGCGCACCAGGTTCTTCACCAGCAGCGCGATCACCACCAGCAGCGAGAGGCAGAACAGGTAGCGCGCCAGGGGGGTATCGAGCGCCATGCCCAGCACCTTGAGCTGCGTGACCGAGACCGAGCCCGAAGGCGAGTCGTTGGTCAGCCATTTGACGCGCAGGAACATCCAGTCGCTGAAGAACTGCGCGGCGAGCGTGGCCACGGCGAGGTACAGGCCCTTCACGCGCAGGCTCGGCAGGCCGAACAGGATGCCGAAGAACATCGCGCACAGGCCGCCCAGGATCAGCGTGGGGATCAGCGGCAGCCCGGGGATGCGCACGAAGAAGTTGTAGGCGCCGTAGGCCCCCACCGCCATGAAGGCCGCCGAGCCGAGGGAGATTTGCCCGCAGTAGCCCACCAGCACGTTCACGCCCAGCGCGGCGAGCGACATGATCACGAAGGGGATCAGGATGGAGGTGTAGAGGTACTCGCTGGCCAGCAGCGGCACGCCGAGGAAGGCGACGGCCAGCAGCAGCGCGATGGCGATGCGGTCCTGGGCGATCGGGAAGATCTGCTGGTCCGAGCGGTAGCTGGTCTTGAACTGGCCGTTTTCGCGGTAGAGCATCGGGTTCTCCTGTCGTTCTTGTTATGGGTTACACGCGGTCGATGATCTTTTCGCCGAACAAGCCCTGGGGCCTGAAGAGGAGAAACACCAGCGCCAGCACATACGCGAACCAGATCTCGATGCCCCCGCCCACGTACGGACCCAGGTACACCTCGGAGAG
>MEDL01000023.1 GCA_001724785.1 Acidovorax sp. SCN 68-22 | reverse complement strand
GGTGGCCGCTTCCATCCTGCGGCCGGCCGCCGCAAACAGCGCGGCGATGCCCGCCGGCGCCTGGCCGGCGCGGATGCGCTTGAGGCCCTGCGCCACCAGACGGCGGTTGTTCGCGTCCAGCCGCACCACGTCGGCCACGGTGCCCAGGGCGACGAAGGGCAGCAGCGGGTCGAGCTTGGGTTGCAAGGGCTTGTTCGCCCCCACGCTTGCCACTGCGTGTGCTGCGCTGCCCGCCGAGGGGGCGCTCGCACCCTGGGGCGGCCCGGCGGTGCTCGGTGCGTCGAAGATGCCCCGCGCGCGCAGCTCGGAGCGCAGCGCGAGCAGCACGTAGAACATCACGCCGACGCCGGCGGCTGGTTCGGGTTGACGATGGCGTCCGCCGCCGGCAATTGCGCGCCCGGCAGGTGGTGGTCGGTGATCAGCACCGACAGGCCCAGCGCCTTGGCCTCGGCCACGCCCTCGCAGCTGGCGATGCCGTTGTCCACGGTCACCAGCAGGCCCGCGCCGCTGGCGTGCACGCGCCGGGCGATGGCCGGGGTCAGGCCGTAGCCGTCCACCACGCGGTCGGGCACGAGGTAATCCACATGCCGCGCGCCCAGGAGGGCGAGGCCGCGCAGCGCCACGGCGCAGGCGGTGGCGCCGTCGCAGTCGTAGTCGGCGACGATGCAGATGCGCTCGTCGGCGGCGATGGCGTCGGCCAGCAGGCGCGCGGCAGCGTCCATGCCCTTGAGGCCTGCGGGCGGCAGGAGGCGCGCCAGTCCGTCGTCGAGTTCGTCGCGGCTTTGCACGCCGCGCGCGGCGTACAGGCGCGCCAGCAGCGGGTGCACGCCGGCCTGCTCCAGCGCCCAGGCGGCGCGCGGAGGAACTCGTCTTGCTACTATCTTCATAGCTGCGAAAGCACGTCGGACAAGCGCTGGGGCCTGAAAAAGCTTGAAATTTTGGCGCCCAGGCCGCGCGGCGCGCTCTGCCAGGTCAGGGCGGCGCGCTCGCCGCACAGCGTCAGGCGCACCGCTTCGCCCTGCGCCGCGCGTTCCGCCAGGGCGGCGATGGGGCCGGCGTCCAGCGCCTGCCAGGCGGC
Source organism: Acidovorax sp. SCN 68-22 (assembly GCA_001724785.1). Classification (GTDB taxonomy): domain Bacteria; phylum Pseudomonadota; class Gammaproteobacteria; order Burkholderiales; family Burkholderiaceae_C; genus Simplicispira. Next base: position 23,345 of record MEDL01000023.1, on the reverse strand, counting down.
GCGCCAGGCGGGCCAGTCCTCGCGCAGCGCCGGAGCGCGCAAGCTGTCTTCCACTTGCGGCGGTTCTGCCGGGGCGAGGCCGGGCGGCAGGGCGCCGGCGCCGTGCAGCCAGAAGGCGTTGACGGGTGCCAGGCCGCGCGCCTCGCGCGCATCGTTCAGCGCGTGGGTGTAGAGCAGCATCTGCATCTCGCTGTGCAGGCGGCGCAGGGGCGCGGCGGCCGGCGCGTCGCTCAGCCAGGCGCGCACGTCGCGCTGCACCACGCGGTCGAGCGAGGCGGTGGCGATGCCGGCCAGCGGCGCGCCGCTCGCCAGCCAGCGGCCGGGCTGCGCGTAGTGCAGGGCGATGCCGTCCTGCGCGAACCAGGGCGCCATGGCGGCCAGCAGCGCGCGCGATTCGTCCTCGCCGAGCTGCAGATCCTCCGGGTTGGAGAGCGTGACGTGGTCGGTGCGCACCTGCCAGTGGCAGGGCGTGACAAAGGCCCAGGCCGTACCCGGGGCCTCGCCCCCCAGCCCGGTGCGGGCGGCGTGCCAGGCGGCGAAGGGAATGCGCCCATCGGCGCTGCCCAGGCCGAGCGCGCGGCCCAGGGCGCGCTCGTGCGGCGGGGAAAAGCTCTCTTCGTCCTGCACGTCGGCGGGCAGGGGCGAGAGGCGTTTGAGCAGGCGTTCCAGCTGGGGCAGTTGCAGGCCTTGCAGGGCGTGCGGCTGGCTCTGTGGGGTGGCCGCCGCCCAGGGCAGCAGCAAATGGGGTGTGTCCGACATGGCGGCGATTGTGCGCCGGGGCACAATCCGCCTCTCATGCAAATTCCCTACGAACTGGCCCTGGGCTGGCGCTATACCCGCGCCGGGCGCGCGACACGGCGCAATGGCTTCATCTCCTTCATCTCGGGCGTGTCCATGCTGGGCATCGCGCTGGGCGTGGCGGCGCTGATCATCGTGCTCTCGGTGATGAACGGGTTCCAGAAGGAGGTGCGCGACCGCATGCTCAGCGTCGTCGCGCACATTGAAATCTTCGCCCCCGGCGGCGCCGCCATGGCCGACCCGGCGACCACCATGGAGGAAGCGCGGCGCAACCCGCAGGTGCTGGGCGCGGCGCCTTTCGTCTCGGCGCAGGCCCTGCTGGCGCGCGGCGAGGACATGAAAGGCGCCCTGGTGCGCGGCATCGACCCGGCGCACGAGGCCGAGGTGACGGAGCTGGCCAGCGCCAACGCCGCCGCGGTGCAGGCGCTCACACCGGGGTCTTTTCACGTGGTGCTGGGCAGCGAGCTGGCGAGCGCGCTGGGCGTGCAGGCGGGCGACGTGGTGACGCTGATCGCACCCTCGGGCCAGGTGACGCCGGCCGGCGTGGTGCCGCGCCTCAAGCAGATGACGGTGGCCGGCACCTTCAACTCCGGCCACTACGAATACGACTCCACGCTGGTGCTGCTGCACATCGAGGACGCCGAGCGCATCTTCCGCCTCGAAGGCCCGACCGGAGTGCGCCTCAAGCTCAAGGACCTGCACCAGGCGCGCGCGGTCGCGCAGCAGCTTGCCGGCACGCTCAGCGGCAACCTGCTGATCCGCGACTGGTCGCAGCAGAACCGCACCTGGTTCGCCGCCGTGCAGCTGGAAAAACGCATGATGTTCATCATCCTCACGCTCATCGTCGCCGTGGCGGCCTTCAACCTCGTGTCCACGCTGGTGATGACGGTGCAGGACAAGCGCGCCGACATCGCCATCCTGCGCACCCTGGGCGCGAGCCCGCGCAGCATCATGGGCATCTTCGTCGTGCAGGGCGCCATGGTGGGGGTGATCGGTACCCTGGCCGGGCTGCTGCTCGGCCTGTCCATCGCCTACAACGTGGACGTCATCGTGCCGGCCATCGAGCAGATGCTGCACGCGAGCTTCCTGCCCAAGGACATCTACCTCATCAGCAAGATGCCGAGCGAGCCGCAGGAATCGGACATCGTGCCGATCGCGCTCATCTCGCTGGTGCTGGCCTTCGTCGCCACGCTGTACCCGAGCTGGCGCGCCAGCCGCGTGAATCCCGCTGAGGCCTTGCGCTATGAATAATCTAGCTACTAAGGCTTATTCAGCAAGCGCTGGTGGCCAAAAAGACACGAAAAATGACGTGGTGCTGCAGGCGCGCGGCCTGACCAAGCGTTTCACCGAGGGGCGGCTCGACGTGACGGTGCTGCAGGGCGTGGACCTGGAGGTGCGCGCCGGCGAGACGCTGGCCATCGTCGGCGCCTCGGGCTCGGGCAAGAGCACGCTGCTGCACCTGATGGGCGCGCTCGACGCGCCCACGTCGGGCAGCGTCTGGCTGCTGGGCCAGGACCTGGCGCGGCGCTCGGCGGCCGAGCAGGGAATGCTGCGCAACCAGCACCTGGGCTTTGTGTACCAGTTCCACCACCTGCTGCCGGAGTTCAGCGCGCTCGACAACGTCGCGATGCCGCTGCGCATCCGGCGCCTGCCGTACGCCGAGTGCACGCGCCAGGCGCAAGCCATGCTGGCCCACGTCGGCCTGGCGGACCGGGTGCAGCACCGGCCGGCGGAGCTCTCGGGCGGCGAACGCCAGCGCGTGGCGATCGCGCGCGCCCTGGTCACGCGCCCGGCCTGCGTGCTGGCCGACGAGCCCACCGGCAACCTGGACCGCGCCACCGCCGAGGGCGTGTTCCAGCACATGCTGCAACTGGCGCGCGAGCAGGGCACGGCCTTTGTGATGGTGACGCACGACGAGCAGCTCGCCGCGCGTTGCGACCGGCGCCTGCGCCTGGTGGCGGGGCGGCTGGCGGAGGCCTGATGGCGGCGCCCCGCGCACCCGGTACGCAGCTCCAGGGCCCTCCCCAGGCCCCGGAGGGCCCGGAAGACGCGCTCATCCGCCAGGCGCACCGCCGCTCGGCCGCCTTCGGCCTGCTGGAGCGCGATGCGCCCGATTTTTCCAGCGCGCTGCGGGGCGACCTGCGCAGCGCGCTCGACGAGAACCGCTTTCTCTTCCAGCACGCGGCGCCGGTGATGGAGACGCTCTACGGCCAGATCGTCAACACCCACAGCATGGTGCTGCTGACCTCGGCGCGCGGCATGGTGCTGCACACCCTGGGCGACGCCGATTTCCTGGAGAAGGCCTCGCGCGTCGCCCTGACCCCGGGCATGGACTGGTCGGAGCGCAGCAAGGGCACGAACGCCATCGGCACCGCCCTGTCGGAGCAGGAAGCGCTCACCGTGCACGGCAGCCAGCACTACATGGACGCGAACAAGATCCTCACCTGCTCGTGCGCCCCCATCTTCGACCCGTACGGGCAGGTGATCGGTGCGCTCGACGTGACGGGGGACCAGCGCAGCATCCACCAGCACACGCTGGCGCTGGTGCGCATGTCGGCGCAGATGATCGAGAACCACATGTTCGCCGACATCTTTCCCAAGGCGATCCGCATCCATTTCCACACGCGCCCGGAATTCCTCGGCACCCTGGTCGAAGGCATCGCCGTGTTCTCGCCCGAGGGGCGCTTCATTTCCGCCAACCGCAGCGCGCAGTTCCAGATCGGCCTGCCGTTCGCGGCCCTGCAGGCGCACACCTTCCCCTCGCTGTTCGGCATTCCGCTCTCCGCGCTGTTCGAGTTGTTCGGCGGCACCGAGCCCGCGCCGCGCCAGCTGGTGCTGCACAACGGCGTGGCGGGCTGGTGCCGCGCGGCGTTCCAGGCCGCCGCGCCGTGGTCGGCCGCCCCGCAGCCGGCCGCGCGGGCGCCGGCTGCCGCGCCGGTGGCGCGGCGGGCGCACATGTCGTCCCTGCAGTACCTCGACACGGGCGACGCGCAGGTGGCCGCCGTCATCGACAAGCTGCGCCGCGTGCAGGGCAAGGACATCCCCATCCTGCTGCTGGGCGAGACGGGCACCGGCAAGGACCTGCTCGCCCAGGCGATCCACGGCGATTCGCCGCGTGCCGGGCAGGCCTTTGTTTCGGTGAACTGCGCCTCCATCCCCGAAACGCTGATCGAATCCGAGCTCTTCGGCTACGAGGAGGGCGCCTTCACCGGCGCGCGCAAGAAGGGCGCGACCGGCAAGATCCTGCAGGCCCACGGCGGCACGCTGTTCCTCGACGAGATCGGCGACATGCCGGCCCACCTGCAGGCCCGGCTGCTGCGCGTGCTGCAGGAGCGCAAGGTCAGCCCGCTCGGCGCGGGCCGGGAGGTGGACGTGGACATCGCCGTGGTCTGCGCCACGCACAAGAACCTCAAGGACCTGATGGCGCGCGGCGACTTCCGCGAAGACCTCTACTACCGCTTGAACGGCCTGGTGCTCCGCCTGCCGGCGCTGCGCGAGCGCAGCGATTTCGAGCCGGTGGCGGGCCGCATCCTGAAGCTCCTCGCCGGGGACGGCCCGGCCCAGGCGCTCGCGCCCGAGGTCATGGAGGTGTTCCGGCGCTACCACTGGCCGGGCAACCTGCGCCAGCTGCACAACCTGCTGCGCACCGCGGCCGCCATGGCCGGCACGGGCGGCCGCATCGAACTGGCGCACCTGCCGGACGATTTCCTGGAGGAGCTCCAGCTCGCCCCGCCCAGCCACCCGCTGCCCATGCCGCCGGGTGCGCGCGACCTGCCGCCGCTCGTCACGCTGCCGACCACGCCGGCCGAGATGGCCGCCGCCGGCCAGGCCGAGGTCCAGAGCCTGCAGGAGGTGACGCTGGGCGCCATGGCGCAGATGCTGCGGCTGCACAAGGGCAATGTGTCGGCGGCAGCCAAGGCGCTGGGCGTGTCGCGCAACACCATCTACCGCAAGAAGGACCTGCTCCCGCCCGACGTGCTGCGCGGCTGAAGCCGCGCCGCCCGGCGTGGGATCATGCCGCCATGCCACCCTGGATCGACACGCACTGCCACCTCGACGCGCGCGAGTTCGCCGCCGATGTGGACGCCGTGCGGGCGCGTGCCCGCGCGCGCGGCGTTGGCCACCTGGTGATTCCCGCGGTGGACGTGCACAACTTCGCCGCGGTGGCCGCGCTCGCCCGCCGGCACGGCGACAGTTACGCGCTCGGCATCCACCCGCTGTGCTCCGCCGGCGCGGGCGAGGCCGACCTGCAGGCGCTGGAGCACGCCCTGGACGCCGCGCGCGGCGACCCGGCGCTGGTGGCGGTGGGCGAGATCGGGCTCGACTACTTCGTACCCGGCCTGGACGCCGCGCACCAGGAGGCGCTGCTGCGCGCCCAGCTGCACCTGGCGCGGCGATTCGATCTGCCGGTGCTGCTGCACGTGCGCCGCTCGGTGGACCGGGTGCTCAAGGCGCTGCGCGACGTGCCGGTGGCCGGCGGCATCGCGCACGCCTTCAACGGCAGCGTGCAGCAGGCCGAGCGCTTCATCGCCCTGGGCTTCAAGCTGGGCTTTGGCGGCACGCTCACCTTCGAGCGCGCCCTGCAGGTGCGCCGCGCGGCGTGCGCCGTGCCGCCCGAGGCCATCGTGCTGGAGACCGACGCGCCCGACATGCCGCCGCACTGGCTCTACCGCACCGCCGCCGAGCGTGCCCTGGACGGTGCGGCGCAGGCGCGCAACGAACCCGGCGAACTGCCGCGCATCGCGGGCGTGCTGGCCGGGCTGCGCGGGGAAACGCCGGAGCAGCTGGCCGCGCAGACCGCCCGCAATGCGCGCGCCGCGCTCCCGCGGCTTGAAATATGAGTAAAAATGGCCTCCAGCGCTTGTGGTGCTTGCCCAGGCAGCTACCAATTCAATAGTCCTACTCCCACCTTCCTATGGCCTCCCCACGTTCCACCGCGCCGGCCCGCGCCGAGCTGCCCGAAGTCAGCGTGTCCGACGACGGCGAGGTGCGCCACCTGCACCTGGGCACGCCCTGGATCCAGGGCTCCATGCGCATCGCCGCCCCGTTCGACCTGGAGCTCGAATACATCCAGCGCATGATGGCCTGGCTGGTGTTCGTCGACCCGGCCAGCGTTTCCGGGCGCCACGCCATGCAGCTCGGGCTGGGCGCGGGCGCCATCACCAAGTTCTGCCACAAGAAGCTGCGCATGTGCGCCACCGCCATCGAGCTGAACCCGCAGGTCCTGGCGGTATGCCGCGCCTGGTTCAAGCTGCCGCCCGATGGCCCCAAGCTGCGCGTGGTGCTGGCCGATGCGGCCGAGGAAATCCGCGACCCCATGTGGCGCGGCACCGTGGATGCGCTCGCCGTCGACCTGTACGACCACCAGGCCGCCGCGCCCGTGCTCGACAGCACCGAGTTCTACGCCGACTGCCGCGCCCTGCTCACCGAGGACGGCTGCATGGCGGTGAACCTGTTCGGCCGCTCGTCGAGCTTCGCCCAGAGCGTGGAGAAAATGGCCACCGCCTTCGGCGAGGACGCGCTCTGGGCCTTCAAGCCGACGCGCGAAGGCAACACCGTGGTGCTGGCGCAGCGCACGCGCACGCGCCCCAAGCGCGCCGAACTGGCCCAGCGCTGCGCCGCCGTGCAGGAGCGCTGGGGCCTGCCCACCGCGCGCTGGGTCAACGGCCTGCGGCCGCTGGTCGCTTGAGGCCGCAAAATAACGCCATGACGCATTCCCACGCCATCGCCACCCGCGCCCCCGTCGGCCCGCTGCAATGGGCCCAGATCGTCGAGTGGCTGCGCGCCGACGGCGTCGTCAGCGACGAGGAGGCCGCGCGCACCATCGCCCGCTGCTCGCAGGCCGAAAGCAGCCAGCACCCGCTGGTGCGCCTGGCGAGTGTGGCCATGGAGCGCGCCAGCGACGGCAAGCCGCTGGACATCGAGATGCTGACGCAATACCTGGCCCAGCGCGTCGGCCTCGACTATTTCCGCATCGACCCGCTGAAGGTGGACGTGGGCAAGGTGGCCGACGTCATGAGCGGCACCTACGCCGAGCGCCACAAGGTGCTGCCCGTGCAGGTGACCCTCAAGGAAGTGGTGGTCGCGACGGCCGAGCCCTTCGTTACCGACTGGGTGGCCGAGGTCGAGCGCCAGGCACGCCGCGCGGTGCGCCGCGTGCTGACCAACCCGCAGGACATCCACCGCTACACGGCCGAATTCTTCGCCCTGGCCAAGTCGGTGCGCGCGGCGCAGAAGGCCGGCGGCAACGCGGTGACCAGCAATTTCGAGCAGCTCGTCGAGCTGGGCAAGAGCAACAAGCAGCTCGATGCCAACGACCAGGGCGTCGTCAAGGTGGTCGATTGGCTCTGGCAGTACGCTTTCGACCAGCGCGCCAGCGACATCCACCTGGAACCCCGGCGCGAGCAGGGCGTGATCCGCTTTCGCATCGACGGCGTGCTGCACCCGGTCTACCAGATGCCCCTGGGCGTGATGAGCGCCATGGTGGCGCGCATCAAGCTGCTCGGCCGCATGGACGTGGTCGAGCGCCGCCGCCCGCAGGACGGCCGCATCAAGACGCGCAACCAGCGCGGCGACGAGGTCGAAATGCGCCTGGCGACGCTGCCCACCGCCTTCGGCGAGAAGATGGTGATGCGCATCTTCGACCCGGACACGGCGGTCAAGGACCTCGACGCGCTCGGCTTCACGCCGCACGACGCGCGCCGCTGGGAAGCGCTCATCAAGCGCCCGCACGGCGTGATCCTGGTCACCGGCCCCACGGGCTCGGGCAAGACCACGACGCTGTACTCCACGCTCAAGCGCGTGGCGACCGAGGAGGTCAACGTCAGCACCGTCGAAGACCCGATCGAAATGATCGAGCCGAGCTTCAACCAGACGCAGGTGCAGCCGCAACTCGACTTCAGCTTCTCCGAGGGCGTGCGCGCGCTCATGCGCCAGGACCCGGACATCATCATGGTCGGCGAAATCCGCGACCTGCCGACCGCCGACATGGCCATCCAGGCGGCGCTCACCGGCCACCTGGTGTTCTCCACGCTGCACACCAACGACGCGCCCAGCGCCGTCACGCGCCTGCAGGAGCTTGGCGTGCCGAGCTACCTGATCCACGCCACGCTGCTCGGCGTGCTGGCGCAGCGCCTGGTGCGCACGCTGTGCAAGTCCTGCAAGCAACCCGACGAGATCGCCTCGCACGCCGCGCTGGCCGAGGCCGTCAAGCCCTGGAAGCTCTCGGGCGAATACCGCCCCTACAAAGCCGTGGGTTGCGTCGATTGCCGCATGACGGGATTTCGCGGCCGCATGGGCCTGTACGAGCTGCTCAGCGTGACCGACAAATTCAAGAACGAGCTGACCCGCGAGCCGTCGATTTCCGCCATGCGTCGCCAGGCCGTGAACGACGGCATGCGGCCGCTGCGCCTGGCCGGTGCGCTGCGCGTCGCCGAAGGCCTGACGACGCTCGAAGAGGTGCTGTCGGCAACGCCGCCGCTGGAGCTCAAATGAAGCGCCTGGCGGGCAAGGCGGCGCTGGTCACCGGCGCCTCGCAAGGCATTGGCCTGGGCATCGCGCTGCGCCTGGCCGAAGAGGGCGCCGACATCGCGCTCAACGTGCTGCAAGACAACGCCGCCGCGGCCGAGACGCAGGCGCGCATCGCGGCGCTGGGCGTGCGCTGCCTGGTACTGCCCTTCGACGTGACCGACCTGCCCGCCATGCGCGCCGCCGTGGAGCGGGCCGTGCAGGGGCTGGGCGCGCTGCACATCCTGGTGAACAACGCCGGCATCGAGAAACGCGCGCCGTTCCTGGAAGTGGCCGAGCAGGATTACGACCGTGTCATGGCGGTCAACCTCAAGGGCGCCTTCTTCCTGGCGCAGGCCTTTGCCGCGCACCGCCAGGCGGCGGGGCAGGGCGGGCGCATCATCAACATCAGCTCGGTGCACGAGAACCTGCCGTTCCCGAACTTCGCGCCCTACTGCCTGAGCAAGGGCGGCATGCGCATGATGATGCGCAACCTGGCCATCGAGCTGGCGCCGCTCGGCATCACGGTGAACAACATCGCCCCCGGCGCCATCGAAACCCCCATCAATGCCCGGCTCATGAACGATCCGGCGCTGAAAGAGCCGCTGCTGGCGCGCATTCCGCAAGGGCGCCTGGGCAAGCCGGCCGACGTTGCCGGCGTGGCCGCCTTCCTGGCTTCGGACGACGCCGACTACGTCACGGCCACCACCACCGTGGTCGACGGCGGCCTGCTCTGGAACTACGCCGAGCAATGAAGGCCAAGGCGATCCACAAGGCGCCGTCGCGCGGCCAGCGCGAACGCCAGGCGGCGCGGGCGCCGGCGCCCGACCGGCTCTCGCCGGCCGACCGCTACCAGGAGCTGTTCGTCGCCGTTCAGGCCGGCGGCGTGTTCGACGACAGCAAGACCTTCGTCGACTGCGCGCCGCGCGCCGCGCCCGCTGCCATCCTGGAGGCCTACCGCGCCGAGCACCGCCAGAGCGGCTTCGACCTGGCGGCGTTCGTGCACCGTTTTTTCGAGCCCACCGCGCCGCCGCGCTCGGAATACGCCTCCCGGCCGGGCCAGGGCCTGCGCGCGCACATCGACGCGCTCTGGAGCGTGCTCACGCGCCACCCGCGCCGGCACGCCGCGCACGCCTCGGCGCTGCAGCTGCCCAAGCCCTACGTCGTGCCGGGCGGGCGCTTCGGCGAGCTGTACTACTGGGATTCGTACTTCACCATGCTGGGCCTGGCGGCCAGCGGGCGCAGCGACCTGCTGGGCGACATGGTGGCCAATTTCTCCTACCTCATCGACACCTACGGCTTCGTGCCCAACGGCACGCGCAGCTACTACCTGAGCCGCTCGCAGCCGCCGGTGTTCGCGTTGATGCTGGAACTTGCCGGCCAGTACGGCGCGGCCAGCCCGGGCGACCACCTCTGCCAGCTGCGCCAGGAGCACGCGTTCTGGATGGCCGGGGCGCACGAACTGGCCAGCGGGCAGGCCGCGCGCCGGGTGGTGCGGCTGCCGGGCGGCGCACTGCTCAACCGCTATTGGGACGACCGCGACACACCGCGCGAGGAATCCTGGCTCGAAGACGTGGCCACCGCGCGCGCCTGCCAGCGCGAACCCCAGGACGTCTACCGCAACCTGCGCGCCGCCGCCGAATCGGGCTGGGATTTCAGCAGCCGCTGGCTGACCGAGGAAGCCGTTCCCGTGCCGCAGGACCATTCGGAACGCCCGGCGCGCGCCGCCTCGGCGACGACGCTGACGGCGATCTGCACCACCGATCTGCTGCCGGTCGACCTCAACGCCCTGCTCTACAAGCTGGAGACCACGCTGTCGGTGCTCTCGCACGGTGCTGGCGACGCGGCCGGCGCCGCCGCCTACGCCGCCCAGGCCCAGGCGCGGCGCGCGGCGCTGCACGCGCTGTGCTGGAATGCGGGCGAGGGCGCGTTCTTCGATTACGACTGGCGCAAGGGCGTGCGCCGCCGTTGCCTGACGGCCGCCAGCCTGGTGCCGCTTTTCGTCGGCATGGCCGAACAAGCGCAGGCCGACGCCCTGGCGCGCACCGTCGCGCGCCGCCTGCTCGCACCCGGCGGCCTGGCCACCACCGAGCGCGGCAGCGACCAGCAATGGGACCGGCCCAACGGCTGGGCGCCGCTGCAATGGATGGGCCTGCGCGGCCTGCGCGCCTACGGTCACACGGCACTTGCCGACGAGATTGCCGACCGCTGGCTCGCCACCGTGGCCGAGGTCTACGAAGCCGAGGGCAAGCTGGTGGAGAAATACGCGCTGCGCGAGATGCCCGGCGGCCGCACGCACGGCGGCGGCGGTGGCGAATACCCGCTGCAGGACGGCTTCGGCTGGACCAACGGCGTCACCCGCGCCCTGCTCGCCGAGCACCCGCGGCACGCCGCGCACAGGGCTTGCGCCCGCGTCCCGGCGCAGGGGGCCTGATTTTCTGATTCACGCAATGCACCGACCATGAACGCATCTTCCCGCCGGCCCGACGCCGGGCCGGCGCAGCACCCGCTGCGCGCCCAGCTGCACAACGAAATCCATGCCCGCCCGCCCGAGGCGATCACGGCGCCCGTGGCCTGCCTGCACATCGTCATGCTGGCCGACGAGGCCGGCCGCGAGGCCAGCCGCGCGCACCTGGCGGCGCTGCTGCGCGACCACCACGCGCCCCAGCCGGATGCGCACACCACCCACCTGCGCATGGACCTGGGGGCGTTTCGCATCCGCTGGGAATTGCACACCGAGTTCGTCGCCTGGACCTTCACCGTGCCGCTGCAGACGCAGGGTTTTGGCGAGCGCGAGCCGGTCGGCGCCGGCGCCGCCGTGCCGCGCGAGTGGCTGGCCCAGTTGCCCGGCCAGTGCCTGTGCAGCCTGAACCTGTGGGTGCTGCAGACGCGCGAATTCGCCGGCGACACGCGCCTCGTCGGCCAGGTGCTGCACGAGGACACGCTGGTCGCCTCCACCGTCGCCGGCGGGCACGGCGAGGTGTACACCGATTTCGCCCTGCACGCCGACGGGAGTTCCCGCATGGTGCTGCTGGTGGGGGGCATGACGCCGCGCCGCGCCGGCCGCCTGGTGCAGCGCCTGCTGGAGATCGAGACCTACCGCATGGCTGCCCTGCTGGGCCTGCCGGCGGCGCGCGACGCCGCGCACGAACTGGCCAGCGCCGAGGGCGAGCTGGCCGCGCTGGCCGACGCCATCCGCAGCGCCGACCGCAACGCCGAAGCCGGCCTGCTCGACCGCCTGACGCGCCTGGCCGGCCAGGTGGAGAGCCAGTTCGCCGCCACGCATTCGCGTTTTTCGGCCAGCAGCGCCTACTTCGAACTGGTGGACCGTCGCATCGCCGACATCGACGAGTCGCGCCTCGCCGGCCTGCAGACCATCGCCGAATTCATGGACCGGCGCCTCTCGCCCGCGCGCGCCACCTGCGACTGGGCCGCGCGGCGCCAGGAAGCGCTCTCGCGCCGCGTCTCGCGCATCAGCAACCTGCTGCGCACGCGCGTCGAGATCGAGCAGCAGCAAAGCAGCCAGCAACTCCTGGCCAGCATGAACCGGCGCCAGGACCTGCAGCTGCGCCTGCAGGCCACGGTGGAGGGGCTGTCCGTCGCCGCCATCACCTACTACATCGCTGGGCTGGTGAGCTACCTTGCCAAGGGCGGGCAGAAAATCGGCTGGCCGCTGGCGCCGGAGATCACGGCGGCGCTGGCGATCCCGGTGGTGGCGCTGTCGGTCTGGTGGTCGCTGCGGCGCATGCACCAGCGCATGTTCCACGCCCCGACCTGAATGCACGGAAAATTTGGTTAAAAAGTGCCTCCAGCGCTTACTCCAACTGACCAGGCAGCTAGCAAAAGAAGAGCGGTTGGCCTGACACTCGCGGTGCTCGGCGCCATTGCCTTCAGCGGCAAGGCGATCATCGTCAAGCTTGCCTACCGCTACGGCGTGGACGCGGTCACGCTCATCATGTACCGCATGCTGTTCGCCCTGCCGCTGTTCGCCGCCATGGCCTGGTGGGCCAGCCGGGGCCAGCGGCCGCTCACCCGGCGCGACTGGGCGGGTGTGCTGGGCCTGGGGTTTTCCGGCTACTACCTGGCGAGTTTTCTTGATTTCGCCGGCCTGGCCTTCATCACCGCCAGCCTGGAGCGGCTGATCCTGTACCTCAACCCCACGCTGGTGCTGCTGCTCGGCTGGGCGCTCTACGGGCGCGGGGTGCGCGCGGGGCAGGTGCTGGGCATGGCGGTCAGCTACGCCGGCGTGGTGCTGGTGTTCGGCCAGGAGGCCGCGCACCAGGGTGCGGGCGCGGCCTGGGGCGCGCTGCTGGTGCTGGGCAGCGCCATGAGCTACGCGGTCTACCTGGTGTACAGCGGCGAACTGGTCAAGCGCCTGGGCGCGCTGCGCCTCGTCGGCCTGGCGACCACCGTGGCCTGCGTGCTGTGCCTGCTGCAGTTCGTGCTGCTGCGCCCGCTCAGCGCGGCGCTGGTGGCGCCCGAGGTGGTGTGGCTCTCGCTCCTCAATGCCCTGCTGTGCACGGCGGCGCCGGTGCTGATGGTGATGATGGCGATCGAGCGCATCGGCGCCAGCGCCGCCGCCCAGACCGGCATGCTCGGGCCGATGGCGACCATCCTGATGGGCGTGTGGTGGCTGGGCGAGCCGTTCACGGCCGGCATCGCCCTGGGGACGGCGCTGGTGATCGCCGGCATCTTCGTGTTCTCGCGCGCCTCGCGCTGACACGTTCCGTGCCGGCGGCGCCGCGCCGGCCGCGCGCCTACTGCTTGCGCTGGGGCTTGCGCGCGGGCTTGGGCGCCGGGGCGGTGGTCGCTGCCGCTGCGGCTGCGCCCGCCCCGGTGGCAGCGGCGGCGGCCGCCGGGCTGCCGCCCGCACCGCCCAGGCGCTGCGCGACCGTGACCGGCCCGGCGCCGGAAAATCCGTCGAGCCGGGTGCCCATGGCCTGCTGGAGCTGGTCCAGGCGCTGCTCGGCCGGCGGGTGGGTGGCCAGCGCCAGCGTGAACATGGGGTTGCCCGGCGCTGCCGCGCGCAGCACCTGCAGCGCGGCGGGCAGGCCGTACGGGTCGAACCCGCTTTGCGCCGCCAGCGCCACGCCGTGGCGGTCGGCTTCGTACTCGTCGGCCTGGTCCAGGCCGCGCGCATACAGGTTGCGGCCGAGCGCCAGGATCTGCGAGCTCACCATCTGGCCGACGGCGTTGGTGCGGATCTGCGAGGCCACGAGCTGCGTCAGCACGCCCGACTGCGCGGTCTTGCGCATGGCCTGCAAGTGGTGGCGCTGCGTCACGTGGGTGATCTCGTGCGCCAGGATGCCGGCGAGTTCGGATTCGTCGGCGCAGCGGTCGATCAGGCCCTTGGTGACGAAGACGTAGCCGCCCGGTGCGGCGAAGGCGTTGTAGCCGGGGTCGTCGAGCACCACGAAGGTCCAGGGCAGTTCGGGCCGCGTGGACTGCAGGCTGATCCAGCGGCCCAGCTGGTTGACGTAGCGCTGCAGGCGCTCGTCCGGGTGCAGCGGCTTGCTGCCGAGCAGCACGGCGGCCAGCTGGCGGCCGATCTGGATCTCGTGCGGCTCGTCGATGGTTTCCACCGAGCGGCTGAGCAGGCTCACGAGGTCGTCGCCCTGGCCGGCTGCCGGGGCCGCCGGGGCACCGGTGATGGCGCCGAGCAGGCCGCCGGGCGAACTGCCGCCGGAGCGGCTGCCGCCCAGCGAGTTCAGCAGGTTCATGACGTCCTGGGCCTGGCCCAGGGTGGGGGCCAGCGCCAGGGCGGCGCAGGCCAGGCCGGTGCGCAAGAGCGCGCGCAGGGGGGTGCGGGAGCGGGTGGGGCTGTGCATGGCGGCCTCAGTTCGGGCTGAAGTTCTCGTTCATGGGGCTGGCGCCGCCGGCCGGCCCGCCGGTGGCGGCCGGGCGCGGCGGCTCGGGCAACGGCGGCACATTCTGGCGCTGCAGCGCCGCGGCGCCGGCAAAGCGCCGGGCCTGCTGGGCGTTCACACGCTGCTGCTCGGCCTGGCCGACCGCCGCCAGGTTGGGCTGGGCGTTGGTGATGTCTTCCGCCTCCAGGCCGCGGATGCCGGCCGTGGACGTGGCCGTGGTGCTGCCGCTGTTGCCGCCGAACAATCCGCCCAGGCTGCGCAGGCCGCCGGTGGCGGCGTTGCCGGATGCCGGCGCCGCGCTGGCACGCGTGCCGACGTCGAACATGTGCACCCAGCCGGCGCTGCCCTGGGGCGTGCGCACCTTGATCCACGAGCCCTTGCGCTCGCCGGTGCGCTCGACCGCGCTGTTGGCGGCCAGGGGGCCGAGGCTGGCGCCGCTGGCACCGGGCGCGTCGCGCAGCTCGGTGGCGCGCTGGATCACCGAGGCGTCCTGCTGCGCGTGCGCCGCCACGGCCAGCGCCGCGCCCACGGCCGCCGCCAGCAGGGCGCGGGAAATCGGTCCGGGTTTCATCAAACGTCCCTTTATCATCGTTGGCCACGAATGGCGAGCGGGGGATTGTTATGGATTTGGGTATTGCCGGCAAATGGGCGTTGGTCTGCGGCGCGAGCAAGGGCCTGGGCCTGGGCTGCGCGCGCGCCCTGGCGCGCGAGGGTGTGAACCTGGTCATCAATGCCCGGGGCGCGGATGCCCTGGAGCAGGCTGCTAGAACTTTAATAGCTGAAAATGCTGACAGGACAAGCGCTGGAGGCCAAAAAGGCTCGAAAATTTCGGTGCTTACCGTGGCCGCCGACATCACCACCGAAGCGGGCCGCGCAGCCGTCTTCTCGGTCGCGGGCGGGCCGGGGACGGATTTCGACATCGTCGTCACCAACGCCGGCGGCCCGCCGCCGGGCGACTTCCGCGACTGGGAGCGAGACGCCTGGATCGCCGCGCTCGACGCCAACATGCTGGCGCCCATCGCGCTGATGCGCGCCACGGTGGACGGCATGGCGGCGCGCGGCTTCGGCCGGGTGGTCAACATCACCTCGAGCGCGGTGAAGGCGCCGATCGACATCCTGGGGCTGTCCAACGGCGCGCGCAGCGGCCTGACGGGTTTCGTCGCCGGCGCGGCGCGCAGCCCGCTCGCCGCGCGCGGCGTCACCATCAACAACCTGCTGCCCGGCAAGTTCGACACCGACCGGCTGGCAACCACCTTCGCTGCCGCGGCGGCCCGGAGCGGCCAGAGCGCCGATGCCGTGCGCCAGGCACAGATGGGCGCCATTCCGGCCCGGCGCCTGGGCCGGCCGGAGGAATTCGGCGCCGTCTGCGCTTTCCTGTGCAGCGTGCACGCGGCGTACCTGACGGGGCAAAACCTGCTGCTCGACGGCGGCGCCTACCCCGGCGCGTTCTGAGACGCAGCAGTGTTCCGGCGGCCCCGGCCTGGTGCAGAATGGGCCGGACGGCGCCCCAACCACCCATGCCCTTGATTCGTACGCTCACCGTCCTGCTGGTGTTTTGCCTTGGCCTCCTGCCGTGGGGCGGGGCGGTGGCCCAGGCGCAGGGTGCGGCGGCCCCCGGTTGGCCGACGATCCGCGTCATCGGCGGACTCGCGGGCGTCGGCCAGTACACGCGGCTGGAGGAGCCTTTCTGGTCGCGCGAGGTCGAACGCCTCTCCGGCGGCAAGTACCGCGCCAGCATCGTCCCCTTCGACCGCGCCGGCCTGCCCGGCGCCGACATGCTGCGCTTCCTGCAGCTGGGCGTGGTGCCGTTCGGCACCGTGCTCATGAGTTCCTTCGGGGCGCGCTTTCCGCAATACGCCGCCGCCGACCTGGCAGGCCTGAATCCCGACATGCAGACACTGCGCGCGCACCTGGCGGCATTCCGCCCCTACCTGGAGCGGACGCTGCGCGCCGAGCAGGGCGTCGAGGTGCTGGCCATCTATATCTACCCCGCGCAAATGTTGTTCTGCAAGCACCCGATCGCTTCGCTCAGCGACTTGCGCGGCTGGCGCGTGCGTGTGTCCTCGGTGGCCCAGGCCGATTTCGTCGAGGCGCTGGGCGCCGAACCGGTGCACACGGCGTTCGCCCAGCTCGCGCCGCGTTTCCAGGCGGGCGCGCTCGATTGCGCCGTGACGGGCACCATGTCGGGCAACACCATCGGCCTGGCCGACCTGACCAGCCACCTCTACGCCTTGCCGATCACCTGGGGCATGGCCATCTTCGGCGCCAACCAGGCCGCCTGGCTGGCGCTGCCGGCGGACCTGCGCACCCTGCTGCGCACCGAGCTGCCCAAGCTCGAAGCGGCCGTGTGGGCGGAATCCGAGCGCGACACCGTCCAGGGGCTGGACTGCAACGGCGGCAAGCCGGGCTGCGTGGCCGGCCGGCCCGGCAAGATGCGCATCGTCGAACCCTCGGCGGCCGACAAGCAGCGCAGCCGCGAGATCTTGGCCGCCACGGTGCTGCCGCGCTGGCAAAAGCGCTGCGGCCCGGACTGCGAGCAGGTCTGGGCGAACACCATCGGCCGGACGTTCTCGCCCCCGGCGCGTACGCCATGAGGCGCGCGCTGGCCTCGCGCGCGCAATCGGCTGTCTGGGCCGTCGTGGTCTTCTTCGCCAGCGCCCTGGCGCTGGTGGCGCTGACGCAGGTGCTCGCGACGCGCAGCAGCACGCTGGAGGAGGCCGACCGGGAACTTGCTCGCTACGTGTCCGGCGCCGAGGCCGCGCTCAACCGCGCCTTCCTCAGCGTGGACGTGCTGCTCGCCGGGGTCGGTGAACTGCTGGGTCTGCAGGCGAGCGCTCCCGGATGGGTACACCCCGAATCGGCCAGCGCCATGCTGGCGCGTACCACCCGCTCCAACCTGAGCATCCGGGTGCTGGCCGTGCTCGATGGCAATGGGCAGGTGCTGGCTTCCTCCGACCCGCGCGGCGCGGAGGTCCAGCTGCAGCTGCCGGAGGGGTTCCTGAAGCATGCCATGGCGCCGGCGGTGTCGGTGATGGTATTGAGCCAGACGGTGCAAAACCCCGCCAGTTCGGAGAATGTCGTCTACGTGGCGCGCCATCTGCGCAGCGGCAGCGGTGAAGTGCTGGTGGCCGTGGCAGAGGTGCCGATCGTCGCGCTGGCCTCGGTGCTGTCGCAGGACGCGCAGATTCCCGACCTGCAGGTGGTGCTGGAGACCGGCGCCGGCGCGCGCCTGCTGACCATGCCGCCGGTCGGTAGCGCCGCCCCCGCCCCGGCGCCGCTGCGCGACGTGCTGGCCACGCCCTCCTGGGACATGGCCACGCGGCTGACGGGCGCGCCCGGGCGTGTCGTGGCGCGCGCGCTGATCTACGACGACCTCTGGATCTCGGCCAGCCTGTCGCAGGAAGCAGCGCTCGAATCCTGGCGCAGCAGCGCGCAGGCCGTGGCCATCGTCAGCGCGCTGTTCGCGCTGCTGGGGCTGGGGTCGGCCTACCTGTTCACGCAGTACCTGCGCCGCATGGCCGAAGCGCGCCAGGCGCTCGCGGAATCCAAGACCCAGCTCGACCAGGCCCTCGAAGTCATGACCAGCGGCTTCGTGCTGCTCGACCGGGAGCACCGCGTGGTGCACTGGAACCAGCGCTTCGACCAGATCTTTCCCTGGATCGCCGGCGTGATGGCGCCGCAGCTGCCCTTTCGCGCGGTGCTGGAGGCGGCGGTGGTGCACCACCTGCCCCATGCCAGCGCACAAGAGCGCGACGCCTGGATAGAGCGGCGCCTGGAGGCCCAGAAAGCCTCCACCGGCCCGCACGAACAGGTGCTGCACGACGGGCGCACGCTGGAGATCATGGAGCGGCGCACGCCCGACGGCGGCATGGTCATCACGTACCGCGACATCACCGGCGTGCGCCGCGCGCAGGCCGAGATCGAGACGCTGGCTTTCTACGATCCGCTCACCGGCCTGCCCAACCGGCGCCTGCTGCTCGACCGCCTGGGCCAGGCGACCGAGCGCGCCCAGCGCTCGGGCCAGCTCGGCGCGCTGTTGTTCCTGGATCTGGACCAGTTCAAGAACATCAACGACACGCTCGGCCACGAGACGGGCGACGCCTTGCTGCAGCAGGTGGCGCACCGCCTGCGCGACGGCGTGCGGGCCGCGGACACGGTGGCGCGCCTGGGCGGGGACGAATTCGTCATCATGCTGAGCGATTTGTCCGGCGCCAGCGTGGAGGCGGCGGCGCAGGCGCAGCGCGTGGCGGAAAAACTGCTCGAAGGCCTGCAGCAGCCGTACGTGCTGGGCGGGTATACCCACCAGACCACGGCCAGCCTGGGCGCCACGCTGTTCGGCCAGGCGCCCCAGGCGGCGGCCGAGCTGCTGCGCCAGGCCGACATCGCCATGTACCAGGTGAAGGCGCGGCGCGGCAACGGCCTGTGCTTCTTCGACCCGCAGATGCAAACGGCGATCAACCACCGCGCGCAGCTGGAGGCCGACCTCAAGAGGGCGCTGCGCGCTTCGGAGTTCGTGCTGTACTACCAGCCGCAGTTCGCGCAGGACGGCAGCATGGTCGGCGCCGAGGCGCTGCTGCGCTGGCAGCACCCGGAGCGCGGCCTGGTGCCGCCGGGGGCCTTCATCGCGGCGGCCGAGGAAAGCGATTTGATCGTCTCAATCGGCGCCTGGGTGCTGCGCACGGCCTGCGAGCAGCTGTGCGCGTGGCGGGAGGACCGCCGCACCGAAAACCTCCAGGTTTCCGTGAACGTGAGCGCGCGCCAGTTTCGCCACCCCGGCTTCGTCGAACAGGTGCTGGAGGTGGTGGCCTCGCTGGGCTCACGCGCGCACCTGCTGACGCTCGAACTCACCGAATCGCTGGTGCTCGACAACGTCGAGGAAGCCGTGGCCCGCATGCACCAGCTGCGCACGCGCGGCATCCGGTTTTCGGTGGACGACTTCGGCACCGGCTATTCCTCGCTCGCCTACCTGACGCGGCTGCCGCTGCACCAGCTGAAGATCGACCAGTCCTTCGTGCGCAACCTGGGTACGCGCCCGACCGACGAAGTGATCGTGCAGACCATCATCGGCATGGCGCACAACCTGGAACTCGAAGTGATCGCCGAAGGCGTCGAGACCGAGGAGCAGCGCGCGCTGCTGCACGAATACGGCTGCGGTTTCTACCAGGGCTACCTGCTCGGGCGGCCCATGCCGGTCGCGCAATTGCAGGCCCTGCTGCCGGCGGCGTGAGCCGCGCCGCCGGGGGCTGGCGTCCTAGCGGCGCGAGGACACCAGGATGCCGCCGACGATGAGCACGAACGCCACCGCGTGGTAGGCGTGCGGCGCCTGGCCCAGGAAAGCGGCCGAGAGCAGCGCCGCGAACAGCGGCGTGAGGTTGGAAAAGAAGCCCGCCACCGCCGGCCCGGCACGCTGCACGCCGATGCCCC
The DNA here is from genome assembly GCA_001724785.1 of Acidovorax sp. SCN 68-22. Lineage (GTDB taxonomy): Bacteria > Pseudomonadota > Gammaproteobacteria > Burkholderiales > Burkholderiaceae_C > Simplicispira. Next base: position 3,750 of record MEDL01000023.1, on the reverse strand, counting down.
AGCAGCGGTAGGCCACCACGGCCGGCCCGATGGCGATGAAGACCAGCGCCGCGACGAGCGGCCAGCCCCAATCGATGGCGGTGCGGCCGCTCGCCCACTCGCCCCCGGCCAGCAGGCCCGACCAGCCCAGCCCGAAGACCAGCTGCGCCATCAGGAACGCCGCCCAATCGCCGCGCAGCGGCGCTGGTTCGCTGGTCTTGACGAGCAGCCAGCTGTAGAACGCCCAGGCGATGGTGGCCAGCAGCATGAAGAGGTCGCCAGGCACCAGGCGCAGCGCCAGCAGCTCGCTCCACGCTCCCCGGCTGAGCACCACCAGCACGCCCGCCATGGACAGGACCGCTCCCGCCAGCTGGCGGGAGCCGACGCGCGCGCCGAAGAACAGCGCGCCGACGGCCAGCATCCACACCGGCATGCTGGAGCCGACCAGCGTCACGTTGATCGGCATGGAGGTCTGCAGCGCCAGGTACTGCAGCGCGTTGTACAGGCCGATGCCCAGCAGGCCGAGCAGTGCGTAGCGGCGCCAGTGCGGCCACAGGCCGCTTCGCGGGCTGAGCACGCGGCTGGCCAGGGGGAGCAGGATGGCGAAGGCCAGCAGCCAGCGCAGGAAGTTGAGCGTGAGCGGCGGCACCATGTCGTGCACCACACGGCCGACGACGGCATTGCCGGCCCAGAGCAGCGGCGCAATGCCGAGCAGGAGCGCCGTGCGCCCCTCGAGTTTTTCTTGCATTGTGCGACTGTAACGGCGGGCTGCAGCAGCGGTGCAAACGTGGCAGGATGCAGGGTTTTCAGGAGCGCCCATGAGCCTTGCGATACAAATCCGCCAGAACGGCGGCCCGGAGGAAATGCACCTGGTCGAGGTGGACGTAGGCCAGCCGGGGCCGGGCGAAGTGCGCATCGCGCACCGCGCCATCGGGCTGAACTTCATCGACGTGTACCAGCGCACGGGGCTGTACCAGCTCCCCATGCCGCTTACCCTGGGCATGGAAGCCTCGGGCGTGGTCGAGGCGGTGGGCGAGGGCGTCACCCACTTGGACGTGGGGGACCGGGTGGCGTACGCCAGCAACCCGCCCGGAAGCTACAGCACCGAGCGCGTGATGCCGGCGCGCTGCGTCTGCCGCCTGCCCGACGCCATCGGCTTTGAAACCGGCGCGGCCATGATGCTCAAGGGCCTGACGGCACAGTACCTGCTGAAGAAAACCCTGCCCGTGGAAGGCCTGCAGCGTGGCGACGCGGTGCTGTTCCACGCGGCCGCCGGCGGTGTCGGGCTGATTGCCTGCCAGTGGGCCCGCGCCTTGGGCCTGGAGTTGATCGCCACGGCCGGCTCGGACGAAAAGTGTCGGCTGACGCTCGCCAACGGCGCCGCGCACGCCATCAACTACCGCACCGAAGACTTTGCCGCGCGCGTCAAGGACATCACCGGCGGCAAGGGCGTGAAGGTGGTGTACGACTCGGTGGGCAAGGACACCTGGGAGAAGTCGCTCGACTGCCTGCGCCCCTTCGGCCTGATGGCCAGCTTCGGCAATGCGTCCGGCCCCGTGCCGCCTTTCGCGCCGGGCTCGCTCGGTGCGCGCGGCAGCCTGTACGTCACGCGCCAGACGCTGTTCACGCACATCGCCACGCGCGAGAGCACGCAGGCGATGGCGGACGAACTCTTCGCCGTGGTGGAGAGCGGCCAGGTCAAGATCCACATCGACCAGCGCTACCCCCTGGCCGAAGTGCAGGAGGCGCACCGCGCCCTGGAGGCGCGCAAGACCACCGGCTGCACCATCCTCACACTGGGCTGAAGACTTCCTGCGCGGCTCACCCGGGATAGGGCCCGAGGCCACGCCGCAGCCGGGCGCGCTCGCAGGCGTCGGAGCCGGCGGCGAATTCCCGGCACGGCGACGGCCGCCACTCGTAGATGCCACAGGCCACGTGCTCGCCGACCACGCCGGTGAGTGCGGCGCAGCGCGGCGCGCGGTGGTCGGTGCCGCGCATGCGGCTGATGGACGCGGTCACCTCCACGGCCAGCCCCGCCGGCACGCAGCCGCCGTGGTCGCTGCGTTCCTGCACGGCAAAGTCGACGCGAAAGCTGACGCAGCAGGCGCCGCAGGAAAGGCAGGGGTGGGTCACCCTAGGCGATCCGGCCGAGCAGAAGGTGCTCCATGAGTGCCTTTTGCATGGGCATCCTGTTTTGGCTTCGGCACGCGGACTGCGTCCGCTTCACGCCCGCTGCGCGGGCATGAGCCTGTGCCGGAATCGAATGCTGCCGCTTGCGCGTCAGCGCGCTGCATTTCATGCAACGCGCCCGAGCAGAAGGTACTCCATGAGTGCCTTTTGCACGTGCATTCGATTGTGGCTTCGGCACGCCGCCTGCGGCGGCTTCACATCCGCTGCGCGGATATGAGCCTGCGCCGAAACAGGCTGCTGGCGCTGGCGCGCCACCGGCTTGCATTTCATGCAATCCGGCCGAGCAAAAGGTACTCCATGAGTGCCTTTTGCACGTGCATCCTGTTTTCCGCCTCGTCCCAGACGACGGATTGGGGGCCGTCTATGACTTCGGCCTGGACTTCCTCGCCGCGGTGGGCGGGCAGGCAGTGCATGAAGAGGGCGTCGGGCCGGGCGGCGGCCATCATTTCCTGGTCCACGCACCAGTCGGCGAAGGCGCGCTTGCGCTCCTCGTTCTCGGCCTCGTAGCCCATGCTGGTCCAGACGTCGGTGGTCACCAGGTCGGCGCCCTGGCAGGCTTCCAGTGGGTTGCTAAAAAATTGATAGCTGCCGGGGCTTATCCCACCTGCGCCAGCGGCCAATTGTTCATCTATTTCGTAGCCGCGCGGCGTGCTGACGTGCACCTTGAAGCCGAGCAGCTCGGCCGCCTGCAGCCAGGTGTTGGCCATGTTGTTGCCGTCGCCCACCCAGGCCACGACCTTGCCCTTGATGGCGCCGCGGTGCTCGATGAAGGTGAAGATGTCGGCCAGGATCTGGCAGGGGTGGAATTCGTTCGTTAGGCCGTTGATCACCGGCACGCGCGAATGCTCGGCGAAGCGCTCGATCTTGGTCTGCTCGAAGGTGCGGATCATCACCAGGTCCACCATGCGGCTGATGACGCGGGCGCTGTCCTCGATGGGCTCGGCGCGGCCGAGCTGGCTGTCGCCCGTGGTCAGGTGCACCACGCTGCCGCCCATCTGGTACATGCCGGCCTCGAAGCTCACGCGCGTGCGGGTGCTGGCCTTCTCGAAGATCATGGCCAGCGTGCGGTCGGCCAGGGGCTGGTACTTTTCGTAGGCCTTGAACTTCTTCTTGATGAACGCGGCGCGTTCGAGCAGGTAAGCGTATTCGTCGGCGCTGAAGTCGTTGAACTGCAGGTAGTGTTTCATGGCTGTCTCGCAGGGGCTCATTCGGCCAGCAAGGCCTGGACCAGGGGGGTGAGCCGGGCGACGATTTCGTCGGCCTCGGCGGTGGTGAGGATCAGCGGCGGCACGATGCGGATCACGCTTTCGGCTGTCACGCTGATGAGCAGGCCGGCCTCGGCCGCACGGCCCACCAGGGCGCCGCAGGGCTTGTCCAGCTCCACACCGATCATCAGGCCCTGGCCGCGCACCTCCTTGACGCCGCTCAAACCGCCCAGTGCGGCGCGCAGCGCGGACTGCAGGTGCGCGCCCACGCTGGCGGCGTTGGCAAGCAGGCCATCTTCTTCCATGATGCGGATGGTTTCCACCCCCGCGCGCATGGCCAGCGGGTTGCCGCCGAAGGTGGTGCCGTGGTTGCCCG
>MEDL01000022.1 GCA_001724785.1 Acidovorax sp. SCN 68-22 | reverse complement strand
CAGCGCCTACAATGGCGCCCCTCTCTCCCCGTAGTTCAATGGATAGAACGAGTGCCTCCTAAGCGCTAGATACAGGTTCGATTCCTGTCGGGGGGACCATGGCGAATCCCCGGATTTGCAAAAACCACGCGCTGCATGAACAGCCGCCCGCCGCTGGCGCCTGCTTAGGAGTATGTTTTGGGTGCCGCCCGGCGGGCGGCCTCCCGATCCTCCTCCCCCAGCAAAGGACATGTCATGAGCAGCTTTGATCACAATGCCTCGGGCGCGACCACGGGTTCGGGCGCGCCCGCCCCGAGCGACCGCAACTCGCTGACCGTGGGGGCGGACGGCCCGATCGTCCTGCACGACGTGCACTTCCTGGAGCAGATGGCGCACTTCAACCGCGAGAAGGTGCCCGAGCGCCAACCGCACGCCAAAGGCGCGGGCGCATTTGGCGTCTTCGAAACCACCGAGGACGTCTCCCGTTACACCAAGGCCGCGCTGTTCCAGAAAGGCGTCTCCACCGAGATGCTGGCGCGCTTCTCCACGGTGGCCGGAGAGCAGGGCAGCCCCGACACCTGGCGCGACGTGCGCGGCTTTTCGCTGAAGTTCTACACCAGCGAAGGCAACTACGACCTGGTGGGCAACAACACGCCGGTGTTCTTCGTGCGCGACCCGATGAAGTTCCCGCACTTCATCCGCAGCCAGAAGCGCCTGCCCGACTCGGGCCTGCGCGACAACCACATGCAATGGGACTTCTGGACCAACAACCCCGAAACCGCGCACCAGGTGACCTACCTCATGGGCGAGCGCGGCCTGCCGCGCACCTGGCGCCACATGAACGGCTACGGCTCGCACACCTACCTGTGGATCAACGCGGCGGGCGAGAAATTCTGGGTCAAGTACCACTTCCACACCCGCCAGGGCATGGCCTTCTTCAGCAACGCCGAGGCGTCTGCCATGTCGGGCGCCGACGCCGACTTCCACCGCCGCGACCTGTTCGAGGCCATTGCGCGCGGCGAGCACCCCAGCTGGCGCCTGTCGGTCCAGGTCATGCCCTACGCCGACGCGAAAAAGTACCGCTTCAACCCCTTCGACCTGACCAAGACCTGGTCGCACAAGGATTACCCGCTGATCCCGGTGGGCACCATGACGCTCAACCGCAACCCGGAGAACTTCTTCGCCCAGATCGAGCAGGCCGCGTTCTCCCCCGGCAACACCGTGCCCGGCATCGGCCTGTCGCCCGACAAGATGCTGCTCGGCCGCGCGTTTGCCTACGCCGACGCGCAGCGCAACCGCATCGGCACCAACTTCCACCAGCTGCCGGTGAACCAGCCCAAGGTACCCGTCAACACCTACATGTTCGACGGCCAGATGGCCTACCACCACAGCGGCGCCGCCCCGGTGCACGCCACCAACAGCGGCGGCCGGCCCTGGGCCGACGGCACGGGCGCTGCCGAGGGAGGATGGGAAGCCGACGGCGCGCTGGTGCGCAGCGCCTACACGCTGCATGCCGAAGACGACGACTTCGGCCAGGCCGGCACGCTGGTGCGCAAGGTGTTCAACGACGCCCAGCGCGCGGCGCTGGTCGACCAGGTCGCCGGCAGCCTGCTGGGCGGCGTGCGCAGCCCGGTGCTGGAGCGCGCGTTCGCGTACTGGCAGAGCGTGGACGCCGACGTGGGGCGGCGCATCGAGGAAAAGGTGCGCCGCGGCGCGGTGGCGGCCAAGCTGGCGGAAGGCATGGGCGAAGGCTGAGGGATGGCCGACCCGGAAAGAAAAAAGGTTTGCTGCCATTTTCATAGCAGCAAACCTTTGTATTTCGTGGCGGAGAGGGTGGGATTCGAACCCACGGTAGTATTGCTACTACGCCTGATTTCGAGTCAGGTACATTCGACCACTCTGCCACCTCTCCGCTCGAAGCCTGCGATTCTAGCAGCAGTTTTTGCGCTCAAGGCGCGAGCGATTCGAGCCCGCCCATGTACGGGCGCAGCACTTCGGGCACCTGCACGCTGCCGTCCTCCTGCTGGTAGTTCTCCAGCACCGCCACCAGCGTGCGGCCCACGGCCAGGCCCGATCCGTTGAGCGTGTGCACCAGTTCGTTCTTGCCCTGCGCATTCTTGAAACGCGCCTGCAAACGCCGCGCCTGGAAGGCTTCGCAGTTGCTCACGGAGCTGATCTCGCGGTAGTTGTTCTGGCCCGGCAGCCAGACTTCCAGGTCGTAGGTCTTGGCAGCGCCAAAGCCCATGTCGCCGGTGCACAGGCTCATCACCCGGTACGGCAGGCCGAGCTTTTGCAGCACCGCCTCGGCGTGGCCGGTCATGGCTTCGAGGGCTTCGTAGCTTTTGTCGGGGTGGACGATCTGCACCATCTCGACCTTGTCGAACTGGTGCTGGCGGATCATGCCGCGCGTGTCGCGCCCGTAGCTCCCGGCTTCGGAGCGAAAGCACGGCGTGTGCGCGGTGAGCTTGAGCGGCAGGTCGGATTCCTGCAGCAGCACGTCGCGCACGAAGTTGGTCAGCGGCACCTCGCTGGTCGGGATGAGGTACAGCGCCGCGTTGTCAGGCACCGGCTCGCCTTCCTGGCCGCCCTTCTTGGCGGCGAACAGATCGCCCTCGAACTTGGGCAGCTGGCCCGTGCCCTTGAGCGAATCGGCGTTCACGGCGTAGGGCACGTAGCACTCGGTGTAGCCGTGCTCCTGGGTTTGCAGGTCGAGCATGAACTGGGCGAGGGCCCGGTGCAGGCGGGCCAGCGGGCCTTTCATGACGGTGAAGCGCGCGCCGGAGAGCTTGACGCCCATGTCGAAATCGAGCCCCAGCGGCGCGCCGATGTCCACGTGGTCCTTGGGCGCGAACGCGAAGGCGCGCGGCTCGCCCCAGCGGCGCACCTGCACGTTGCCCGATTCGTCGCTGCCCACGGGCACGCTCGCGTGTGGCAGGTTGGGCACGGCCAGCAGCAGCGCCTGCAGTTCGGCCTGGATCTGGTCGAGCCGGGCGGCCGATTGTTCGAGCTCCAGCTTGGAAGCGGCCACCTGGGCCTTGGCGGCCTCGGCGCCTTCCTTGTCGCCCTGGCCCATCAGCATGCCGATCTGCTTGGAGAGCTGGTTGCGCTGGGCCTGCAGCTCCTCGGTGCGCGTCTGGAGGGTCTTGCGCTCGGCCTCCAGTGCCTGGAAGGCGCCCACGTCAAGGAAGGGTTGTGGGTTCTTGCGGGCTTGCAGCCCGGCGATGGCGGTGGGCAGGTCTTTGCGGAGAAGAAGGATGTCGAGCATGGCGGCGATTTTAGGTGGCGCCCGGGCAAGCCGATAACATCCGCACAACGCCGGACGCCCGCTGCCAGGCCGAACCCGTCCCTCGCGTGCAGGAGAGCGCCATGTTTTTCGTGTTTGGCCCCTCGGGGCAGATGTTTCGCGGCGGCGCCGACCAGCTGTCGCGCGTGGCCTCGGTGCGCAATGCCCAGCGCGTGCAGGCGCTGCGCGCCACCGGCCCGCGCGGCGTGGCGCAGGCCGAGCCGGCCGCGCCCCCGGCGCCCGCGGTCGACAGCGCCTTCGGCAGCCTGCGCGCCCTGGCCGGGGGTGTCAGCGCCTACGAGCAGACCGACCAGGGCCCGAGCACGGCACGCCAACCGCTCACGCAGGTGCGCGATGTCATGACACGCGAGGTGCTCACCGTGCCCGCGGGCACCATGGTGAGCGAGAGCTGGGGACGGCTGGCCGAGCACGGGGTGGCGCAGGCCCCGGTGGTGGACGCGCTGGGCCGCGTGGTCGGCCTGCTGCTGCGCGCCGACATGGTGCCGCTGGAACTCATCCCCAAGCCCGGCGGCGTTCCGGCGGCCATTGCGCGCGCGCGGCGCCTGGTCGATGAGGTGATGGTCTCGCCGGTGCCCACCGTGGCGGCAGCGACCGGCCTGCGGCGCCTGGCCACGGTGCTGCTGGAGACCGGGCTGCCCGGCCTGCCGGTGACCAACGAGCTCGGCCTGCTCGAAGGCTTCGTCTCGCGCACCGACATCCTGCGCGCCGTGGCTACCGACCCGCCGCTGGACCTGTGGACTTGAGGCGGGCCGAAATTTCAGGTTAAATTGGCCGCCAGCGCTTATCCCGTAAGGGATAGCAGCTATTAATACGGGAGTATCAGGCTTCCTCGCCGGCCGCCGGCGCGCTGCCGTCCAGGCGCAGGCCCTTGGGCAGGGGGAACTTGGTGGTTTCGGCGATGCCGGACAGCGTGCGCACGGACACCGCGCCCAGCGCCTTGACGCGCTCGATGACTTCGCCCACCAGCACCTCGGGCGCCGAGGCGCCGGCCGTCAGCCCGACGCGGGAGATGCCGGCGAACCATTCGGCCCGCAGTTCGTCCGCGCTGTCGACCATGTAGGCGGTGGTACCCAGGCGCTCGGCGAGCTCGCGCAGGCGGTTGCTGTTGGAGCTGGTCGGGCTGCCGACGACGATCACCAGGTCGACCTGGCCGCTCATCAGCTTGACGGCGTCCTGGCGGTTCTGCGTGGCGTAGCAGATGTCCTGCTGCTTGGGCTCGCGCACCCGGGGGAAGCGCGCGCGCACGGCGGCCATGATTTCAGCGGCGTCGTCTACCGACAGCGTGGTCTGCGTGACGACCGCCAGCTTCTCCTGCTGCGCCGGCGCCACGCGCGCCACGTCCTGCACGTCTTCGACCAGGTGGATGCCGCCGTCGAGCTGGCCCAGCGTGCCCTCCACCTCGGGGTGGCCCTTGTGGCCGATCATGATGAACTCGTAACCCTCCTGGGCGAGCTTGGCCACTTCCACGTGCACCTTGCTCACCAGCGGGCAGGTGGCGTCAAAGATGTGAAAGCCCCGGGCGCGGGCCTCTTCCTGCACCGCCTTGCTCACGCCGTGGGCGCTGAAGATCAGCGTGGCGCCGGGCGGCACGTCGGACAGCTCCTCGATGAAGATCGCGCCCTTGGCCTTGAGGTCGTTCACCACGTAGGTGTTGTGCACGATCTCGTGGCGCACGTAGATGGGCGCGCCAAACTTGGCCAGCGCGCGCTCGACGATCTCGATGGCCCGGTCCACGCCCGCGCAGAAGCCGCGCGGTTCGGCCAGCAACACCTCCTGTGGGTGGTTCATAGCACGCCGATCACGTGCACTTCGAAGGTGACGGGCTGGCCCGCCAGCGGGTGGTTGAAGTCGATCAGCAGCGCCTCGGGGCTCTCGGCGTTGCCCACCTGCAGCACCACGCCGGCGTAGGTGCTCATGCCGTCGGGCGTGCAGAACTCGACCACCTCGCCCACGTGGTACACGTCTTCGGGGTCGCCCATTGCATTGAGGAGCTTGCGGCCCACCCACTGCTGCATCTCGGGGTTGCGCTCGCCGAACGCCTCGCCCCGGGCCAACTCGAACGTGGTGCGCGTGCCCTCTTCCAGGCCCAGCAGGCGCTCCTCCATGGCCGGCGACAGCTCGCTGTTGCCCAGCGTCAGCGTGGCCGGCTTCTCCTCGAAGGTGTTGATCACGTTGCCCGCCGGGCCCGCCAGGCGGTAGTGCAGGGTAAGAAAAGAGCCGGGTTGAACGGTTGCCATGCATGCCTCTATAAACTGGCCCCATTTTACGGTTGGGCTTTTTCGCCCCCCTCGCCATGGCGCTCAAAGACCTTCCTGCCGACGCGCAGCCGCGCGAAAAGCTGCTCGCGCGCGGCCCGGCGGCGCTCAGCGACGCCGAACTGCTGGCGCTGCTGCTGCGCACCGGCATCGTCGGCAAGGGCGTGCTGCAGCTGGCGCAGGAGCTGCTCGACGCGCCGCGCACCTGCCCCGAGACCGGCCGGCCGCTGGGCGGCTTCGGCGGCATCGCCGGGCTGCTGCACGCCGGCACGGCGGACCTGGCGCGCATCAAGGGCCTGGGGCCGGCCAAGCGCGCCGAACTGGTGGCGGTGCTGGAACTCGCCCGCCGGGCGCTGGCCCAGCAACTGGGGGAGCGCCCGGTGTTCGACTCGCCGGACGCCGTCGGCCACTACCTGCAGCTGCACCTGGCCGCCAAGGGCCACGAGGTGTTTGCCGTGCTCTTCCTGGACAGCCAGCACCGGCTGCTGGCGCTGGAAGAGCTGTTTCGCGGCACGCTCACGCAGACCAGCGTCTATCCGCGCGAGGTGGTGCTGCGCGCCCTGCACCACCAGGCGGCCGCCGTGGTGCTGGCGCACAACCACCCGAGCGGCAGCGTGCGCCCGAGCCGCGCCGACGAGGCGCTGACGCAGACGCTCAAGGCCGCGCTGGCCCTGGTGGACGTGCGCGTGCTCGACCACGTCATCGTCGCGCCCGGCCAGGCGCTGTCGATGGCGGCCCAGGGGCTGGTGTGAGCCTGGGCCGCGAGCGCCTGCAGGGCCTGGCGTCGCTCGCACAGGTGGGCCGCGCCCTGCGCGCGCAGCGCGCACGCGCGGCCGCCGAGGAGCAAGCGGCGCGCGAGCTGGCGGCGCGGCGCGAAGCCGAGCGGAACCTGTTCGCACGCAGTGTGGGCGCGGTCCAGGCGCTCAAGCAGCGCAACCTGGCGCACACCGTCCCGCGCCGGCCCGAGCCCTTGCCGCGCCAGCACTGGCTGGACGAAGAACGCGTGCTGGTTGAGGCCATGAGCGATGAGTTCGACGTCGCCACCCTGCTCGACGCCGACGACCAGATGAGCTATCGCCGCCCCGGCATCGGCACCGACGTGACGACGCGGCTGCGCGCCGGGCACTGGGCCATTCAGCGCCAGCTCGACCTGCACGGCCTGCGTGTGGACGCCGCGCGCGAGGCGCTCGGCGCGTTCATCCGCAACGCGCACAAGAGCGGGCTGCGCTGCGTGCGCATCGTGCACGGCAAGGGCCTGGGTTCGCCCGGCAGGACGCCGGTGCTCAAGAGCCGTGTGCAGCGCTGGCTGGTGCAAAAGCGCGAGGTGCTGGCGTTCGTGCAGGCCCGGCCCATGGACGGCGGCGCCGGGGCGCTGCTGGTGCTGCTGCAACCGGTGGCGCACCGGCCGGGCCCGGGCTGACCTGTCCCGCATCCAAGCACCGAAATCTTGACCTTTTTATGCCTCCAGCGCTTGTCTGCATTGGGTTGGCAGCTATTCTTTTATAAGCATCACAAGCGCGCGAACGGGTCCACCAGGGAGGCGAGCGACGGCGCGTTCGGGTCGCCCGCCGGGCCCGGCGCGCGGTGTGCGCGCTCCGGCGGCTCCCTCACGGGCGCGAGCGGCAGCGGCGGCATGCTGCGGCCATAGACGCGCTGCACGCGCTCGCCCAGCCCCGGGTGCGAATCGAGCCGGCCGGCCAGGCGCGCCGCCCAGTGGCCGCCCAGCACCAGGCCGGCGGGGGCGTCCACCAGCAGCATGTGCTGCACGCTCGGGTGCGCCAGGCCGCCGCGGCGCGGGCCCGCCTGCGCGGCCGGGCCCTGCGCCTGGCGCTGCGCCATCACCTTGCGCAGCACGCCGCCCAGGCCGTCCCGGCTGCGCGTCCATTGCACGGCGCGCGCGTCGGCCAGGTATTCGCGCTGGCGCGAGACGGCCGCCTTGAGGATCTGGCCGGTCAGCCAGCCGGCCAGGCCGGCCAGCATGATGGCCGAGCCGAACCACCAGGCCAGGCCGCGCCGCTCGCGCAACTCTTCGCCGAAGTTGTAGACCAGCTCCAGACCGAAGACCATGCCCGCCAGGCGCATCTTCAGGCGCGTGTCGCCCTCGTGCAGGTGGGAGAGCTCGTGCGCCACCATGCCCTGCAGCTCTTCGCGCGTGAGGTGGTCGAGCGCGCCCTGGGTGACCGCGAGCACGGCGTCCTGCTCGTCCCAGCCGGCGGCGAAGGCGTTGATCGCGTCCACGCGCGGCAGCACCATGATTCCGGGGCGCGGCATGTGCGCGGCGATGCACAGCTCGTCGACCACGTTGGCCAGGCGCTGCTCGGCATGCGCCAGGCCCGGGCGCAGTTCGCGCGCGCCCACGCGGCGCGCGAGCTTGACGCCGCCGGCGCGCAGGTTGGAGGTCTCGACCCACCAGCCGCCCAGCACCAGCAGCAGCGAAACGCCCACGTTGGCCACCAGGAACCCCGCCGGGAACGGCAGGTGCACCGGCAGCAGCGCCGCCATCAGCCACCAGGCCAGCACCAGCGAGGCGTGCACCGCCAGCACCAGCAGCACGGTGGCGACGGCAAAAGCCAGCAGCAGGCGCCGCGTCTCGCTGCGCGCGTCGTGCTGGTGGTCCCAGAAGCGCATGCCGCCCTTTCGCTAGGGCTTGGCCGCCGCTCCAGGGAACTGCACGCGCGGCGCGGCGCGCTCTTCCTCGCTGCGCGTGGACTGCAGCATGGGCGCCTCGGCGAACCCGGCCAGGCGCGCGACGACAAGCGCCGGGAACTGCTGGGCCGCGGTGTTGAAATCCAGCGCCTGGTCGTTGAAGGCCTGGCGGGCGAAGCCGATGCGGTTCTCGGTGCTGGCGAGCTCCTCCGAGAGCTGCTGCATGGTGGCGTCGGCCTTGAGCTCGGGGTAGGCCTCGGAGACCACCATCAGCCGCCCGAGGCTCGCGCCCAGCAGCCCTTCGGCGGAGGCGAGCGTGCCGAGCGCCCCGGCGTTGGTCGGCGCGGCACGCGCGGCGGCGGCGGCCCCCTGCGCCTGGTTGCGCGCGGCAATCACCGCCTCCAGCGTGGCGGCCTCGTGCTGCAGGTAGGCACGCGCCACTTCCACCAGGTTGGGCACCAGGTCGTGGCGGCGCTTGAGCTGCACATCGATCTGGCCGAAGGCGTTGGCGATGCGGTTGCGCAGTTCCACGAGCCGGTTGTAGGTGGCCACCGCCCACCACAGCAGCGCGGCGCCCAGCGCGAGAAGTACCCAGCCGGTCGTGGTCATGTCGCTCTCCCCTTTGAATGCTTTGGATGCGGCATCTTAGAACACACGACAAAAATATCAGAAAAAAACAGCCCTAGCGCTTACCCCATATAGCTTTATTGCTATTCTATTTGAAGCTACTCCGCCGCCTGGCGCAAGGTCACCACCACGGGCCGCGCCAGCACTTCGCGCAGGCCCCACCAGCCGGCCAGCAGCGCCAGCACGGCGCCGGCCAGGCTGCCGGCGACCGGCACCAGGGGCGAGGCCGTCCAGGTAAAGCCGAAGACGTAGTGCGCCAGCGCCCAGCCCACGGCCATGGCAACACTGCTGGCCAGCAGGCCGGCGAGCAGGCCCACGCCGGCGAGTTCGGCGCGCTGCACCTGGCGCAGCAGTCCGCTGCCGGCGCCAAGCGCGCGCATGATGGCGAATTCGCGCGCGCGCTCCTCGCGCGTGGCGGTAACGGCGGCGAACAGCACCACCAACCCGGCCGCCAGCGTGAAGGCAAAGAGGAACTCCACCGCCCGCACCACCTGGTTCAGCACCCCCTGGATCTGCACGAGCGTGGCGCCCATGTCGACGTTGGTCACATTGGGAAAGCGGCGCACGAGCTGGTTGTCCCAGCCCCGCGTGTCGGGCGCGCGGTAGGCCGCGAGGTAGGTGATGGCCACGTCCTGCATGGCGTCCACCGGGTACATGACGAAGAAATTGGCGTGCAGCGAGCCCCAATCGACCTTGCGCAGCGAGGTGATGCGCGCCTCCGACTGCACGCCCCCCATGTCGAAGCGCAGGCGGTCGCCCAACTGCAAGCCCAGCGTCTTGGCCAGGCCGTCCTCCACGCTGATGGCGTCCGCCTCGCCGGGCGTCCAACGGCCGGCGACGACGAGGTTGTGTGGCGGCTGCTCGGCGCTGTTCGAAAGGTTGAATTCGCGCTCCACCAGGCGCTGGGCGCGGTCGTCGGCGTAGTCGCTCGCCTCCACCGCCTTGCCGTTGATGGCCACCAGCCGGCCGCGGAACATGGGGTACCAGTCGTAGCGCGCGACGCCCGCCTCCTGCAGCAGCGCGCGGAAGTCCGGGGCCTGGTCGGGCTGGATGTTGATGACGAAACGGTTGGGCGCATCGGGCGGCGTGGCGTTGCGCCAGCTGGCGATCAGGTCGGTGCGCAGCAGCACCAGCAGCACCAGCGCCAGCAGGCCCACGGCCAGGCTGCTGACCTGCACCACCGCGTACACCGGGCGCGCCGAGATCTGCCGCGTGGCCAGCACCAGCCAGCGCGGCGCCGTCGCCTCGTTGACGAGGCGGCGCAGCAGCAGCACGGCCAGCCAGCTGAGCAGCGCGAACAGCAGCACCGCGGCCGCGAAGCCGCCGACGGCGATCAGTCCCAGGCGCAGGTCGCGCGCCACCACCAGCAGCAGCGCGGCAAAGCCCGCCACGCCCAGGCCCAGCACGGCGAGCGAGGCCGGCCGCAGCGCGCCGACTTCGCGCCGGATGACGCGCAGCGCCGGCACCCGGGCCAGCTGCAGCACCGGCGGCAGGCCGAAGGCCAGGAGCAGCGTCATGCCGACGCCCACGCCCAGCAGCGCCGGCCAGACGCTGGGCGCCGGCAGCCCGGCCGACACCAGTCCGGCGAGCAAATAGACAAAAGCATGGTGCACCGCATAACCGAGTGCCACGCCGAGCAGGCTGGCGATCAGCCCGACCAGGGCGAATTCGGCTGTGTAGCTGGCGGCGATGCGGCGCTGGCTCTGGCCGAGCACGCGCAGCATGGCTGAAGCGTCGAGGTGGCTGGCGGCGAAGGCGCGCGCCGCCAGCGCCACCGCCACGGCGGACAGCAGGGCCGCCAGCAGCGCCACCAGGCTGAGAAAGTTCTGCGCGCGCTCCAGTGTCTGCTGCATTTCGCCGCGTCCGGATTCGAGCGATTCGACGCGGATGCCGCGCGTGCCCGGCTGCTCCAGCCACTGCTGGACGAAATCCTGGAAGCTGCGCACCGGCCCGGGCGGGCCGGCCACCACCAGGCGGTAGGTCACGCGGCTGGCCGGCTGCACCAGGCCGGTGGCGGCCACGTCGGCGTCGTTGACCATGACGCGCGGTGAAAAGCTCATGAAGCCGGCGCCGCGGTCGGGCTCCAGCGTGATGACGCGCGTGACGCGCAGGCTGGCATCGCCCAGCAGCAGCGCATCGCCCAGGCGCAGGCCCAGGGAGTCGAGCAAGGGGGCATCGACCCAGACCTCGCCGGGCGCGGGAATTTCCCGCGTGGGCGTGCCCGGAGCGTCCAGCGCCTCGGCCACGCTGACGCTGCCGCGCAGCGGATAGCCCGGCGTCACGCTCTTGAACGCCACCAGCCGGCTGGCGCCGCCCTGCGCCTCGTCCGCGCGCGCCATGGTGGGAAAGCTCGCCGTGCGCACCGTGCGCAGGCCGAGCGCCTCGGCACGCTCGGCCAAGGCCTGCGGCGTCGGGTGGTCGCTCGCCACCACGGCGTCGCCGCCCAGCAGCTGCAGGGCATCGCGCTGCAGGCCCCCCTGCAGGCGGTCGGCAAAAAAGCCCACGGCGGTGAGCGCGGCGACGGCCAGCGTGACCGCGACCGTGAGCAAGCGCAGCTCACCCGCGCGCAAATCGCGCAGCAGGGTGCGCCAAGCCAGGCGTGCAAAGGAAAGATTCATGCCACTACCAAATAAAGAACGTCACGCCGACACCGATGCCGGTGCGGCCAGTTCCGGCTGCCACACGAAGCGCTCGGCCCCGGCGTAGCAGACGAAACGCCGGTTCGTCGCCCGGCCAATGGCGCACAGGCCGAGCTGTTCGGCCACGGCGTGGCCCATCTGCGTCATACCGCTGCGGGAAACGACGATGGGCACGCCCATCTGGGCGGATTTGATGACCATTTCGCTGGTCAGGCGCCCCGTGGTGTAGAACACCTTGTCGCCCCCCGGCATCCCGCCCGGCTGCATCCACATCCAGCCGGCAATGGTGTCAATGGCATTGTGCCGGCCCACGTCCTCGACGAAGTGCAGCAGCTCGCTGCCGCGAAAGAGCGCGCAGCCGTGCACCGAGCCGGCGGATTTGTACGTGCTTTCCAAAAGCCGCATGGCGTTCACGAGGCCGTACAGGTCGGCCTGGCGCAGGCGGGCCGGGGGCAGGCGGATGCTGCCGACTTCGTCCATCAGGCCGCCGAACACGCTGCCCTGGCCGCAGCCCGTGGTGACGACCCGGCTGGCGGTGCGCTCTTCGATGCGCTCGATGCCGCGCCGCGTCTTGACGGCCGCCGCGCCGACCTCCCAATCGACGGTGATTGAGTCGATGTCGTGCACGGACGCCACCAGGCGCTGGTTGCGCAGGTAGCCGAGCACCAGCAGTTCGGGCTCTGCACCGAGCGTCATGAGCGTCACGAGTTCGCGCCGGTCAACGTACACCGTCAATGCCCGCTCGGCAGGGATGTGCAGCGGCTCGGCTTCGCCGCGCTCGTTGATGGCGCAAACCGCGTGCGTCAGCGGTGCGCGCGCGGCGGTCAGGCGCGGAAGGGGGTGGATAGCGGAGTCGTTCATGGCGGCGCAACGTGGTCGCCTAGCGTAGCGCCAATCGCGCCGCGCCGTTCGGGCCGCCGTACCCGGGCCGCTTCAGCGCGTGGCCGTGGGCGGTGTGGGCGCGCCCGTGCTCGGCGGGCTGGTCGCGTTGCCCGGCGGCGAATGGGCCGCGGAGGCCTCGATCGGCTTTTGCTCGGGCGGTGTATAGCTGAATGGCCCGGGGTCCACACAGGCCGGCAGGGGTGCTGCGCCGGCCGGTCGCGGCTGCCCGAAACGCGCGGCGATGCGGTCTTGCACCTGGCACAGGCGGTAGGCGTCCACCTGGCCCGACCACTTGGCACGCGCAGCGCTTTCGGCGGCCTTGGCGGCGGCCTCGGGCGTGGGCGGCGGCAGCTTGGCCCAGGCCGCGCCGGCCAGCGCCCAGCATGCGAGAGGAAGGAGCATCGCTTTCATGGTTCGCCTTTCAGGTCCGGGCGGGCGTGGGGGCAGCGTCCGGCAGCGCGGACGCCTCGCCGCTGCGCTGGGCCGGAATGCGGCCGGCGCGGATATCGTCGGCCCACAGCTTGTGGTGTTCGTCGGCCCAGCCTTCCGTGACGTAGCCGTCCTTCATCGCCCGGTAGGCACCGCGCATGCCAACCGTTCCCATGTAGATGTGGCCAATGATGAGCGCCACCATCCACAGCGCCAGGCTGGCGTGCAGCATGTGCGCCAGCTGCATGTGCGCGCGCAGCTCGCCGACACCGGGAATGAGCTTGTCGAGCACCAGCCCCGAACCGACCACCACGACACCCGGAATGGTGATGCCCCACCAGAACAGGCCCTTCTCGCCGGCGTTGAAGCGGTGCGACGGGACTTGCGCATCGCCGAGCATGCCACCGAGCCGGGTCAGCCAATGGAAATCGGCCCGGTTGGCGATGTTGTCCTTGACGAACGTGAGAATGACGATGGTCAGCGACACCGCGAACAGGGGCCCCATGAAGTTGTGCACGTATTTCAGGGCATACGCCAGCCAGCCGGCGATGGACAGGCCCAGTACCGGCAGCAGGAAGAATTTTCCGAACGCAATCACCAGGCCCGAGGCCGCGAGGACGATAAAGGCAAAGGCGTTGGCCCAGTGGGCGGCACGCTCGAACGGCGTGAAGCGCTCGAACTTGCGCGGGGAGTCGGGGTGCTCGCGTCCCAACGGACCCTTGGTAACGAAGAACAGCGCCAGCGCAAGGACCACGATGGCCAGCAAGGCCGCGCCGTACGGCAGGATCCAGCGGTTGCGCACTTGGCGCCAGGCTTCACCCGCGTTCGTTTCGCGCATGAAGGGATAGTCCACAAACTCCTGGATCAGATTGCCCGCCTCGGGCGCCTGGCTCGCCGGCAGGCTGGTGTAACCCGTGGCTCCCTGCGCCACCTGCCGCCACATGGGGGCGTTGTTGCCGGGCTGGACGCGGGCGCGTTCACCGTTCGTCTGCGCGGCGTAGCCCGTCTCGTTGCTCGCGTCGGGCTTGACGTCGAAGATGTTCTGGCTGCGCACGGCGGCCGTGGCCGGCCGGGTGAGCGGTTCGGTCAGCACGGGGGCGGCGTTGCCCACGGGCCCGGCCTGCGCGGCAGCGGTGGGCTGCGGCGCGTTCGCCGGCTGCTGGGCCAGCGCCGGCACCCCGGCCAGGGTGGCCGCCAGCAGGAGCGATGAAAGGGTTGGATGCATGGGCCGCCTCCGTCAAGGGATGCGCGAATAGTCGTTCTGCCCACGCTGCATGCGGGTGCGCAGGTGCTGCTCCCAACTCGCCTTGTCGCCCGCCTGCCAGCCCGCATCGACAAAGGCATTCTTGGCCCCGGCGTAGGGCGCAGTGTCCAGGTCGCCCCGGTTGGCCTGCGGGCGTTCGCCGCACGCCACCAGCCCAGCCAAGCACAGTGCGGCGCACAGGCCGAATCCGAAGCGTTTCATGATTTGGCTCCTTCCGCCGGTGCCTGGCCTGCCTGGCGCGAACCGTACGCCGTGCCCCAGCCCCAGACTTCGGCACCCTTGCCGCGCTGGACAACGCGGGTGCGGAAGATGTCGGCCACCACGTCGCCATCACCCGCCAGCAGCGCCTTGGTGGAGCACATCTCGGCGCACGCCGGGAGCTTGCCTTCGGCCAGGCGGTTGCGGCCGTATTTTTCAAACTCGGCGGGGCTGCCGCTGGGCTCGGGCCCGCCCGCGCAGAAGGTGCACTTGTCCATCTTGCCGCGCACGCCGAATGCCCCCTCGGAGGGAAACTGCGGCGCGCCAAACGGGCAGGCGTAGCTGCAGTAGCCGCAACCGATGCAGACGTCCTTGTCGTGCAGCACCACGCCTTCGTCGGTGCGGTAGAAGCAGTTGACCGGGCACACCGCCATGCACGGCGCGTCGCTGCAGTGCATGCAGGCCACGGAGATGGATTTTTCGCCCGGGATGCCGTCGTTCAGCGTGACGACGCGGCGCCGGTTCACGCCCCAGGGAATCTCGTGTTCGTTCTTGCAGGCGGTCACGCAGCTGTTGCACTCGATGCAGCGCTCCGCGTCGCAAATGAACTTCATTCTTGCCATGGCTAGTCTCCCGTCACTTATGCGTTGCCGGGCTCAGGCCCGCTCCACGTTGCACACCGTGGTCTTGGTTTCCTGCATCATGGTCACGGAGTCGTAGCCATAGGTTGTCGCCGTATTGACGGCCTCGCCGCGCACGACGGGGTGCGCGCCGGCCGGGTAGTACGCCAGCATGTCCGCCCCCTGCCAGCGGCCGGAGAAGTGGAACGGCATCCAGCAGGTGTCGGGCCCGACGCGTTCTGTCACCAGGGCCTGGACGTTGAGCCGGGCCCCGGTGGGGGAACTGAGCCAGACGCGGTCGCCGTTGCGGATGCCGCGATCGGCCGCTGCCTTGGGGTTGATCTCGACAAAGGCCTCTTGCTGAAGCTCGGCCAGCCAGGGGTTGGAGCGCGTTTCCTCGCCCCCGCCTTCGTATTCGGTCAGGCGGCCCGAAGAGAGGATGAGGGGGAATTTCTCGTACACCTTTTCCGCGACGTTCTTGTCCTGCAGGCTTTTGTAGAGCGTCGGAAGGCGCCAGAAATTGCGCTTGTCGTCGTGCGTCGGGTACTTCTCGACCAGGTCCGGGCGGGTGCCGTAGATCGGCTCGCGGTGCTGCGGAATCGCGTCCGGGAAATTCCACACCACGGCACGCGCCTTGGCATTGCCGAAGGGGTGGCAACCGTGCACCTTCATGACGACGCGCTGTATGCCGCCCGACATGTCGGTTTTCCAGTTCTTGCCTTCGGCCTGGGCTTTCTCGGCGTCGGTAAGGTCGTTCCACCAACCCAGCTTCTTCAGCAGCACATGGTCGAATTCCGGGTAACCGGTGGTGATCTCGGCGCCAGCGGAATGCGATCCGTCCTCGGCCAGGAGGTTGACGCCATCCTTCTCGACGCCGAAATTGGCGCGGAAATTGCCGCCGCCGTCCATCACATGGCGCGAGGTGTCGTAGAGGTTCGGCGAACCCGGATGCTTGAGCTCCGGGTTGCCGTAGCAGGGCCACGGCAGGCCGAAATAATCGCCGGCCAGGTCGTAGCCGGTTTCCTTGTCCTTGCCGGCCTTGGCGCGGAGCGTCTTGACATCGAAGACGTGCATGTTGCGCATGTGCGCCTTGAGGCGCTCCGGGCTCTGCCCGGTGTAGCCAATCGTCCAGGTGCAGCCGTTGATTTCGCGCAGGATGTCCTCGATGAGGGGCTCGTCCTGGCCCTTGACCTTTTGCAGCTTGTAGTTCTTCACCAGCTCCGGGCCAAAGCCGAGCTTCTGCGCGAACTGGTACATGATCATGTGGTCGCTGCGGCTCTCCCAGAGCGGCTCGATCACTTTCTCGCGCCACTGCAGCGAGCGGTTGGACGCCGTCACCGAGCCGCTCGTTTCAAACTGCGTTGCCGCCGGCAGCAGGTACACGGCTCGGTTCGGGTTCAGATCCTCGGGCTTGCCGGGCATGGCGGCCATGGCGGCCGTGGCCGAGGGATAGGGGTCGACCACCACCAGCAGGTCGAGCTTGTCCATGGCGCGTTTCATTTCCAGGCCGCGCGTCTGCGAGTTCGGCGCGTGGCCCCAGAAGAACACCCCGCGCAGGTTGGAATCCTGGTCGATCAGCTCGTTGTTCTCGAGCACCCCGTCGATCCAGCGCGAGACGGTCAGGCCCGACTTGGTCATCATGCCGGGGTTCGCAAAGCGCGCCTTGATCCATTCGTAGTCCACGTCCCAGGCCTTGGCGAAGTGCTTCCACGAGCCCTCGGAGACGCCGTAATAGCCCGGGAGCGAATCGGGGTTGGGGCCGATGTCCGTAGCGCCCTGCACGTTGTCGTGCCCGCGGAAGATGTTCGCACCGCCACCGCTCTTGCCCACATTTCCCAAGGCCAGTTGCACGATGCACGAGGCACGCACCATGGCATTGCCGATGCTGTGCTGCGTCTGGCCCATGCACCACACCAGCGTGGACGGGCGGTTCATGGCCATCATCTCGGCCACACGCGCCATTTGCTCTTCCTTCACACCGCAGGCATCTTCCACCTTGTCGGGCGTCCATTTGGCCATCACGTCGGCCTTGACCGCCTCCATGCCGTAGACGCGGTCGTGGATGTACTGCTTGTCTTCCCAGCCGTTCTTGAAGATGTGGTACAGCAGGCCGAAAAGGAAAGGGATGTCGCTGCCCGAGCGGATGCGCACGTATTCGTCGGCCTTGGCGGCCGTGCGCGTGAAGCGCGGGTCCACCACGATCATCTTGCAGCCCGATTCCTTGGCATGCAGCATGTGCAGCATGCTGACCGGGTGCGCCTCGGCGGCGTTCGAGCCGATGTACAACGCGCACTTGCTGTTCTGCATGTCGTTGTACGAGTTCGTCATGGCGCCGTAGCCCCAGGTGTTGGCCACTCCGGCCACCGTGGTGCTGTGGCAGATGCGTGCCTGGTGGTCGCAGTTGTTGCTGCCCCAGAAACTGACGAACTTGCGCAGCAGGTAGGACTGCTCGTTGTTGTGTTTGGACGAGCCGATGAAATACACGCTGTCGGGCCCGCTCGCCTTGCGCAGCTCCTGCATGCGCGCACTGATCTCATCGAGCGCCGTGTCCCAGGAAATGCGCTCGTACTTGCCATTGACCAGTTTCATGGGGTAGCGCAACCGGTACTCGCCGTGCCCGTGTTCGCGCAGCGCAGCGCCTTTTGCGCAGTGCGCACCCATGTTGATCGGCGAGTCGAACACCGGCTCCTGGCGCGTCCAGACGCCGTTTTCCACCACCGCATCCACGGCGCAGCCCACCGAGCAGTGCGAGCACACGGTACGCCGCACGACGATGCCGCTCTGGCTACCGGGTGCCGCAGCGCCGTCCGCGGCATCGGCCTTCTTGACCAGGCTGAGCTGCGCGGCCGCGAGGCCCGCGCCCACTCCCAGGCCCGATCGGCGCAGGAATGCGCGCCGGTCCATGGTGGGAATCGCCTGGGCGAGGCCGCGCCGCAAGCTGTGGACAAAAGGCGATTCCTGCCCTGCTGCCACGGCAGGGGCGGAGTTCTTCCGGGTCAACAACATGCTGGGGCTCCGTCAAAGTTGGGTGGAGCGGTAATAGCGCTTGACGTGGTCGGACAGCCAGTAGCCGCCGCCGCGCGCGGGCGGGGGCGGCGCCTGGACCGCCACGGGGGCCGGCGCCTGCGCGCGCGGCAGGACGGTGGCCGCAACGGCAGCGGCGCCCACCGTGGTGGCCCCCGCGAAGAATCGGCGGCGCGAAGCCTGGGGCGTGGAATCTGGCATGCGGCTCTCCATCAGGCGGGCAATCGGTATGAAACGGCGTGCATACCCAGTCTAAACCGCTCGGAGGGAGCGCGCACAGGGGAAACCCTTAACTCACCCATTTGTCCATCGCCATGCGTTGCCCACGGATGGCGCGCACACCGGAACGCGCTTTCAGGCTTCCAGCATGTCGAAGCCCTGGGTCTCGACAACGACGAACGCCTCTGTGAACAAGGCCAGCGCACGGTAGAAACGCGCCTTCGGGTGGGCGGCCAGCACCTGGCACTGCGCGGGCACCCAGGACTGGACATGCGCGGCAAAAAAACGGCTCTGGCCGGCGAGATGGCACACGGCGCCGTCGTCCCCCGCGATCAGGTAGCGCATCACTTCGAAAATGCAGCCCACGTGGTCTTCGGGTTCGGACATCGCATCGCTGCGCGCCAAGCCGAGCGCCGCCATGTCTCCGCGCAGCTGCGCCAAGGGGCGTTCGTTCAGGAAACCGCTCAGGTAGTGCGAGGCGTACAGATAGACCTCGGGCTTGCCCAGGCCGCCGAACAGCGCGTCGTACTCGGCGGCCAGCGCCGGGGCATCGCATTCCCGCGCCGCGCTGACCAATTCCTGCCAAGGCGCCTGCAGAAAGCCGCCGGCCGCCGGCGCCTCGGTGGCCGCTGCACGCAGGGCCAGAAGCTGCTCCGCGTCGGGTGGGGCGTAGTAGAGCTGCGCGAGAAGGCCGTAAATCTCGGCGCGGGCGGTTTCTTCGTCCAGACCGGCGCCAGGCGCAAGAACCAGTGGCTGTTGGGCATTCATAGATCGGTCACCTTGCGCTCCTGGCCCGAGGAATACAGGTCGATCACGCGGCAATCGCTGCACATCTTGAGGCGCTCCAACGCTTCGCCCTGGAACATGGCGTGCCCGGCGAGCCGCCCCAGCATTGCCTCGATGGCCTTGACCGTGCCGAACGGCGTGCCGCAGCGCACGCAGGCGTAGGCCGCCACCTCGTTCAGGACGCGGGTCTGGCTGCGTTGCGGCGTCACGTCCAGCCGGGCGTGCAGGCCGATGGCGTCCTCCGGGCAAGTACTGGCGCACAAACCGCACTGCACGCAGTTCTTTTCGATGAAGCGCAGCTCGGGGCGCTGGGGGTTGTCGAGCAGCGCACCCGCCGGGCAGGCCGACACGCAGCTCAGGCACAGCGTGCAGCGGTCCTTGTCCACCAACACCTCACCGAGCGGGGAACCACGCCCCGGCAGCTCTATGGCGCGGCCCCCTTCCCGAGGGCTCGGCGCGGCGGCGAGCAAGTGCTCCAGCGCCAAGTCCAGGGTGGAGCGCTTGTGCGGCGCGGCGCCGAACCGCGCCACAAGCCCCAGGGCTGGGCGTGGCGGATGCAGCGCGGCGCGCAGGCCCGCTTCGAGATCCGCATGCGTGCGGCAGCGCAGCAGCTGCACCGCACCCGGCGGATAACCGAGGCCCGTGCATATCGCCTCAACGACTGCGGCCTGCTCCTCCAGCGCTTCGAGGTACTGGGGCGCGTCTTCCTCGGTGGCCACCAGCAGTACGCGCGCCGCCCCCCAGGCGAGCGCGCTGAGCCACAGCTCCAGACCGGTGCTGGCGGTATGCCACAGCGCCAGCGGAATGCAGTGGGCCGGCAGGCCGCGCGCCACGCCGAGCTGTGCCGCCCGGCCCAGTTCTTCCACCAGCGCCTGGCCGCGCTCCTGGCTGTGCAGCAACAGCACCGGGTCGCGACCGCCGGCGGCGGCATAGTGGGTGAGCACCGTGCGCAGGCGCAGGCCTTGCTCGGCCAGCCCCGGGGCGCGGTAAGCGAGTGCGCCCGTGGGGCATACCGTGGTGCAGGCACCGCAGCCCACGCAGAGGTGCGGCTCGACCTGCACGCGCTGGTGCCGCGCGTCGCTTGCGATGGCTTCCGCCGAACAGATGTCCACACAGGCGCGGCAGCCCACCGTGGTGTTGCGACTGTGTGCACAGATTTTCGGGTCGTAGGCAACGAACCTGGGCTTTTCAAATTCGCCCACCAACGCGCGCAATGCCAGCAGCGGCGCAAGCTCGCTGCCGTCCCAGCGCAGGTATCCCTGCGGCAGTGCATGCTGGTTGAACGTGGGTGTGGCGCCGCTGCCGCGCAGGTCGAGTACCAGATCGAAACGCTCACTGCAGGGCAGTGGCGGCCGTTCGAAATCGATCGCTCCGGCGGCCTCGCACACGGCCACGCAATCACGGTGCGACCGGCAGGCTTGCAGGTCGATCTGGTAATCGAGTCCGATGGCGCCCTCGGGGCACGCACGCACGCACGCGTTGCAGCGTGTACACAGGTCGAGCGAAATGGGGTTGTCCGCCTGCCACGAAAACTCGAAGGCACCGAGCCAACCCTGCAGGCCGGTGGCTTTGCCCGAAAGCACCGGGTAGCGCCGCTCCTGCATGCCGCCGGCATTGCCCGGGCCGGTGGCGAACAAGCGGATGTCGAACTCCTCGCCCATCAGCTGCGCCGCGCGCTCCGCTGCGTCGAGCGGGCCGAGCACCAGCAGCTTGCCGGCACTCTGAAAACCGACCGATGGCACCGGCTCCGGCTCCGGCAGACGCGCCGCCGCCAGGAGCGCCGCCATTTTGGGCGCGGCGCGCGGCGCATCCTCGGCCCAACCCGCCGTTTCGCGGATGTTCACGAACCGCAGCGGCGAAATGGCGCCCTCGGTCCGGGCCGCCAGCTCGCCAAACAGACGCCGCTCCTGGGTGCACGCGACGAGCACCTCCTCGCCGCTGCGCACGGCCGCCTGGAACGCTCCCGCCTCGCGGCGGCAAAGGTTCGTATGCTGGCTAAGGGGCTCGCCGGCCGCTGCCGCCAGGACCGAAGTCTGGAGGGGCATGGTCCGGTTGCAATCGCAAATGAGGGTCGGCATAAGGCGTCTGGCTGGCGGTGGTGTGCACAGGTGCGGACGGGTCGTCCGCTTCCCTGCAACCGGGCGGGCTGCCTGGCAACTGTGCCACGTCTGGCGCTGCCGGGTCCGTCGGTGGGGTATCGGCGGCTTCCGCAGCCGGCGCGGCAAGCGCCTCCTTGGGTTCCTGCTGCTCCTCGCCCCAACCAAGAAAACGCGCGCTGGCCAGCTTGCGCACGGTGGCGAGCGGCATCGGGTCGGCGACGCTGTAGTCGTCGATGTAGGTATCGAGCCCGTCCATGCGGTTGAAATGCGGGTCGCGGAACAGCTGCTTCATCGCCAGGTTGCGCACCTCGGGGGACACGTTGCGCGCGGCAAAACGCGAAAAGTCATCGGCCGGCGTGAGCGCCTGGGCCTCCTCCAGCGTAGGCGCTGGGGGAGGCGCGGCAGTCACCGGGCCAGCGTCCGGCGCCGCCGCGGGCGGCGGGGCGGGCGGTGCAGCGCCCGCCGGAGGTGTCGGCTCCGGCGCCGGTCCGCCTGCCAGGCGCGACGCCTGCTTGCGGCGCGACCAGCGGCCGAGGAAACCGTCGCTCACGAGCCGCCCTTGTGCTTGCCGGTACTGACGGACGCCGGGTTGCCGAAGCGATCGGTGAGTGCCTGGAAACTCTGCGGCCTGCGGCGCCTGCGCGGCTCGGGCTGGTAATGCTGGTCGACAAACTCTTGCAGCCAGCCGAGCACCTCTGCGTCGGCGGGCAGCTGGTCGACCGACTCCTGCGCATCGAGCCAGCGGCCCGCGTCGTGGTAGCTCAAGCTGACCGCCACCGGGCGCGCCAGCGGTTCGCCGTCGGCCTGCGGCACTTCGTCCAGGCGCCACAGGACAAACCAGCACGGGGCCGGCGAAACGAGGTTCAGGTGGTAGCCCTCGGCGTCGTCGCGGAACAATTCCACGCGCAGCGCAGGGAAAAGCCAGCGCGCCTCCACCCCGGATTGCAGCAAGGGCCGCGGCTCGGTGCCGAACGTCGTCTGCTGCGGCAGGATTTCGCAGGGGCTCCAGCGCCAGGCCTGCCACCGGCTTTGCGGCCCCTGCACCTTTGCACGGCGCATGACCACCGCGACATCGATCCCAGGCCGCGCGGCGGGCGTCATTCCCATCGCAGCGCCGCCAGGTCGTGCACGAAGACGGGGTAATTCATCCACAAGCCCTTGAGGCCCTTGCGGGCGACGGTGCTGATCTGCGGCGCGAAAATCCAGGCGTTGACGGCGTCGCCCGCCAGCGTGCGCTGGATCTGCGCAAACAGCAGCTGGCGCTCGCGCGCGCTGCTGCTGGCGGCATGCCGCTCGACCAAAGCGCGAAACGCCGGGTTGTCATACCCAAAATAGTAGCCCGGATCGGCGTATATCTGGTAGTCCAGCGGCTCCACGTGGTTAATGAGCGTCATGTCGAAGTCGCCCTTGAAAGGCCCAGCCATCCAGTGCGCCCAATCGCCCTCCTGCGGCGTGACTTCTATGCCGATGCGCGCCAGCGCGGCGACGATGAGAGGCGCCCCCGCCCGGGCGTAGGGCGTGGGCGGGAGCGTCAGGCCCAGCTTGAGCGGCAGGGCCACGCCCGCCTCCTGCATCAAGGCCTGCGCGCGCTGCGGGTCGTAGGGGTACAGCCCCGCAAGGTGCACATAGCCCGGGTCCGTGGGCGAGAAGTGGCTGCCGATGGCCTTGCCACGGCCGTCGAGCACTTCCTGGATGAAGCGCTCGCGGTCGATGGCGTGCGCGATGGCGCGGCGCACGCGCACGTCGTCGAGCGGTTTGCGGCGGTTGTTCAAGGCCAGCATGCCCTTGCCACTGGATGCGCCTATGAGCACCTGGTAGGCGCTGTCCGCCTGGAAATGCGCGACGGCCTGCGTGGCGATGTTGAAAAACACATCGACTTCGCGCGCCTGCATGGCCTCGGTCTGTGCTTGCGGCTGGTTGATGAAGCGAAACAGCACTTCGGGGATATGCACTTCGCGCGCGCGGCGGTAGCCGTCGAACTTGCGCAGGGTGATGCTGTGGCCGGGCTTGCGGCCCTGGAAAACATAGGGCCCCGTGCCGACGGGCGCCGTGGCCGCGCGCGCCGCGCTGGCCGGGTGCAGCACGACGGCCGGCCCTTCACCGAGCCGGAACAGGAAGTTGGCGTCGGCATGGTGCAGGCGCAGCACCAGCGTGTGGCTGTCGGGCGTCTCGATGCCGGCGATGTTGTCGAACAGCGCCTTCTTCGACTTGTTGGTCGAACCCGGCGCCATGGCGCGCTCGAAGCTGAAACGCACCGCTGCGGCGTCAAACGCCGCGCCGTCGTGAAAGCGCACGTCCTTGCGCAGGGCAAAGCGGTAGCTCAGTCCGTCGGGTTCGATGTGCCAACTGCTCGCCAAGAGCGGGGTGGTGGCGCCGCTCTCCTCGATCTTGACCAGGCCCTCGAACACGTTGTAGTGCACCACTTCGCCGATGGACGCTGCCGGTGCGATGGTCGGGTCCAGTCCGGCGGGCTCCAGCGACAGGCTGAATACCACGCGCGCTGGGTTGCCCTGCGCGTGCGCCACACCCGCCAGGCCGGCCACCGCCCACAGCAGCGCCCCGAGCAGATGCTTGCCCAGCTGCCACATGTCTGCCTCCCTTTGACTTTGACGCGCATTGCGCGAACTACAAATTTCTTTGAACCGCAAGTCCGTTTACAAAATCTGACATAGTGTGCCACCGCCTGTTCCTCCGTGCGCATGCTTTTGCCCCTTTGAGCCATGACGACCCGCCGCCGCCTGTTACGTGCTCCGAACCGCGCCCTGATCGGGCGCGCGGCGGCGGTGCTCGGCCTGGCGCTTGCGATCCTGTTTCTCTGGACCCTGAGCAGCGTGTACGAGCAGCGCAAGCTCATGCACCGCCACCAGGCCGAACGTGAGTTGCAGACCATCGGGCGCCTGCAGGCACAGGCTGTGGGAGACTGGCGCGCCAGCCGCTTGGCCGACGCCAGCGCCCTGACGGACGACAGCCTGTTCGCACAGGCGGTGGCACGCTGGCGGCTCGGCCCGGATACCGACGGCGGGTCGGCCGCGTTCGTGCAGGAGCGGCTGCGCATCCTGCAAGAGCGGGCGCGTTACAGCGTGGTGTCTTTCGTCGCGGCCGACGGCACGGGCGCAGACAGCAGCAAGCCGCTGCCTGCCGAAGAGCGCCGGGCCCTTGCCGAGGCGATCGAGCGCGCCGCGCCCACCGTCGTGGAGCCGCGCCGCGCCCCCTATTTCGCGTTCCCGTTTCTGAGCCTCATGGCACCCATCTTCGACGGCGCACGCCCGCTGGGCGCCGTGTGGCTGGTGGTCGACGTCCGCACCAGCCTCTACCCCTTGCTCTCCCCCTGGCCGACCGCCAGCGAAACCGCCCAATCGGTGCTCGTGCAGGCCCAGGGGGACAACGCCGTACTGCTGACACCCATGCGCAACCAGGACCGTCTGGAATCCGCGCCTGTGGTCTCGGCGCTGGTAGCGGCCAACCCGGTGGTGCAGGCAGTGGCTGGAGCGCGCGGCTTGTTCTACGGGCGGGACGAGCACGGCGCGCCCGTCATCGCCGTGATCAACGCCATTGTGCAATCGCCCTGGATGCTGGTGTCCACGATTGAGGTCGAGGAGGCATTCGGGGGCGCGGCGCAACGCGAACTGCTGGTGCTGAGC
>MEDL01000021.1 GCA_001724785.1 Acidovorax sp. SCN 68-22 | reverse complement strand
CCCCCGCTCTCGCGACGCTGCGCGCCGCGGGCAGGGGGACGACGCCAGCGCGGCGGGGCGGCCCTTGCGCGGCGTCCGCTGGCCTGGATCGCGCCGGTTTCATGGCGTGCGGGCGGCGCAGGCAAAGGGGACGCATCACGATTTTCCCCAGCCAAACCCGTGCTCTGACCCCTTTGCCGGAAAACGGGGCGCGTCGTGGCCAATGCCCTGTCACCCTCTGGCACCAGAATAGTTTTTAGTTTTTTTGGCCTTTGGCGCTTATCTGGCAAGCGCCAATAGCTATCGGTTTTGAAGTCCATGGTCTCCGCCCCACCCACCCTCCACCCCGCCACCTGGACGCCCGCCGTGCGCATGGGCCTGTCGATCGCCGCTGCCACGGGCCTCTACGGCGTGTCGTTCGGCGCGCTGGCGGTGGCCGCCGGGCTCAGCGTCGGCCAGTCCATGGCGCTCAGCCTGCTGATGTTCACCGGCGGTTCGCAATTCGCCTTCATCGGCGTCGTCGCGGGCGGCGGCGTGCCCTCGGCGGCGCTGGGCGCCGCCACGCTGCTGGGTGTGCGCAACGCCGTCTACGGCATGCAGATCAACCACATGCTGCGTCCGCGCGGCTGGCGCCGGTGGCTGGCGGCGCAGGTGACCATCGACGAATCGACCGCCACCGCCGCCGCGCAGGAGGAGAGCGCTGAGCAGCGGCGCGGCTTCTGGGCAGCGGGCCTGGGCATCTTCGTCTTGTGGAACCTGTTCACCCTGCTGGGCGCCGTGCTCGGCGACGCCCTGGGCGACCCGCGCCGCTGGGGCCTGGACGGCGCCGCCGTCGCCGCCTTCCTCGGCCTGCTCTGGCCGCGCCTCGCAGCGCGCGAACCCGTGGCGCTCGCCGTGCTGAGCGGCGCCGTCACCGCGCTGGCCCTGCCCATGCTGCCGCCCGGCCTGCCGATCCTGGTCGCCGCCGCCCTGGGCGCCGCCTGGGGCTGGGTGGTGCGCGCCCCCGCCGCGCCGGCCGGCGCCGAAGGGGGTGCGCCATGAGCCTCTGGACCGCCATCCTGCTCGGCGCCGTTGCCGCCTACCTCACCAAGCTCTCCGGCTACGCCGTGCCCGCCCGCTGGCTGGCCAACCCCCGGACGACGCGCGTGGCCGCCGCCGTCACGGTGGCGTTGCTGTCGGCGCTCACGGTGATGAACACCTTCGCCGCCGGCGCCGGCCTGGCGGTCGATGCGCGGCTGGCGTCGCTCGCCGCCGCGGCGCTGGCCCTGTGGCTGCGACTGCCGTTCCTGCTGGTGGTGCTGCTGGGTGCGGGCGCGGCGGCGTTGCTGCGCGGGTGGGTCGTGTGAAGCCTGGCGGTGGGCCGACGGGCCGCGCCCACCTATGGCGCCCGCCCAAGCACGCCCGCGCCCCCCTCGCTACACTGGCCCGGCCTTTCCCCGGAGTCCCCGCATGAGCCCCTACACCCCGCCCGCCGTCTGGCAATGGAACCGCGAGAACGGCGGCAAGTTCGCCAGCATCAACCGGCCCATCTCCGGCGCCACGCACGAGAAGGCGCTGCCGGTGGGCAAGCACCCGCTGCAGCTGTATTCGCTCGCCACGCCCAATGGCGTGAAAGTCACGGTGCTGCTGGAGGAACTGCTGGCGCTGGGCCACGCCGGCGCGGAGTACGACGCCTGGCTGGTGCCCATCCAGGAGGGCGCGCAGTTCGGCAGCGGCTTCGTGGCGCTGAACCCCAATTCCAAGATTCCCGCGCTGCTCGACTGCAGCGATGCAGCACGCCCGGTGCGGGTGTTCGAATCCGGCGCCATCCTGCTGTACCTGGCGGAGAAATTCGGCGCCTTCGTGCCGACGGAGCCGGGCGCGCGCGCCGAATGCCTGTCGTGGCTGTTCTGGCAGATGGGCAGCGCGCCTTTTCTCGGCGGCGGCTTCGGGCATTTCTATGCTTACGCGCCGGAGAAGTTCGAATACCCCATCGACCGCTTTGCCATGGAGGTCAAGCGCCAGATGGACGTGCTCGACAAGCGCCTGGCCGAGCACGCGTTCATCGCCGGGAGCGACTACACCATCGCCGACATGGCGATCTGGCCCTGGTACGGGGCGCTCGCCAAGGGCCAGCTGTACGAGGCGGGGGAATTCCTGCAGGTGCACACCTACACCCACGTGCTGCGCTGGGCCGAGCAGATTGCCCAGCGCCCGGCGGTGCAGCGCGGCCGCAAGGTCAACCGCACCTGGGGCGATCCGGCCAGCCAGCTGCCCGAGCGCCACGACGCGAGCGACTTCGACAAGCTGGCACCCGCAGCCTGAAATACCCGTTTCCAGGAGTTCCCCCCATGCTGACCCTCTACGACTGCGCCACGGCGCCCAGCCCGCGCCGCGCGCGCATCTTCCTGGCGGAAAAGGGCGTGCGCCACGACACCGTGGCCATCGACCTGCGCGCCGGCGAGCAGCTCGGCGCGGCCTACCGCCAGATCAACCCGCAGTGCACGGTGCCGGCCCTCGCCACCGAAGGCGGCCTGGTGCTGACCGACAACGCCGCCATCGCCGCCTACCTGGAGGCGCGCTTTCCCGAGCCGGCGCTGTTCGGCAGCACGCCCGAGGAGAAGGCCGAGGTCGCCAGCTGGAACTGGCGCGCCGAGTTCGAGGGGCTGCTCGCCGTCGCCGAGGCGCTGCGCAACAGCGCGCCCGCCATGGCCAACCGGGCGCTGCCCGGCGCGGTCGATTACGCGCAGATTCCCGCCCTGGCCGAGCGCGGCCTGGCGCGCGTCGGCCAGTTCTTCGACCTGCTGGACGCGCGCCTGGCGGCCTGCCCGTTCGTCGCCGGCGAGCGCTTCAGCGTCGCCGACATCACCGCCGTGGTGGCGGTGGACTTTGCCCGCATCGTCAAGCAGAAGCCGGGCGCGCAGCACGCGGCCCTGCTGCGCTGGCGCGCGGCCCTGGCCGAGCGCCCCTCCATGGCGCTGTAAGAGCGCGCGCTCCAAGCCCATGGCCAGCGGCAAGACGCTGCTCGTCGTCTACCACTCGCTCACCGGCGGCACGCGCCAGATGGCCGAGGCGGCGGCGGACGCCGCCGCCGGCGAGGGCGTGGCGGTGCGCCTGCAGCACGCCGCGCGCGCCGGCCCGGACGATGTGCTGGCGGCGCACGGCTACCTCTTTGCCACGCCCGAGAACCTGGCCGCGATCAGCGGGCAGCTGAAGGATTTTTTCGACCGCAGCTACTACCCGGTGCTCGACCAGATCAACGCGCGCCCCTACGCCAGCCTGGTGTGCGCCGGCAGCGACGGCAGCAACGCCGCCCGGCAGATCGCGCGCATCGCCACCGGCTGGCGCCTCAAGGCCGTGGCCGAACCGCTCATCGTCTGCACGCACGCCCAGACGCCCGAGGCCATCCTGGCGCCCAAGCAGATCGGCGCCGCCGACCTGGAGCGCTGCCGCGCGCTCGGGGCGGCGCTTGCCATGGGGCTGGCGCTGGGGATTTTCTGATGCTTCTTGTTTGATAGCTGACTAGGCCCGTACCACAAGCGCTAACAGCCATTTTTGCTTGAAAAATTGGGCCTAGGTCGGGCCGGCGGCCGCACCCGGCATGCGCGGCCGGCGCGCCACGCGCCCGGCGCACAAGCCCTAGACTGGCGCCTTTGCCCGTCCGTCCGGCGGCGCAGCGCGCAGCTTTCTTCAAGGAGACCCACCATGTCGCTCAAGGATATTTCCGCCGATGTCGATTCCCTGGCTCCAGGCCGCAGCACCGAGGCCGGTGCGCGCCGGCGCACCGTGCTGCAGGCCGCGGCGGGCCTGGGCTACGCGGCAGCGGCCGCCCCGCTGATGGCGCAGACGGCCATCACCACGCCGGCCGACGGGTTGGACGCCGGCCGGGTGCATTTCGAGCAGGACGGCTTCCAGGTGCCGGCCTACCGCGCCAAGCCGGCCGGCAAGAGCGGCCTGCCGGTGGTGCTGGTGGTCCAGGAAATCTTCGGCGTGCACGCCTACATTGCCGACGTCTGCCGGCGCCTGGCGCGCGAGGGCTACCTGGCGATCGCGCCCGAGCTGTACGCGCGCCAGGGCGATGCGGCCAGTTACAGCGAGATCAGCAAGCTCATGGCCGAGCTGGTCGCCAAGGTGCCCGACGCGCAGGTCATGGCCGACCTCGACGGCGCGCTCGCCTGGGCCGGGCAGAACGGCGGCGACACGGCGCGCGCCGGCATCACCGGTTTCTGCTGGGGCGGGCGCATCACCTGGCTGTACGCCGCGCACGGGCCGGTGAAGGCGGGCGTGGCCTGGTACGGGCGCGTGGAAGGCGCCGCCACCCTGCTCACGCCCAAGCACCCGCTGGAGCTCGCGCCCATCCTGCGCGCGCCGGTGCTCGGCCTGTACGGCGAAAAAGACACCGGCATACCCCTTGACACGATTGGTAGGATGAAAACGGCCTTGGCTGCTGGCTCTGCCGCCGCCAAGGCTTCGGAGTTTGTGGTCTACCCCGACGCACCGCATGCCTTCCATGCCGATTACCGCCCCAGCTACCGCAAGGGCCCGGCAGAGGACGGCTGGCAGCGGGCGTTGGCATGGTTCAAAGAGCACGGCGTGGTCTGACCACTGCGCGCTGATCGCAAAAGCCGCCAGGTGTTTGCCGGGCGGCTTTTTTAGTGGTGCGAACGCCGTACATTCTGAGGTGAAAAAGTACCTCACGGCCTTACAAGGAAAGCGCGGGCAGCTATGGTTTTGTTATCAATTATCTTGGCCACATTGGCGGCCGGCATCGGCAGCGTGTGGGTGGCCGACTGGCTGTTGCGCGCCGGCCTGGGGCGCCCGCAGGAGGGCGGCGTGGGGCCGCAGCACCTGCTGAGCCTGGCGGCGGGCGCCTTGCTGGCCACGGCCTTCATGCATTTGCTGCCGGAAGCGTTCGAGAGCGCCGCCGGCCCGCAGGCACTGTTCGCCACGCTCTTGCTGGGCGTGGTGTTCTTCTTCCTGCTCGACAAGGCCGAGCTCTGGCACCACGGGCACGAGCACGCCGCCGGGGCGCACGACCACGGCGATGGCCACGACCACTCCGGTGGCCATGCGCACAGCCACGGCCACGCGCACGCAGCCCCCGGCCAGCGCCTGGGCGGCTGGAGCGTCATCACCGGCGACAGCGTGCATTGTTTTGGCGACGGCGTGCTGATCGCCTCGGCCTTCGTGGCCGACATGCGCCTGGGGCTGGTGGCGGCGCTGTCGGTGCTGGCGCACGAGGTGCCGCACCACATGGGCGACCTGGTGGTGCTGCGGCAAACCAGCGCCAGCCGCAACGTGGCGGTGCTCAAGGTGTCGCTCGCCGGCGCCGTCACGGCGCTGGGCGGCGTGCTCGGCTACTTCCTGGTCGAGCGGCTCGAATTCGCGCTGCCGTATTTCCTGGTCGTGGCGTCGAGCAGCTTCGTCTACGTGGCGCTGGCCGATCTGATCCCGCAGCTGCAAAAGCGCTTGTCTGCCCGCCAGACCGCGCACCAGGTGCTGTGGCTGTTCGCCGGCATGGCGCTGGTGATGCTGGTCAGCGAGCTGGCGCACCTGCACTGACGGCGTTTCCCCGGCATGCGGCGTGCGCCGCGCCCCTTCAGCGCCCGATGGCGAACACGGCCGGCGTGTGCTTGCCGGGCGGCTCGGCGCCGCGCCACTGGCGCGCCTCCATGCTGCGGATGCTGGCGTCCTGCAGCGTCAGCCCGCTGGCCACGGCCAGGCGCGTGGCGGGCTGCAGCTGCTGCGCCAGCGCCTGCAGCAGGGCGGCGTTGCGGTAGGGCGTCTCGATGAACAGCTGCGTCTGGCCGCTTTTCAGGGCCAGCGCCTCCAGGGCGTGGATGCGCTGGGTGCGTTCGGCGCCGTCCTGCGGCAGGTAGCCGACAAAGGCGAAGTTCTGGCCGTTCAGCCCGCTGGCCGCCAGCGCCAGCAGCAGCGACACCGGGCCGACCAGCGGCACCACCGTGAGGCCCAGCGCGTGCGCCGCGCGCACTACCGAACTGCCGGGGTCGGCGATGGCCGGCATGCCGGCTTCGCTCAGCAGGCCGACGTCGTGGCCGGCCAGCGCGGGTGCGAGCAGGCTCCCCGCGTCCAGGCGGGCGGCGCCGTCCGCGCCGTGGTCGCCTTTCTTGTGCACGGCGCGCGGCAGTTCGGTGATGTGCTGCTCCTGCAGCGGGCAGGCCAGGGGGTGCAATTCGGCAATGCGCTTCAGGTAGGCGCGCGCGCTCTTGGCGTTCTCGCACACCCAGTGCGTGGTGCGCGCGGCCGCCTGCAGGGTGCTGGCGGGCAGGGCGTCGGTGAGCGGGGCCTGGGCTTCGCAGCCGAAATCAAGCGGCGCCGGCACCAGCAGCAGCCGGCCGCGCGGCGGGCGTTCGGCTGCCATGCTCATGGCAGCTCCAGCCCGGCGGCGCGCAGCATGCGGCAGGTGCGGATCAGCGGCAGGCCGACCAGGGCAGTGGGGTCGTCGCTCACGATGGCGTCCAGCAGGGCGATGCCCAGGCCTTCGCTCTTGGCGCTGCCGGCGCAGTCGTAGGGCTGCTCGGCGTGCAGGTAGCGCTCGATGGTGGCGTCGTCCAAGGGGCGAAAGCGCACCTCGACCGGGGCGATGTCGACCTCGGAAAAGCCGGACGCTGCGCACACCACCGCGACCGCCGTCTGGAAAACGACGGTGTGCCCGCCCATGCGGCGCAGTTGCGCGCTGGCGCGGGCGTGGTTGCCGGGCTTGCCGAGCGGCTCGCCGTCCAGGTCGGCCACCTGGTCGGAGCCGATCACCACCGCCTCGGGATGGAGCGCTGCCACGGCCTGTGCCTTGGCCAGCGCCAGGCGCAGGGCGAGGGCGCGCGGCGCCTCGCCGGGCAGGGGGGTTTCGTCCGTCTCGGGCGCGGCCACAGTGAAGGGCAGGCGCAGGCGTTCGAGCAATTCGCGCCGGTAGCGCGAGCTCGAACCCAGCACCAGCGCGCGGCCCGGCGCGGCGCGTTTCAAGGGGGATTCAGGCATGGAAGGATTCTCTTACACTGCGCGCATGACCAAGGAATACTCCCCCGACCGACTCGACGTGAAGGCCTTCGTGCAGGCATCCGCGCACCTGGCCGGACACGAGTCCTTGCTCACCTACGAGCGCCTGGCGCAGGAAGCCAAGGGCCTGCACCCCGCGCTGCGCGTCGATTGGCAGGCGCAGGGCGAACTGCGCCCGGCGGCCGGCGGTGTCGGCACGCCGCAGCTCTGGCTGCACCTGACGGTGCACGCCACCTTTCCCATGCAGTGCCAGCGCTGCCTGACGCCCGTGGATGTGCCGCTGGACGTGGACCGGTGGTTCCGCTTCGTCGCCGACGAGGCCACGGCCGAGGCGCTGGACGAGGAGGCCGAGGAAGACCTGCTGGCGCTCAGCCGCGAGTTCTCGCTGCACGAGCTGATCGAGGACGAGCTGCTGATGGCCCTGCCCGTGGTGCCGCGCCACGAGGTCTGCCCCACGCACTTGCCCATGGAAGCGAGCGACGAGGATTTCGACGCCGCCAGCGCCGAGCGGCCCAACCCGTTCGCTGCCCTCGCCAGCCTGCGTATCGACAAGGACAAGAAGTAATGCGCTCGAAATGAGCACTGCGCTATAATGGCGGGCTTCGCGCGAATCCCCTGGCCTCATGCAATGGGCTGATCGCGCTTTTTACCAACCTATTGCCTCTTCCAGAGGCCTACAGGAGCCGATCATGGCCGTTCAGCAAAACAAGAAGTCCCCTTCCAAGCGCGGCATGCACCGCTCGCACAATGCGCTGGACGTGCCCGGCATCGCGCTGGAGCCCACCACGGGCGAAGTGCACCTGCGCCACCACATCAGCCCCAACGGTTTCTACCGCGGGCGCCAGGTACTGAAGAACAAGTCCGAAGCCTGATCTGCAGCGCACCGGCGCTGGCCTGAGGCCCGTAGCTACACCTTCTGTAGCGCGGGCCTTTGTTTTGCGTGCTACGCTTTTCTCTCACGCCGCGCCACAGCGGCATTGCCCGCACGATTCATGACCATATTGGCAGTCGATTGCATGGGGGGCGACCACGGTCCCCGCGTCACCCTGGCGGCCTGCCGCCGCTTTCTTGACTCGCACCCCGAAGCGCGCCTGCTGCTGGTGGGCCTGCCGGCGGCGCTCTCCGATTTCGCGCACGAACGCGCCAGCGTCGTGCCGGCCAGCGAGGTGGTGGCCATGGACGACCCGGTGGAAGTCGCCCTGCGGCGCAAGAAGGACTCCTCCATGCGCGTCGCCATCGCGCAGGTCCGCGATGGCGCGGCAGCCGCTGCCGTTTCCGCCGGCAACACGGGCGCGCTGATGGCGATTGCCCGCTACCTGCTCAAGACGCTCGACGGCATCGACCGCCCGGCCATCGCCACGCAAATGCCCAACGACAAGGGCGGCGCCACGACGGTGCTCGACCTGGGCGCCAACGTCGATTGCTCGGCCGAGCACCTGCTGCAGTTCGCCGTCATGGGCTCGGCCCTGGTGGCGGCGCTGGGCGGGCCGGAGCAGCCCACCGTCGGCCTGCTCAACATCGGCGAGGAGGCGATCAAGGGCAGCGAGGTCATCAAGCGCGCCGGCGAGCTGCTGCGCGCGGCGGGCGAGGCCGGGACGCTCAATTTCTACGGCAACGTCGAGGGCAACGACATTTTCAAGGGCACGGCGGACATCGTGGTCTGCGACGGATTCGTCGGCAACGTGGCCCTCAAGGCGAGCGAAGGCGTGGCCGCCATGATCGTCGGCGGCCTCAAGCAGGAGTTCAAGCGCAATCTGTTCACCAAGCTCGCCGCACTCGTCGCCTACCCGGTGCTGGCGGCGCTGATGAAGCGCATGGACTACCGGCGCTACAACGGCGCGGCCCTGCTGGGCCTGCGCGGCCTGGTCTTCAAGAGCCACGGCTCGGCGGACGAACTGGCGTTCGAACTGGCGCTGGCCCGCGCGTATGATGCAGCCCGCAACAACCTACTGGACCGTGTT
The DNA here is from genome assembly GCA_001724785.1 of Acidovorax sp. SCN 68-22. Taxonomy (GTDB): domain Bacteria; phylum Pseudomonadota; class Gammaproteobacteria; order Burkholderiales; family Burkholderiaceae_C; genus Simplicispira. Next base: position 15,790 of record MEDL01000021.1, on the reverse strand, counting down.
CGCCAGCGCATCGACAGCGCCGCTCCCCTGCTTGGGCAGGATGGCGCCGCGCAGGGCGGCGATCGCGCGGCGCCAGCCTCCGCCTGATGACTCTTCATTCCCGCATCACCGGCACCGGCAGCCATTTGCCGCCGCGCCGCGTAACCAACGCCGACCTGGTGGCCCAGCTGGCCGAAGGCGGCATCGAGACGTCCGACCAATGGATCGTCGAGCGCACCGGAATCCGCGCGCGCCATTTCGCCGCCGACGGGGTGCAGTGCAGCGACATGGCGCTGGATGCCGCGCGCCACGCGCTCAAGGCGGCCGGGCGCGACGCGAGCGAGCTGGACCTGATCATCGTCGCCACGTCCACGCCGGACATGGTGTTTCCGTCCACGGCCTGCATCCTGCAGAACAAGCTCGGCGCCAACGGCTGCCCGGCGTTCGACGTGCAGGCGGTGTGCAGCGGCTTCGTCTACGCGCTCACCGTGGCCGATGCCATGGTGCGCGCTGGCAGCGCCCGCTGCGCGCTGGTCGTCGGGTCGGAGGTCTTCAGCCGCCTGCTCGACTTCAGCGACCGCACCACCTGCGTGCTGTTTGGCGACGGTGCCGGCGCCGTGGTGCTCGAAGCGTCCGAGACGCCCGGCATCCTGGCGAGCGACCTGCACGCAGACGGCAAGCACGTCGGCATCCTGTGCGTACCCGGCCACGTGGCGGGCGGTGTCGCCAGCGGGGACCCGTTCCTCAAGATGGACGGCCAGGCCGTGTTCAAGCTCGCGGTCGGCTTGCTGGAGAAGTCGGCCCGCGCCACGCTGGAAAAGGCGGGCATCGAGGCGGCGGACGTCGACTGGATGGTGCCGCACCAGGCCAATATCCGCATCATGCAAAGCACGGCGCGCAAGCTGCACTTGCCGATGGAAAAGGTCGTGGTCACGGTGGATCAGCACGGCAACACCTCGGCCGCCTCGATTCCGCTGGCGCTCGACCATGCGGTGCGCGCTGGCCAGGTGCAGCCCGGCCAGACGGTGCTGCTCGAAGGCGTGGGCGGCGGTTTCACCTGGGGCTCGGTGCTCCTTAAGATGTAGCTAATAACGCTTGCTGGATAAGCGCTAGAGCCTGTTTTCACCAATAATTCAATGAATTCCTTCGCATTTGTCTTTCCCGGGCAGGGTTCGCAGGCAGTCGGCATGCTCGACGCCTGGGGCGAGCACCCCGCCGTTCTCGGTGCGCTGGCCGAAGCCTCGGACGCGTTGGGCGAAGACCTGGGCAAACTCATCCACGAAGGCCCCAAGGAGGCGCTCGCGCTCACCACCAACACCCAACCGGTGATGCTGGTGGCCGGCGTGGCCGCCTGGCGCGTATGGCGTGCCGAGGGCGGCGCGCTGCCGCTGGCCGTGGCCGGGCACTCGCTGGGCGAATATTCCGCCCTGGTGGCGGCAGGGGTGCTGACGCTCGCCCAGGCGGCGCCGCTGGTGCGCCTGCGCGCCGCAGCGATGCAGGAGGCGGTGCCGGTCGGCACCGGCGCCATGGCCGCCATCCTCGGCCTGGATGCTTCGAAAGTAATAGCTGTCTGCGCAGATGTGACAAGCGCTGGCGGCCAAAATGACCAAGAAGTCGTTGAAGCGGTGAACTTCAACGACCCGTCGCAGACCGTGATTGCCGGCGGCAAGGCAGCGGTCGAGCGCGCCTGCGAGGCGCTCAAGGCGGCCGGCGCCAAGCGCGCGCTGCCCTTGCCGGTGTCCGCGCCGTTCCATTCCAGCCTGATGCGCCCGGCCGCCGAGAAGCTGCGCGCCGCCCTGGCGCAGACCGCGCTGGCGGCGCCGCAGATTCCCGTGCTCAACAACATCGACGTGGCCGTGCAGAGCGAGCCCGACGCGATCCGCGACGCGCTCTACCGCCAGGCCTTCGGGCCGGTGCGCTGGGTCGAATGCGTGCAGCGGCTCAAGGCCCTGGGCGCGACGCACATCGTCGAATGCGGTCCCGGCAAGGTGCTGGCCGGCCTGGTGCGCCGCATCGACCCCGAACTCGTGGGCGTGCCGCTGTACGACCCCGAATCCCTGAAGCAAGCCCAGGAGCTGCTGGCATGAGCGATATGGCAGACAAGAAGGCGCCCGTGGCGCTGGTGACGGGCGCCTCGCGCGGCATCGGTGCGGCGATCGCGGCCGAACTGGCCGCGCGCGGCTACCAGGTGGTCGGCACCGCTACGACAGCGGACGGTGCAGAGCGCATCGGTGCCGCCCTGGCCGCGCACCCCGGCTGCCGCGGCGCCGTGCTGGATGTGAACGACGCGCCCGCCGTGGACGCGCTGATCGACGCCACCGTCAAGGAACTGGGCGGGCTGCAGGTGCTGGTGAACAACGCCGGCATCACGCGCGACCAGCTCGCCATGCGCATGAAGGACGACGATTGGGACGCGGTGCTCGGCACCAACCTGGGCGCGGTGTTCCGCGTCAGCCGCGCGGCCATACGCCCGATGATGAAGCAGCGTTTCGGCCGCATCATCAGCATCACCAGCGTGGTCGGCGCCTCGGGCAACCCTGGGCAGGCCAACTACGCCGCCGCCAAGGCGGGTGTCGCCGGCATGACGCGCTCGCTGGCGCGCGAGCTCGGCAGCCGGGGCATCACCGTCAACTGCGTGGCGCCCGGCTTCATCGATACCGACATGACCGCCGGCCTGCCCGAAGCGCAGCAAAAAGCCCTGCTCGACCAGATTCCGCTCGGCCACCTGGGCCGGCCGGCCGACATCGCGCACGCCGTCGCCTACCTCGCCTCGCCGCAGGCTGGGTACGTGACGGGGCAGGAGTTGCACGTCAATGGCGGCATGTACATGTAGTTGGCTGGACTTGGCCTCAGATGCATTCAGATAAGACTGTGTCATCCGGTACCATCCAAGCAGCTAGAATCCCCCGATTACCCAACACCCAGAGTGGACACCATGAGCGATATTGAAGCACGCGTCAAAAAGATCATTGCCGAGCAACTCGGCGTGGAAGAATCCCAGGTCACCAACGAGAAGGCCTTCGTCGCCGACCTCGGCGCCGACTCGCTCGACACGGTCGAACTGGTGATGGCCCTGGAAGACGAATTCGGCATCGAGATTCCCGACGAAGACGCCGAGAAGATCACCACGGTGCAAAACGCCATCGACTACGCCACGTCCCACCCGAAGGCTTGAGCGGCGCGCTGCGCCGCGTCGAGCGATCAAGCACAAGGTTTCCGCATGAGCCGTCGTCGCGTTGTCGTGACCGGCCTGGGTTGCGTTTGTCCCGTGGGCAACACGGTGCAGGACGCCTGGGCCAATCTCCTGGCCGGGCAATCGGGCATCGGCGCCATCACCAAGTTCGATGCATCGAACTTCGCCTGCAGGATCGCCGGCGAGGTGCGGGGGTTTGATGTCGAGTCGTACATGAGCGCCAAGGATGCGCGCTCGATGGACGCCTTCATTCATTTCGGCATCGCCGCTGCCGTCCAGGCCGTGCAGGACGCCGGCCTTCCCGTGGGCGAGGCGCTCGACGAAGACCTGGCGACGCGCATCGGCTGCGTCATCGGCTCGGGCATCGGCGGCTTGCCGCTGATCGAGAACACCCACGCCGAGCTGACCGCACGCGGTCCGCGGCGCATCACCCCGTTCTTCGTGCCGGCCTCGATCATCAACATGGTGGCGGGCCACGTCTCCATGCGGTTTGGCTTCAAGGGGCCGAACCTGTCCGTGGTCACGGCCTGCACCACCGGCCTGCACTGCATCGGCGAGGGCGGGCGCATGATCGAGTACGGCGACGCCGATGTGGTCGTCGCCGGGGGCACCGAGGCCACCGTCTCGCCCCTGGGTATCGGCGGCTTCGCCGCCATGCGCGCGCTTTCCACGCGCAACGACGACCCGCAGGCGGCGTCGCGCCCCTGGGACCGCGACCGCGACGGCTTCGTGCTGGGCGAAGGTGCCGGCGTCGTGGTCCTGGAAGAATACGAGCACGCCAAGGCACGCGGCGCGCGCATCTATGCCGAGCTCTGCGGCTTCGGTATGAGCGCCGACGCCGGCCACATGACGGCGCCCAATATGGACGGCCCGCGCCGCGCCATGCTGGCGGCGCTGCGCAATGCCGGCATGAACGCGAGCGAGGTGGACTACCTCAACGCCCATGGCACCTCCACCCCGCTGGGCGACGTGAACGAAACGCACGCCATCAAGGCGGCGTTCGGCGAGCACGCCGGCAAGCTGGTGGTCAGTTCCACCAAGTCCATGACCGGCCATTTGCTGGGCGGCGCCGGCGGCATCGAGAGCATCTTCACGATCCTCTCCCTGTACCACCAGAAAGTGGCGCCGACCATCAACCTGGAGCATCAGGACCCGGAGTGCGACCTGGACTATTGCGCCAACACCGCGCGCGACATGCGCGTGGACGTCGCCATGAAGAACAACTTCGGCTTCGGCGGCACCAACGGCACGCTGGTATTCCGGCGCGTCTGAGGCGCCCGCTGGCGCGCCGCTCCCCGGACTTTTCGTGGGCGCAGCCGCAGCACGCTTCCCAGAGCCCCGGGCCAGTCGGCCCCAGGCCCTTCAATGAGCGCAGGCACGGCACGCTACCCGGCACCCCCCGTCACCTTCCCGGTACGGCGCAGCGGCCGCATGGCCGGCGCGCTGCTCGCCCTGCACGCTGCGAGCCTGGTGGTTCTGTCCGCCTGGCTGTTCCTGGGCGCGGGTGCCGCACGCGCCCCCGCCGGGCCGGCCTTGCTGGCATGGGCCGCAGCTGCCGTCCTGACCGTGCGCTTCTGGCGGCGCCAGCCGGTCGGCGAGCTGGTGTGGGACGGCGCCTGCTGGCAGTTGCAGCGCAGTGTCGGCCCGCCGGCCGAGCAAGCGCTCGGCCCGGACGTGGCGGTACAGCTCGACCTCCAGCGCCAGATGGTGCTGGCCTTTGCATGCGCGCGTCCCGCCGTATGGCTGTACGTCGAATGCCGGCACGGGCCGGAGCGCTGGCCCGATGTGCGCCGTGCGGTATATTCGCGGCCCAGCGCAGCCGGCCCCGTGCCAGCCGACCGCCGGCAAGCCGAACGCACGCCCTGACACGGCCGCAGGCCCGGTGCCTCGCCCGAGGCGCGGCGGCAACCACCCATCCATGACCGATTCCTCCTCCGTTGCCCCCGCCGAGCCCCGTGCGCCCGACGCCGATTTCGAGCTGGTGCAACGCAGCATCGCGGGCGACCAACGGGCTTTCGAGCTTCTGGTCATCAAGTACCAGCGCCGCATCGAGCGGCTGATTGCGCGCATGGTGCGCGACACCGACCTGGTGCCCGACATCGCCCAGGAAACCTTTATCCGTGCCTACCGCGCGCTGCACCAGTTCCGCGGCGAGGCGCAGTTCTATACCTGGCTGTACCGCATTGCCGTCAATACAGCCAAGAAGGCCCTGCTCGACCTCAAGCGCAACCCCGTGGTCTACGAGGGGGCGGCACCGGGCGGTGACGAGGACGATGAAACTTCCAGGCCGCGTCGCGAACAAAGCACGGAGGAAACGCCCGAAACGGTCCTGGCAGCGCAAGAAATTGCCCGTGCGGTGAATGCGGCCATGGAAGCCCTTCCCGTCGATCTGCGTCAGGCCGTCACCCTGCGGGAGATCGAAGGCCTGAGCTACGAAGAGATCGCGGAGGCCATGGATTGCCCCATCGGCACCGTGCGTTCGCGCATCTTCCGCGCACGCGAGGCGATTTCGGCGCGCGTGCGCCCGATGCTGGAAAACCAGTCGGGCAAGCGCTGGTGAGGGATGGCAACCGGACAATGCAGGTGGACACCATGGAACTGGATGAAAAGCAACGGGAGCTGCTGTCGGCGCTGGCCGACGGCGAGCTGCAAGGGGACGAACTCGCACAGGCGCTTGCCCTGTGCGGCGGCGACGGCGCCACGGCCTGCTGGCGGGACTACCACCTGATCGGGGACGTGCTGCGCGCGCCGGAACTCGCCCATTCCAGCGACAGCGCGCGCTTGTTGTTGCGGGTGCGCGGCGCCATGGCCGAGGTGCCGGTCCCCGCGGCGCCCGCCATACCACCGCCCGGGTTGCCTCCGGCCGCCAACGACCCGCTGTTCCGCTGGAAGATGGTGGCCGGTTTTGCCTCTCTGGCCGCGGTCGCGGCCATCGGTTGGAATTCGCTGTCGGTGCTGCAGGAAGGTACGCCCCAGGGCGCGCAGCTGGCCTCGGGCCAGCCCCCGCGCACGGCTGCGGTGACCGAAATGGCCCAGGCCGGGCCGCAAACGATGCTGCGCGACCCGCGACTCGACGAGCTCCTGGCGGCGCACAAGCAGTACGGCGGTGCTTCGGCGCTGCAAATGCCCGCTGGCTTCCTGCGCAATGCAACGTTCGAGGCCCCGCAGCGCTGAGGCGGCCTTGCGCGGCCGGCGCGGCGCGCAGAAGGCCTGGCGGTGGTTGGGCGCGCTGCTGCTGGTGTGTGCGGGCAGCGTCGCGCAGGCAGCCGGAGGGTCTGGCGCGGCGCTTCCAGCCGCTAGAGCGGATACTGCGCTGCCTGCGGATGTCGCCGGTTGGATGGCGCGGATGCAGCGCGCCGCCCTGGAGCGCAATTACACCGGAACCTTCGTCGTGGTGACCGACGGCGGCGCGGCCAGCGGTTCGCGCATCTGGCACGCCTGCGGGCAAGACGAGCACATCGAGCGCATCGAGGCGCTCGACGGCCCGCCCCGCACCATCTTTCGCCGCAACGGAGAGATGCGCACCTTTCTGCATGCCTCGCATACCGCGGTGATCGAGCCACTGACCGGTAGCACGCCCTTTGCCGGCGCTGTGCCGGCCCTGGCCGGAAAGCTCGACCTCTGGTACCGCGCCGAACGCCAGGGGCGCCAGCGCGTCGCCGGGCACGAGGCCGATGTGGTGCTGCTGCGCCCGCGCGACGCCCTGCGCTATGGCTACCGCGTCTGGAGCGAGCGCCGATCCGGCCTGGTGCTTCGCCTGCAGACCGTACAGGCCGATGGCCGTGTGCGCGAGCAAGCGAGCTTTCTCCAGCTGGACCTGGATGCGCCGGTGTCGCTCACGGAGCTGGCCCGCGCCATGGACGATCTCGAAGGCTACCGCGCGCTCACGCCGGCGCCCCAGCGCAAGCTGCAGGATGCCGAACGTGCCTGGACGCTGCGCGAGCCCGTGCCTGGTTTTGCGCTGCAGGGTTGCCGCGCCCCCCAGGCGCAGCCCCGCACCATGCAATGCAGTTATTCCGACGGGCTGGCGAGCGTGTCGCTGTTTATCGAGCCGGTGCGCCCGGGCACCGCAGTGGCCGGCGCGCGCTGGTCGGCGGGTGCCACGCAGGCGCTGGCGCGCCCGCTGGACGCCGACACCTGGTTGACCGCCGTGGGCGAGGTGCCGCTCGATACCCTGGTGCTGTTCGCCGATCGCCTGGTGCGCGCGCGCTGACTTCGCGGGAACCAAATTCGCATGGCGCGCTTCTGAAACCCATGCGCAGGCCGCGCAAACAGACAAGGAAAGGCAAGATCATGGGATTGCGATGGACGAATGTGCAGGCGTGGACAGTGGCAGGCGTGGTGGCCGTAGCGGGCGCCGTCGGGGTGGGGGCGCTCGGCTTCGTGCCCGGACAGGTGCAGGCGCAGGCCAGCACGGCGCGCGGCCTGCCCGATTTCACCGATCTGGTGGAGCAGGTCGGCCCGGCGGTGGTGAACATCCGCACGCTTGAAAAAGTCAGCGCGCGCAACATGCCCAGCGGCATGGACGAGGAGATGCTCGAGTTCTTCAAGCGCTTCGGCTTGCCGATACCCAACATGCCCCGGGGCCAACGCCCCAATCCGCGCCAGCAGCAGCCCGACGAAGAGCAGCCGCGCGGCCTGGGCTCGGGCTTCATCCTCAGTTCCGACGGCTACGTGATGACCAATGCCCACGTGGTCGAAGGCGCGGACGAAGTCATGGTCACCCTGACCGACAAGCGCGAGTTCAAGGCCAAGATCATCGGCTACGACAAGCGCAGCGATGTGGCGGTGGTCAAGATCGAAGCCAGCGGGCTGCCCGCGGTGAAGATCGGCGACGTGGGCCGCGTGCGCGTCGGCGAGTGGGTGATGGCGATCGGCTCGCCCTTCGGCCTGGAAAACACGGTGACGGCCGGCATCGTCAGCGCCAAGCAGCGCGACACGGGCGACTACCTGCCGTTCATCCAGACCGACGTGGCCATCAATCCCGGCAATTCCGGCGGGCCCCTGATCAACATGCGTGGCGAGGTCATCGGCATCAACAGCCAGATCTATTCGCGCTCGGGCGGCTTCATGGGCATTTCGTTCTCCATCCCGATCGATGAGGCAATCCGCGTCAGCGACCAGCTGCGCGCCACGGGCAAGGTCACGCGCGGGCGCATCGGCGTACAGATCGGCAGCGTCACCAAGGACGTCGCCGAATCCCTCGGGATGGCCAAGCCCCAGGGTGCGCTGGTCACCGGTGTTGAAGCCGGGGCGCCCGCCGACAAGGCCGGTGTCGAGGCCGGGGACGTGATCACGCGTTTCGACGGCAAGCCCGTGGACCGGATCTCCGATCTGCCGCGCATGGTGGGCAACACCAAGCCCGGCACGCGCAGCACCATTACCGTGTTCCGCCGTGGGCAGACCAAGGACCTCTCGGTCACGGTGGCCGAGATCGAACCCGAGGACGGTGAGGCGGCCGGCCCCGGTCCGGCCGAAGCCAAGCCCAAGGCGTCCCCGGCGGCGCAGAAGCTCGGCCTGGTGGTCTCCGCGCTCAGCGACGCGCAGCGGCAGAAGCTCAAGGTCAAGGGCGGGGTGCGCGTGGACGCGGCCACCGACGGGGCGGCACGCGCCGGCCTGCGCGAGGGCGATGTGATCCTGGCGGTCGCCAACACCGAGGTGTCCAGCCTGAAGGACTTCGAAGCAGCGGTGGGCCAGGCCGACAAGAGCAAGCCCATCAACGTGCGCTACCGCCGTGGCGATTGGGAGCAGTACGCGCTGATCCGTCCGGCACGCTGAGCCAGCGGGGCGCGTGGCGATTTGCCTACAATACGCGCCCAAGCATGAGTGCCTGCAACGGGCGCGTCCTTTGAAAGCGGCGCGCCCTTTTTTCATGCGTGCCCGCCGCCGGCGCCCTTCCGAACCTCTCGTTGATGAAGCACATCCGTAATTTTTCCATCATTGCGCACATCGATCATGGCAAGTCCACCCTGGCCGACCGCCTGATCCAGCGCTGCGGCGGCCTGGCCGAGCGCCAGATGGAGGCGCAGGTGCTCGACTCCATGGACATCGAGAAGGAGCGCGGCATCACCATCAAGGCGCAGACGGCGGCCCTGCAGTACAAGGCGCAGGACGGCCAGGTCTACAACCTCAACCTGATCGATACCCCCGGCCACGTCGATTTTTCCTACGAAGTGAGCCGCTCGCTCTCGGCCTGCGAGGGTGCCTTGCTGGTCGTCGATGCCTCACAGGGCGTGGAAGCGCAAACCGTGGCGAACTGCTACACGGCGCTGGACCTGGGCGTGGAAGTCCTGCCGGTGCTCAACAAGATGGACTTGCCGCAGTCCGACCCCGAGAACGCCAAGGCCGAGATCGAGGACGTGATCGGCATCGACGCCGAGCACGCCATTCCCTGCTCAGCCAAGACCGGCATGGGCATCGACGAGATCCTGGAGGCGATCGTCGCCAAGGTGCCGGCGCCGCGCGGCAACCCCGAGGGGCCGCTGCGCGCCATGATCATCGACAGCTGGTTCGACAGCTACGTCGGCGTGGTGATGCTGGTGCGCGTCGTCGATGGGCGCCTGCTCAAGGGCGAGCGTTTCAAGATGATGGCCAGCGGTGCCGCCTACAACGCCGACAACCTGGGTGTGTTCACCCCCGCCAACGAGGCGCGCGACCGGCTTCAGGCGGGCGAAGTGGGCTACATCATTGCAGGCATCAAGGAATTGCAGGCCGCCAAGGTGGGCGACACCATCACGCTGGAGAAGAAGCTCCCCAACAACGCCGGCCCCGCCACCGAGGCGCTGCCGGGCTTCAAGGAAATCCAGCCGCAGGTGTTCGCCGGCCTGTACCCCACCGAGGCGAGCGAATACGACCAGTTGCGCGATGCGCTGGAAAAGCTCAAGCTCAACGACGCCTCCCTGCACTACGAACCCGAGGTCAGCCAGGCGCTGGGCTTTGGTTTCCGCTGTGGTTTCCTGGGCCTGCTGCACATGGAAATCGTGCAGGAGCGCCTGGAGCGCGAGTTCGACCAGGACCTCATCACCACCGCGCCCAGCGTGGTGTACGAAGTGGTGATGCCGGGCGGTGAAGTGGTGATGGTGGAGAACCCGGCCAAGATGCCCGACCAGGGCCGGCTACAGGAAATCCGCGAGCCCATCGTCACCGTGCACCTGTACATGCCGCAGGACTATGTTGGCCCGGTGATGACGCTGGCCAACCAGAAGCGCGGCGTGCAGATCAACATGGCCTACCATGGCCGCCAGGTCATGCTGACCTACGAGATGCCGCTGGGTGAGATCGTGCTCGACTTCTTCGACAAGCTCAAATCGGTAAGCCGGGGCTATGCGTCCATGGATTACGAATTCAAGGAATACCGCGCCTCCGACGTCGTCAAGGTCGATATCCTGCTCAACGGCGAGAAGGTCGATGCGCTCTCCATCATCGTGCACCGCAGCCAGAGCCAGTACCGCGGCCGCGCCGTGGTCGCCAAGATGCGCGAGATCATCAGCCGCCAGATGTTCGACGTGGCCATCCAGGCGGCCATCGGCAGCAACATCATTGCGCGCGAGACCATCAAGGCACTGCGCAAGAACGTGCTTGCCAAGTGCTATGGCGGCGACGTCAGCCGCAAGAGGAAGCTCCTTGAAAAGCAGAAGGCCGGCAAGAAGCGCATGAAGCAGATCGGGTCGGTGGAAGTGCCGCAAGAAGCCTTTCTTGCCATTTTGCAGGTGGAAGATTGATGCAACTGGTTCAGATATTCACCTCGCTCATCCTGGCGGCATTCGCCGCCTACATCGGCGCCTGGTACTTTGGTGCCATCGAGGGCAACTTCGCGCTCCTGCTGTTTCTCGCCACCGTGGTCACTGGCGCGTACTGGGTGGCCGAGCAGCTGTACTTTCTGCCGCGCCGGCGCAAGGCGGCACTGGCGCTTGAGCAGGCCGGGCAGGCGCGGCGCGCCGAACTGGCGCGCAAGGGCATTGCGCAGACCGACATCGACACCTCCGAAGGCCAGCAGCGCGTGCTCGCGCAGCCGTGGTGGCTGGACTGGACGGCGGGGCTGTTTCCCGTCATCGCGGCCGTGTTCCTGCTGCGCTCGTTCTTGGTGGAGCCGTTCAAGATCCCGTCCGGGTCCATGATTCCCACGCTGCTGGTCGGTGACCTGATCCTGGTGAACAAGTTCACCTACGGCATCCGCCTGCCCGTGCTCAACACCAAACTGACGGAGGGCAAGGCCCTGCAGCGCGGCGACGTGGTGGTGTTCCGCTACCCGCCCCAGCCCAGCCTGGACTACATCAAGCGCGTCGTCGGCCTGCCGGGCGACGAGGTGGCCTACCTGAACAAGCGCCTGTCCATCAATGGCCAGCCGGTGCCGACGCAGGCCCTGCCCGATTTCTTCGACGAGGATGCGACGCGCTACTTCAAGCAGTTGCAGGAGCAGCTCGGCGAGCGCTCGCACCGGCTGCTGAACAACGACGCCGCGCCGGCCTTCGTCCAGGGAGCGAGCAATTTTGCCTATCGGGACAACTGCCGCTACAGTGTCGAGGGCGTGGTCTGCAAGGTGCCTGAGGGCCATTACTTCATGATGGGCGACAACCGCGACAATTCGCTCGATTCGCGCTACTGGGGGTTCGTTCCGGATGCCAACATCGTGGGCAAGGCATTTTTCGTCTGGATGAACTTTGGCGACTGGAAGCGCATCGGCTCTTTCCAGTAGGCGCGTCGCAGCACAGCAACAAGAACGGGAGACAGACTCTATGACATCGCATCGCACAGCCAGCCGGTCGCGCCAGCGCGGCCTGTCCTTCATCGGCGTGATCTTCATCGGCTTGCTGGCCGTGGCGGCGTTCGCCATCGGCGGGCAGTCGATCCCGGTGCTGCTGGAATCGCATGCCATCCAGAAGGCCATCGACAAAGCCTCGCGGGAAGGCAACACCGTGCCGGAGATCCGCGGCAGCTTCGACCGCGCGGCCGCCATCGACGACATCTCTTCCATTAGCGGCAAGGACCTTGAAGTCACCAAGCGCGGCGACAAGGTGGTGGTGCGCGCCAAGTATTCGCGCGAGATCGCGCTGGCCGGCCCGGCGTACCTGGTCTACCGTTTCGACTTGCAGTCCGACTAGGTGCAACCTGCCCTTGTTCTGCTGCAGCAGCGGCTGCAACACACATACTCCAGGCCGGCGCTCCTGACACGCGCCCTGACGCACCGCAGCGCCAGCGCGGACCACAACGAGCGCCTCGAATTCCTCGGCGATTCGGTGCTCAGCCTGGCCGTCTCCAGCCTGTTGTACGAACGCCTGCCCGACCTGGCCGAAGGCGAGCTCTCGCGCGTGCGCGCGAACCTGGTCAAGCAAGACAGCCTGCACCGGCTGGCGCTTACGCTCGACCTGCCCGCCGTGCTGCGGGTGGGCGAGGGCGAGGCGCGCTCGGGCGGCAAGACGCGGCCGTCCATGCTGGCCGACGCGCTGGAGGCGCTGATTGGCGCGGTGTACCTGGATGCCGGCTTCGAAGCCGCCGAGCGCGTGGTGCGCCGCCTGTTCGAAGGCGTGGAGATCGGTCCGCAGATGCAGGCCGCCGCGCGCGATGCCAAGACCGCCCTGCAGGAGTGGCTGCAGGGCAGGCGCCTGCAGCTGCCCGCCTACCGCGTGGTGGAAACCTCGGGCGTGGCGCACCGCCAATCCTTCGAGGTTGAATGCACGGTGGCCGAGCGCGCGCTCGCGGTGCGCGGCAGTGGCAACTCGCGCCGCGCCGCCGAACAATCCGCCGCCGCCGCCATGCTGGCCCAACTACAGGCGCAAACCCCATGATTGATGCAACAAAAAAAGAAGCTGACGATAAAGATCCAGCAAGCGCTGAAGGCCAAAATAACCTAGAAGCCATGCTGCGTGCCAGCCGCCCTGCCGGCCAGGCGGCCGACGCCACCGGCCAGCGCTGCGGCGTGGTGGCCATCGTCGGCAAGCCCAATGTCGGCAAGTCGACGCTGCTCAACGCCCTGGTCGGCCAGAAGATCAGCATCACCTCCCGCAAGGCGCAGACCACGCGCCACCGCATCACCGGCATCCGCACGCGCGGGCAGACGCAGTTCGTGTTCGTCGATACGCCGGGCTTCCAGACGCGCCACGCCACGGCGTTGAACAAGTCGCTCAACAAGACCGTGATGGGTGCCATCGGCGACGTGGACCTGATCCTGTTCGTCGTCGAGGCGGGCAGCTTCACGCTGCAGGATGCCAAGGTGCTGTCGCTGTTCAAGCCCGGCATTCCCACGCTGCTGATCGCCAACAAGCTCGACGCCATCCACCGCCGTGCGGAAATCGCGCCCTGGCTCAAGGGCATGCAAGAGCGCCACCCGTTCGCCGAGTTCGTGCCCATGTCGGCCAAGAGCAAGGCCGACGTCGAGCGGCTGTTCGGCGTGGTCGAGAAATACCTGCCCGAGCAGCCCTGGTGGTACGCCGAGGACGAACTGACCGACCGCAGCGAGAAATTCCTCGCCAGCGAGACGGTGCGCGAAAAGCTGTTCCGCTTCACCGGCGATGAATTGCCGTACACCTCCACCGTCGTCATCGACCAGTTCAGCGAGGAAAAAAGCAAGCAGCACAAGCGCCTGGTGCGCATCGCCGCCACCATCGTCGTCGAGCGCGACAGCCACAAGGCCATGGTGATCGGCGACAAGGGCGAGCGCTTGAAGCGCATCGGCATGGAAGCGCGCCAGGAGCTCGAAAAGCTCCTGGACGCCAAGGTGTTCATTGAAATCTGGGTCAAGGTGCGCAGTGGCTGGGCCGACGACGAAGCGCGCGTCCGTTCCTTCGGTTATGAATAAAAACGGCCATCAGCGCTTGATGGATAAGCGTTGATAGCTATTTTATAAATAGCAATATGGCCACCCGCCGCATTGCCGACGAGCCGGCGTTCGTCCTGCACCGCTACGACTGGAGCGAGTCCAGCCTGATCCTGGAGGCCTTCTGCCGCGGCCACGGCCGCGTCGCCCTGGTGGCCAAGGGGGCGAAAAAGCCCAGCTCCAACTTCCGCCCGGTGTTGCTGCCTTTGCAGCCGCTGCGGCTGGCGTGGGGGCAAAGCGCCGCCGGCGACGCCGAGATCCACACGCTCAAGGGCGCGGAATGGTCGGGCGGGCACATCTTGCCCCTGGGCGACGCGCTGCTGTCGGGCCTGTACCTGAACGAACTGCTGCTGCGTCTGCTGGCGCGCGGCGACCCGCACACGCGCCTGTTCGACCACTACGCCGCCACCGTGCAGGTGCTGGCGAGCGCCCCCAGCGAGGCGCTGGAGCCCGTGCTGCGGCTGTTCGAGCTGGTGCTGCTGCGTGAAATCGGCCTGCTGCCGGCGCTCGACGTGCAAACGCTCACGCACGGCGCGCTTGCGCCCACCGGGCGCTACGTGCTGGTGGCCGAAGGCGGCCTGCGCGCCGCCGGGCCCGACGAGCGGCCGAGCCTTGCCGGCGCGCAGTGGCTGGCGCTGGCCCAGGCGCTGCAGCACGAGGAGGCAGGTTTCGCCGAGTTGTTGGGCGCCTGCGCTGGCGTGGCGGCAGAACTCAAGCCCCAGCTGCGGGCGCTCCTGCAATACCATTGCGGCAGCCCACGCCTGCGCACGCGGCAATTCATGATCGACGTGCAGGCGCTGTGACGGCCGCGTGCCGCCCAGGCCGCGCCCCTATTGTCATGAACCGCTCTTCTGCCCCCCAGCGCACCGCGCTTTCCGTCAACGTCAACAAGGTGGCGCTGCTGCGCAACACCCGGCACCTGGGCATCCCCAGCGTGCTGCGCGCCGCGCAGATCTGCCTGGAGGCCGGCGCCCAGGGCATCACCGTGCACCCCCGGCCCGATGGGCGCCACATCCGCGCCGACGACGTGCACGAGCTCGCGCAGCTGCTCACGGCCTGGGCGGGGCGCGAGTACAACATCGAGGGCAACCCCTCGCACAACCTGATGGAGTTCATCCGCCAGGTGCGGCCCAGCCAGGCGACCTTCGTGCCCGACAGCGAAGACCAGTTCACCAGCGACCACGGCTGGAGCTTCCCGCAGGACGCCGAGCGCCTGGCGCCGCTGGTGGCCGAATGCCGCCAGCTCGGCGTGCGCGTGAGCCTCTTCATGGACCCGGTCCCGGCCGCCATGGCGGCGGTGCGCGCCGTCGGCGCCGACCGGGTCGAGCTCTACACCGAGCCCTACGCCGCTGCCTGGGGCACGCCGCAGCAGGGCGCCGAGCTGGAACGCTACCGCGCGGCCGCCGAGGCCGCGCTCGCCGCCGGCCTGGGCGTGAACGCCGGCCACGATTTGAACCGGGACAACCTGGCGGCCTTCGTGCGCACCGTGCCCGGCCTGCTGGAGGTGTCCATCGGCCACGCGCTCATCGCCGACGCGCTGGAACTGGGCTACCAGGCGACGGTGCAGGCCTACCTGGCGTGCATCGCCAGCGGCACGGCGCTGCGGGGCGGCTCCTGAATCGATAGCTGCTGGCGCTTTCCAGACAAGCGCCAGAGGCCAAAAAGACCTTGAAACCATGATCTACGGCATAGGCACCGACATCTGCGACGTGCGCCGCATCGCCGCCAGCCTGGAGCGCCACGGCGAGCGCTTCGCCGCCAGGGTGCTGGCCGACGGCGAACTGGCCACCTGGCGCGCGCGCAGC
>MEDL01000020.1 GCA_001724785.1 Acidovorax sp. SCN 68-22 | reverse complement strand
CTCGACCAGCATGCGGACCACGCCCAGCGCATGGCGGCGCAGCGCGAACGGGTCGCGGTCGCCCGTGGGCAGGTTGCCGATGCCGAACATGCCGACCAGCGTTTCCAGCTTGTCGGCCAGCGCCACCACCACGCCAGCGGTGTTGCGCGGCAGCGCATCGCCCGCGAAACGGGGCTTGTAGTGGTCCTCGATGGCGTGCGCCACGGTCTCGCCCAAGCCATCGTTCAAGGCGTAGTAGCCCCCCATGATGCCTTGCAGCTCGGGGAACTCGCCCACCATGTCGGTCACGAGGTCGGTCTTGGCGAGCAGTGCGGCCTGGTCGGCGTCCTGCACCAGCGTGGCATCGCCCAGCTGCTGCGCAATCGCCTTGGCGATGGCGCGCACGCGCTCCACGCGTTCGCCCTGCGTGCCCAGCTTGTTGTGGTAGACCACCTTGGCCAGGCTGTCCACGCGCGCAGCGAGCGTCTTCTTGCGGTCCTGGTCGAAGAAGAACTTGGCGTCCTGCAGACGCGGGCGCACCACGCGCTCGTTGCCGCCGATGACGAAACTGGCGTCCTCGGGGGTGATGTTGCTCACCACCAGGAACTTGTTGGTCAGCTTGCCGGCCGCGTCGAGCAGCGGGAAGTACTTCTGGTTGGCCTTCATCGTGAGGATGAGGCATTCCTGCGGCACGCCCAGGAACTCCTCCTCGAACTGGCAGATGAGCACGTTGGGGCGCTCGACCAGCGCGGTCACTTCGTCCAGCAGCGCGTCGTCCTCGATGGGGCGCGCGCCATTGCCTACTTTCGCTGCGGCAGCGGCGAGCTGGCGGGCGATCTCGGCCTTGCGCTCGGCAAAGGAGGCAATCACGGCGCCGTCCTGGCGCAGCGTGGCGGCGTAGCTGTCGGCGTCCTTGAAGACCACGGGCGACACGGCGGCTTCAAAACGGTGGCCTTGGGTGCTGTTGCCGGCCGTGAGGCCCAGCGCCTTCACCGGCACCACGGTGCTGCCGTGCAGCGCCACCAGGCCGTGCGCGGGGCGCACGAAATGCACGCTGCTCCAGCCGGGAAGCTCGCAGTCGGTCTCCAACTGGTAGCTCATCACCTTGGGGATGGGGAGCTTCGTAATGGCCTCGTCCAGCGCCTTCTGCAGGCCGGCGGCCAGGGTCGCGCCGGGCACCACGCTGTCGTAGAACAGGGCTTCCGCCTTGCCGTCCTGGGCGCGCTTCAGGGCGGGCACGGCAGACTGGTCCGCACCCAGGGCCTGCAACTTCTTCAGCAGCGCGGGCGTGGCGTTGCCGTTGGCATCCAGGCCCACGGTGACGGGCATGAGCTTTTGCTGCACGGCCTTGTCGTCGGCCTTCGAGGCCACGGCCGTCACATGCGCTGCCAGGCGGCGCGGTGACGCGAAGGACGTGACCACGGATTCGGCCGTGGCCAGACCTTGGGCGCGCAGCTGGTCGCCCAGCACGGAGGCGAAGGCATCGCCCAGCTTTTGCAGCGCCTTGGGCGGCAGTTCTTCCACGAACAGTTCGACGAGAAGGTTTTGGATTGTCATGTTGTCGGCTCTATTCCGTTATCCATTTCGCATCCGCTACGCCAGCGATGCATGAACCTGGCGCGGCGATGCGCGGGCAGCCGCGCAAGGGCCGCCCCGCCGCGCTGGCTGCGTCCCCCTGCCCGCATTGCGCAGCAATGCGAGAGCGGGGGGAAGACGCGAAGCGGCTCAGGGGGGTGTTCACTTCAGGCTGCCTTCTTCGCCATCTGTTCCACCCACTCGCGCGGGGCCATCGGGAAGCCCAGGCGCTCGCGGCTGTCGTAGTAGCTCTGCGCCACGCTGCGCGCGAGGTTGCGGATGCGGCCGATGTAGGCGGCGCGTTCGGTCACGGAAATGGCGCCACGCGCATCCAGCAGGTTGAAGCTGTGCGCGGCCTTGAGCACCTGTTCGTACGCGGGCAGCGCAAGCTGCTGCTCCATCAGGTGCCTGGCCTGCTTCTCGTGCGCGTTGAAGGCGGTGAACAGGAAGTCGGCGTCGGAATGCTCGAAGTTGTAGGTGGACTGCTCCACCTCGTTCTGCTTGTACACGTCGCCGTAGGTGAGGCCTTCGGTCCACTGCAGGTTGTAGACGTTGTCCACGCCCTGCAGGTACATGGCCAGGCGCTCCAGGCCGTAGGTGATTTCGCCGGTGGCGGGCTTGCAGTCGATGCCGCCGACCTGCTGGAAGTAGGTGAACTGCGTCACTTCCATGCCGTTCAACCACACCTCCCAGCCCAGGCCCCAGGCGCCGAGCGTGGGGTTCTCCCAGTCGTCCTCGACGAAGCGGATGTCGTTCTTCTTCAGGTCGAAGCCCAGCGCTTCCAGCGAACCCAGGTACAGCTCCAGAATGTTGGCCGGCGCGGGCTTGAGCACCACCTGGTACTGGTAATAGTGCTGCAGGCGGTTGGGGTTTTCGCCGTAGCGGCCGTCCTTGGGGCGGCGGCTGGGCTGCACGTAGGCGGCGCGCCAGGGCTCGGGGCCGATGGCGCGCAGGAAGGTGGCGGTGTGGCTGGTGCCCGCGCCCACTTCCATGTCGTAGGGCTGGAGCAGCGCGCAGCCCTGGGCGTCCCAGTACGACTGCAGCTTGAGGATGATTTGTTGGAAGGTCAGCATGCGTGTGTCGCAAGGCCGCGTGGGCCGTGCGCCGTGGGTGTGGGGGGCGCCGGGTGCTGCGCCGAGGACGCCAATTTTACGGGCGTCGTCCAGGGGCCCGTTTTTGAAGCAAAAAGAGCCGTCAGCGCTTATCCCATAAGCGATGACAGCTCTACTATTAATAGCGCAGCAGTGCGCCGCAGATCACGACTCCCAGCGGCGCAGCACCAGGCTGGCGTTGGTGCCGCCGAAGCCGAAGCTGTTCGACAGCGCGGTGCGGATGGGTGCGTCCACGGTGCTGCGCACCAGCGGCATGCCCTCGGCCGCCGGGTCCAGCGTTTCGATGTTGGCCGAACCGGCGATGAAACCCTGGCGCAGCATCAACAGGCAGTAGATCGCTTCCTGCACCCCGGTGGCGCCCAGGGAATGCCCGGTGAGCGACTTGGTGGAGGAAAAGCGCGGGATCGCATCGCCGAACACCGCCTTGATGGCGCGCAGCTCGGGCACGTCGCCCACCGGCGTGGAGGTGCCGTGGGTGTTGATGTAGTCGATCGGCTGGTCCAGGCCGGCGATGGCCTGCTGCATGCAGGCGATCGCGCCCTCGCCCGAGGGCGCGACCATGTCGGCGCCGTCCGAGGTGGCGCCGAAGCCGACCACTTCGCCGAGGATGGTGGCGCCGCGCGCCTGGGCGTGCTCCAGGCTCTCGAGCACCACCGCTCCACCGCCGCCCGAGAGGACGAAGCCGTCGCGCTGGGCGTCGTAGGCGCGCGAGGCCTTTTCGGGCGTGGCGTTGTAGGCGCTGGACATCGCGCCCATGGCGTCGAACAGCATGCCCATGCCCCAGCTCACCTCTTCGCCGCCACCGGCAAACATGACGTCCTGCATGCCCCAGGCGATCTGCTGCGCCGCAGCGCCGATGCAGTGCGCCGAGGTGCTGCACGCCGAGGTGATGGAGTAGTTGATGCCCTTGATGCCGAAGTTGGTCGACAGGCAGGCCGACACGGTGGAGCTCATGCAGCGCGTGACCTGGTACGGCCCGACGCGGCGTATGCCCTTGCTGCGCAGGATGTCGGCCGATTCGATCTGGTTGGCCGGTGATCCACCGCCCGAACCCATGATGAGGCCGGTGCGCGGATGCGACACCTGTTCGGGCGTCAGCCCGGCCTGCGCAATGGCGTTGGTCAGCGACACATGGGCGTACGCCGCCGCGTCGCCCATGAAGCGCAGCTGCTTGCGGTCGATGAGCGCTTCGAGGTCGATCTGCGGAACGCCGGCGACCTGGCTGCGCAGGCCCATTTCGGCAAACTCCGGCATCGCGCGTATGCCCGAGCGGCCGCTGCGCAGGGATTCGGTGACCGCCGCGTCGTCGTTGCCAATGCACGAGACGATGCCCGTGCCCGTGATGACCACCCGTTTCATGGAGACTCTCCCGTCGCTTTGGCGGCGAGCGGCGCCTCGTCCTTCTTGAACAGGCCGACGCGGAGGTCGTTCGCCACGTAGATTTCCTGGCCATCGACCAACAGGCGCGCGTCGCCTATGGCCATGACCAGCTTGCGCTTGATGACGCGCTTGATGTGGATCTCGTAGCTCACGAGCTTGGCCTCGGGCCCGACCTCGCCGGTGAACTTGACTTCGCCCGCGCCCAGAGCACGCCCGCGCCCCGGCAGACGCAGCCAGGTGAGGTAGAAGCCGATCAATTGCCACATGGCGTCCAGCCCCAGGCAGCCCGGCATGACCGGGTCGCCCTGGAAGTGGCAGGCGAAGAACCACAAATCGGGCCGCACGTCGAGTTCCGCGCGGATCAGGCCCAGGCCATGGTCGCCGCCGTCGCTGTCGATGTGCGTGATGCGGTCGAACATGAGCATGGGCGGCAGCGGCAGGCGGCCGCTTTCGGGCGAAAAAAGCCGCCCCTCGCCGGAAGCGATCAATTGTTCGTACGAAAAGGAATCTGCCATGTCAATCGTGCTCCGGGCTGCGTGCGCAGCGCCTCTTTCGCGGGTGGGTGCCCGCCGGCGCCGCGGGCCGGCCAGGCGTCAAGGTGCGGATTAGGTGCCTAGGTCTAACCCCGATTGTAAAGAGGCTTTGCACCCCTAGGCGCGCGCCCGGCGCGCAAGCAAGGCGCCCAGCACGCACAGCGCCCCCAGGGACCACAGGGGCAGCAGGCGCCAGCGCGCCGCCCACCAGGCAAATGGCGTCGCCGCGCCGCCGCGCCCGCGCACCTGCGCATGCAGCACGGCGCGCGTGGCGCGGGGCAGGCTGTGCGTGACCACGCCGCGGTGGTCGATCACCGCGGTGGCTCCGGTGTTGGTGGCGCGCACCATGGGGCGCTGGAACTCGAGCGCGCGCATGCGGCTGATCTGCAGGTGCTGGTCGATGGCCACCCCGGTGCCGAACCAGCCAATGTTGCTGAGGTTCAGCAGCACGGTGGGCGCGGTGTCCGGCCGCAGGAAGTGCGCCGCGATTTCGTCGCCGAACAGATCTTCGTAGCAAATGTTGGGCGCGATGCGCTCGCCCTGCCACGCAAAGCTCGGCTGCCCGAGCGGGCCGCGTCCGAAATCGCCCAGGGGAATATCGAGCAGTTCGGTGAACCAGCGAAACAGCGGCGGCACAAATTCGCCGAAAGGCACCAGGTGGTGCTTGTCGTAGCGGTAGCGGGCACCCGCGCCGGGCGCGAAACCCAGCACCGAATTGGTGTAGCCCGACTCCAGGTCGCCGAGCGGTATTCCGACGAGTGCCGCCTGCGCGCCGCTGGCGTAGCGCCGCGCGATCGCCTCCAGGTAGCCCGGGGGCAGTTGTTGCGGCAAGAGCGGCAGCGCCGTTTCGGGGGCCACTACCAGGGCGGCGTCGGCCTGCGCCAGTTGCTGCGCGTACCACCGCAGCGCCGTGGGCACGCCCGTGCCGGGCTGGAATTTCTCGTCCTGCGGAATGTTGCCCTGCAGCAGGGCCAGGGTGAGGGGTGGGCGCTCCGCTCCGGCTTCGGCGCGCTCCAGCGCCAGCCAAGCACCACCCAGCCCCAGCACCAGTAAAACGACCAGCAGCCAGGCGCGCGCGCTGCGCGCATCGGCCGGGCGCAGGCGCGCGAGCGCCATGGCGAGGAAAGCGGCGGCATAGCCGATGCCGTACACCCCGGCCAGGGGCGCCAGCGGCGCCAGTGGACCGTCGGTGTGCGCGTAGCCGCCCGCGCCCCACGGAAAGCCGGTCCACAGCGTATTGCGCGCCAGCTCCGCCAGCAGCCAGGCCCCGGCGAAGAAAGCGGCACCGCCGAGCCGCCCTTCGGGCGCCCAGGCGCGGTAGAGCGCGCCCGCCAGCGCGTAGTACGCGCCGAGGAACACCGCCAGGCCCAGCACCGCGGCCACCGCCAGCGGCGCCGCCAGGCCGCCATAGGTGTGCAGCGAGGTGAACAACCACCAGAAGGTGCCGGCCAGCCACGCCGTGGCGAACACCCACGCCGTGAGGGCGGCACTGCGGGGCCGGGGCGCCTGGTGCACGAGCGCAGCCAGCACGGCCAGCGACAGGATTTGCAGCCACCACAGCGGCGCGCCGCTGCCCGGCCAGGCCAGGGCACAGGCCTGCACCAGGCCCGCGGCGGCGGCCAGCAGGGCCGCCGGGGCGCCGCGCGCCGGCATCGTGCGCTCGGTCATGCGGCCGCTGAAGCGGGTGGCGGCCAGGAGGCCCACGGCATCAATCGGGCCGTGCGGAGTCGGGCGTGGCGCCCGTCACCTTGAACCAGCGCACCGCGCCGCCCTTGGTGTGCAGCACCGCGAAATGCAGACCGCAGAGCACCAGGTGTTCGCCGCGCTTGGGCACATGGCCCATCTCGTGCGCGACGAGACCGCCGATGGTGTCGAACTCGTCCTCCGGGTCGGAGCTGGCGATGGGGACGCCGAAGGCCTCGGCCACGCGCTCGACGGGGGTGTCGCCACTGACGCGGTAAGTGCGGTCGGCCAGGGCGAAGATGTCGCCTTCGTCCTCGGCGATATCGAATTCGTCCTCGATTTCGCCGACGATCTCTTCCAGCACGTCCTCGATGGTGACCAGCCCGGCCACACGGCCGAATTCGTCGATCACCAGCGCCAGGTGGCTGCGGTTGCTGCGGAACTCACGCAGCAGGTCGTTCAAGCCTTTGGATTCCGGCACGAAGGTGGCCGGGCGCAGCAGCGTGCGGATGTGCAGTTCGGGGGCGCGCTGGAGCTTGAGCAAGTCCTTGGCCATGAGCACGCCGATGATGTTCTCGCGCTCGCCCTGGTAGACCGGAAAGCGCGAGTGCGCGGTGTTGATCACGAGCCGCAGCAGCTCGTCCATGGGCGCATCGATGTCCAGCAGGTCCATGCGCGGGGCAGCCACCATGACGTCGCCGGCCGTGCGGTCGGCCATACGCAGCACGCGTTCGAGCATGACGCGCGACTCGGGGCCGATCAGTTCGTTGTCTTCGGCCTCGGAAAGAATGGCCACCAGCTCGTCGATGGAGTCCGGGCCCGGGTGGATGAATTCGAGGAGCCGTTTGAAGAATGTGCGCTTGTCTTCCCTGTCAAGCGCGCGCGCGGGGTGCGGTTCGGACACTGCCTTTGGATGCAGGACATGCGGTAGTGAATCAGAGCGCTAGTGTAGTGGCGGACGCCGCGGGGTTCCAAGCGCGCGTTACGGCTCGGGCGGCGGCTGCGTGCGCAGCGCCTGCAGGCCACGCAGGAATTGCCAGAACTGGTGCGCCTGGTGCTTCAGGCTGTAGTCGATTTCGGCGAATTGCTGTTCGACCGCTTCGGTCATGTGCGTGTCGAAGCGCGCAGGCGCCAGTTCCAGGAAGGCTTCGGACTCCGGGCCGTCCCGGCGCACCCGCGCGCCCGCCGAGCGCGCGATGTTGAGCATGGGGGTGTTCTCCGACAGCGCATGGATGAACAGCATGCGCACACCGGCATTGCGCGCGTGCATGGCCGCGCGCTCGAACAGGCGGGCGCCATAGCCGCGTCCGCGGGCATGTTCGAGCACCGAAACGCCAAACTCTGCGCATTCGCGGTGCTCCTCGCTCGGGGTATAGGCAAGGTGCGCCATGGCGATCAGCCGCAGGCTGCGGTTGTAGATGCCGAAGATCTCGTCCCGCTCGAAATCGAGCTGCTCGGCGTAGCGCCGCACCTGGGCGTCGCTCGCGGCATAGCCGAAACGCAGGTAACGGTCGGCCGGGGCGAGTTCCAGGAGGTGCTCGGCGATGCGCTCGCGGTGTGCCGGGCCCAGCGAGCGAATGGGCACCATGAGGGGCGTGCGGCTGGCGCCGGCCCAGGCGGCAGCCGGGCTGCGCAGCATGTCCATGCCCGCGTTCCACGAAGTCTGGAGCCAGTCTTTGGTGTCGGTCATGCAGGCAATGTAGGGCCTTTGTGCGTGCTTTCCAAGTCATTTTTGCTGCAATGCAACAAATTAGACGGGAACACCAAAAATAACAAGCGCAGCAACAACTTAGATTCAACCTCGGTGTAGGCCGCCAGCCCGTGACACGGTCAGACGGGAACGGCTGTGGTGGCCTTCACGTGGTCGAGCACGAAACTGGTCTTGCAGTCCTGGACGCTCGGGTGCTTGAGCAGCGTTTCCATGATGAATCGGCTGTAGTGCGCCATGTCGGCCACGACCACGCGCAGCAGGTAATCCATCTCCCCGGTGAGCGAGGCGCATTCGACGACCTCGGGCCAGGTCTGCACCGCCGCGCGGAACACGTCCATGGGATTGCGCTTGTGGCTTTCGGTCGCTTTTTCCAGCCGCACGTTCAGGTAGGCCGTGAGACCCAGCCCGACGGACTCAGGCTTCACCAACGCGACGTAACGGTCGATCACGCCGGCGTCTTCCAGGCGTTTGACGCGCCGCAACACAGCGCTGGGCGAGAGCCCGACCTGCTCTCCCACCACATCGTAGGTTTCGCGCCCGTTCGCCTGAAGGCAGCGCAGGATGGACCGATCGAGCTTGTCGAGTGCGTCTTTAATAGGCATGGCGCAGTTTATCGCTTCCGCGGTGCGCTTCGGGACACAACCAAGAGGGCCAGCCCTTGCGGGTAAGTGCGGATGGCGTACCGCCTCCCCAATGCACAAAAATTCAGCATGCAAAAAAGCACGACTGTTCGTTTTTGCATGCTGCGCGACGGCCGGTCCCAGACGCCCGGCGGCGCTCCATACCCATAACCAGGAGACTCCGCATGATTGTTTTCCTCGTCCGCCTTCGCCAGCGGCTGCTGTTCGCGCTCGCGCTGCTGTGCCTGGCGGCGCCCATGGCGCACGCGCAGAACGGCTACACGCAGACACGCTACCCGATCGTGCTGGTGCACGGCCTGTTCGGGTTCGACTCGCTGTTCGGACTGGATTACTTCTACGGCGTGCCGGATGCCCTGCGCAGTGGCGGTGCCAAGGTCTTCGTGGCGCAAGTGTCCGCCGCCAACAGCACCGAGGTCCGCGGCGAGCAGCTCCTGGCGCAGGTGCGCAACATCCTGGCCGTCACCGGCGCCGCCAAGGTCAACCTCATCGGGCATTCGCACGGTGGGCCGACCGCGCGCTACGTGGCGGGCGTCGCGCCGCAGCTGGTGGCCTCCGTCACCTCGGTGGGCGGCGTCAACCGCGGCTCGCGCGTGGCCGACGTGGTGCGGGGCGTCGCCCCTCCCGGCAGCGTGAGCGAGACGGTGGCCAAAGGCGCGGCCACAGCGCTGGTCACGCTCATCAACCTCGCCTCGGGCGGCAGCGGCCTTCCGCAAATGCCCACGGCAGCGCTCGACTCCCTCACCACCGCCGGCGCGGCGCGCTTCAACCAGCGCTTCGGCGCCGGCGTGCCCACAAGCGGCTGCGGCAACGGCGCGGAACTGGTCGCCGGTGTGCGCTACTACTCCTGGACCGGAACGCGCAACCTCACCAACGTGCTCGACCCGAGCGACGCCGCCCTGCTGGCCACCGGCCTGGTATTTGGTGACGCCAACGACGGCCTGGTGTCGGCCTGCTCCGCGCGCCTGGGACGCAATCTGGGCGACTACCGCCAGAACCACCTTGACGAAGTGAACCAGATGGTGGGCCTGCGCGACTGGTTCTCGCCCGATCCGGTCACGCTGTACCGCCAGCAGGCCAACCGCCTGAAGACCGCCGGGCTGTGAAACAGGCCACCGCCGCCACGCTCTTCTGCGCGGGCGCGCTGGCCGCGGCCCTGCTCTGGTGGTGGACGGGCGCGCCGGAGCGCGTACTGCCGGCGACCGCGACGCCCGGCGCCGCCACCGCACCCCGTCCGAACGCGGCCACCACCACAGCCACGCCTGGGCTGGATGCACCGGGCGGCTTCGCTGGACGCACCGCAGAGCCCGACCCCTTGCTGACCGCGGGGCTGCGCGATGCCCTCGAAGCCCTGCTGCTCGACGCCGGCGACGCACCCGACCCGCGAGCCCTGAAACAGCGCCTGCAGGCGCTGGTGGAGCGGCATTTCGACGCCGCGCTCGCCACGCGCGCGCTGGCGCTGGCCGAGCGCTACGTGGACTACCGCGTCGCCCTGGGAGAGCTGGAGCCGCCGCCCGATCCCACCGATCCGCGCGCCCTGCGCGCCGCAGTCGCCGCGCGCGACGCGCTGCGGCGCCAGTACTTCGACGAAACCGAATACGCCGCCCTGTTTGCGGATCAGGAAAGCCTGGAGCGCTACACCCTGGCGCGCCTGGAGATCGAGCGCAACCCGGACCTGGGCGCCGCCGAGCGCAGCGCCGCCCTGCAAGGCGCGCAGGCGGAGCTCACCCCGGCCCAGCGCAGCGAGCGCGCGCACAGCGTGGTACAGGTGGAGGTAGCCGCCGAAACGGCGCGCTACAACGCCCAGGGCACCAGCGCGCAGGCGCGCCACGCGGAACGCAGCGCGCGCTACGGCGAAGACGCCGCGCGCCGGTTGGCGCAGCTCGACGACGAAGAGCAACGCTGGAACGCACGCCTGGACGACTACGCCCGCGCCCAGGCGGCGCAGGCCGGCCCGGCGCAGCTTGCCCAACTGCGCGCGCAACACTTCACCCCGGAAGAGCAGCTGCGTCTGGACGCGGCGCTGCAGCTGCGCCAACAGGCGCAGTGACCCGGTCGCGCAGCGCACCAACGCCGCATGGCGTGTTTGACATATCGCAATCGTGTCGCATAAACCTGCAATTAATGGGATCAATTCGCTGAAATATTGATTCAACAGGGTCCTACAGTGCAGCTTATCTGACCTGTACGGAGAAAGCATGCCTGCGTCCCAAGCCCCGACCCCTGTTGACACCGCCTCCGCCTGGGAAAACCCCATGGGCACCGACGGCTTCGAATTCATCGAATACGCGGCACCCGATCCGGCCGCCATGGGCCGCGCGTTCGAGGCCATGGGGTTCAAGCCGGTGGCGCGCCACCGGCACAAGAACGTCACGCTGTACCGCCAGGGCAGCATCAACTTCCTCATCAACGCCGAGCCCGACAGCTTCGCCCAGCGCTTTGCCCGCCTGCACGGCCCGAGCGTGTGCGCCATCGCCTTTCGTGTGCACGACGCCAAGGCCGCCTACGAGCGCGCCGTCTCGCTCGGCGCCTGGGGCTATGCCGGCAAGGCGGGCCCGGGCGAGCTGAACATCCCGGCCATCAAGGGCATCGGCGACAGCCTGATCTACTTTGTCGACCGCTGGCGCGGCAAGGGCGGCGCGCAGCCCGGCGACATCGGCAACATCGGCTTCTTCGACGTCGATTTCGAAGCCCTGCCCGGCGTCAGCGCCGAAGAAGCGCTGCACCCCTTCGGCCACGGCCTGACCTACATCGACCACCTCACGCACAACGTGCACCGGGGGCGCATGGGCGAGTGGGCCGATTTCTACGAACGCCTGTTCAATTTCCGCGAAATCCGCTACTTCGACATCGAGGGCCAGGTCACGGGCGTCAAGAGCAAGGCCATGACCAGCCCCTGCGGCAAGATCCGCATCCCCATCAACGAGGAAGGCAAGGACAAGCCCGGCCAGATCCAGGAATATCTGGACATGTACAAGGGCGAGGGCATCCAGCACATCGCCATGGGATCGGACGACCTGTACAAGACAGTGGACGGCCTCAAGGCAAGCGGCGTGCGCCTGCTCGACACCATCGACACCTATTACGAGCTGGTGGACAAGCGCATCCCGGGCCACGGCGAGCCGCTCGAAGAACTGCACAAGCGCAAGATCCTGATCGACGGCAAGGCCGGCGCGCTGCTGCTGCAGATCTTCAGCGAGAACCAGCTCGGGCCGATCTTCTTCGAGTTCATCCAGCGCAAGGGCGACGACGGTTTCGGCAACGGGAACTTCAAGGCACTGTTCGAGAGCATCGAGCTCGACCAGATCCGCCGCGGCGTGCTTCAAGCGCCTGTCACCGCTGCCTGACATGGCCGTCGAACCCGTCGTTTACGGCGCCAGCGAGCGCCCGCCGCGCGGCGACTATTCCCGCGCTGGCGCCGACTACACCTGCGCGCAGGACTACGCGCGCTACACCGAGCAGGACCACGACACCTACCGGCGCCTCTACGCGCGCCAGTCGGCACTGCTCCCGGGGCTGGCCAGCGAAGCCTTCATCGCCGCCCTGCCCTCGCTCGGCGCCGAGGACCGCATCCCGCGCTTCGACGAGGTGAACGAGCGCCTGGCGCGCGCCACCGGCTGGGAAATCGTCGGCGTGCCGGGCCTGATTCCGGAAGTGCCGTTCTTCACCCTGCTGGCCAACCGCAAGTTCCCGGTGACGGACTGGATCCGCACGCCCGACGAGTTCGACTACATCGTCGAGCCGGACATCTTCCACGACCTGTTCGGCCACGTGCCGCTGCTCTTCAACCCGGTGTTCGCCGACTACGTGCAGCGCTACGGCCAGGGCGGGCTCAAGGCCGAGCAGCTCGGCGCCTGCGAAATGCTCGCGCGCCTGTACTGGTACACCATCGAGTTCGGGCTGATCCGCGAGCCGGCGGGCCTGCGCGCCTATGGCGCGGGCATCCTGAGCTCCTCCGGCGAGCTCGCCTACGCGGTACAAAGCCCCACGCCGCAGCGCCTGCCGCTCGCGCTCGAACGCACCATGCGCACGCGCTACAAGATCGACAGCTACCAGGAAACCTATTTCGTCATCGACAGCTTCCAGGAGCTGTTCGACATGACGGCCCAGGATTTCACCCCGCTCTACCAGCGCCTGCGCGGGCTGCCGGAAATCGCGGCCAACGGCACGGATTGAGGGCCACCGTTCTTTTGCTATCAACTAAATAGCTATCAACGCTTATCTGATAAGCGCTAGAGGCTATTTTTACTTAAACTTTTCGGCCTTATCGACACCGGCACGGGCGAGCAGCTCCAGGCACTCCGCCAGCACCTCGGGCCGGCGTGCCATCTCCACATGCGCCACGCCGGGCAACCAGCGGTGGTCCGCGCCCGGCAAGGCCGCGGTGCTGGTGGGAAACACGATGTTGTCGCAGTTCGAATACCAGCAGGTGAACAGCGCCGCCCGTGCCGCCGGTTCGGCGCCGCGCAGTTGGCCGACCCAGTCGCCGTCGAGTGCCATCTGCCGGCCATTGGCGGCGCGTGAAAACCGCCCCGCCCAGGTGCCGCGGTGCGGCGTGCCGAGCGTGACGACGCGGTGCACCCGGGCGTCGCCCGCGCAGGCCCGCAGCCAGGCGCGCGCGGCGAGCCCTCCCATGCTGTGGCAAATGAGCACCGGCGGCGCGCCGGTGGCGGCCTGCACGCGCTGCACCGCGGACTCCAGGGCGGGCACGTAGTCGTCGATCGAACCGAAGACCGGTTCCAGGTTCACGGCCACGTAGGCATGGCCGCGCGCGCGCAGGCGCCCGAACCAGGGGTTCCACAAGCCCCGGTTGCACAAAAAGCCGTGCACCAGCACCACGCCGCGCTGGCCCGTGGGCGCTGGCGGCAGCCAGTCGGCGTGCGCGCGGCTGCGAAACGGCTGGTCCCAGCAGAACACGCGCAGCGCCACCACCACCTCGGCCCACCAGGCACGCAGCACCTGGGCCGCGCGCGCACGCGGCGCCGGGTCGCTGCGGTTGACGCGCTGCATCAGCGCGAATTCCAGGCCCATCACGGCGCCGTAGAGTGCCGCCGCGCCGGCCAGCCCGCCGGCCGCCAGGGCCCAGGAGCGCGGGACCGCAAACAGCACCCACCCGAGCGCGGCCAGCATCAGCAGAAGGGTCCAGGTGGCTTGCATTCGGGCGATCATGGCGATGGTGTAATGGGGAACACCCAGCCATTGTGCAAGCCGCCGCCATGGACGACGCAGAAAACATCCGCCAGAGCATTGCCCGCGTGACCGAGCTGCGCAGCGCCCAGGCCTTCGCCCCCCCTCTGGCCGCGGCGGTGCGCCGCATCAAGGCGCTGCAGTCGCAGCGCTTCATGGGCACCTACGCCGACCTGATGCGCGATCCGGCGGTGCGCCCGGCGACGCAGTTCTTCCTCGACGAGCTGTACAGCCCGGGCGACTTCAGCGCGCGCGACGCGCAGTTCGTGCGCATCGCCGGCACGCTGCAGACCGTGTTCCCGCGCGCCGTCGTGCACACCGCGCGCACGCTGGGGCAGCTGCACATGCTGACCGAGGAGCTGGACCACGCCATGGGACAGGCCTGGCTGGCCCAGGACGCAGCCGCCAGCGAAGCGGCGCGCTACACGCTTGCCTGGCGGCGCGTCGGCCGCGCCGATGCCCGGCGCCAGCAGCTCGCCTGGGTGATGGAGCTGGGCCACGACCTGACGCGCTTTACGCGCACGCCCGGCCTCGCAACCATGCTGCGCATGATGCGCCGGCCGGCGCGCGCCGCCGGCATGGGCGCACTGCAGCACTTCCTGGAACTGGGCTTCGATACCTTCGGCGCGCTGGCACGCCAACGCGGTGCGGTGGAAGGCTTCCTGGACACCGTGCAGCTGCGCGAAGCGCGCCTGATGGAGGTGCTGTTCAGCGCCCCGCTTGTCGCCTGCGAGACGGAACTAGCCAGTACCCTGGGACAAGCCCGGTAGGCCGCCCGCCCCCGGCCCAACAGAATGGGCGCTTTCCCACCCGCAACGCCTTCCCGCATGGACAGCATGGACAAGATCTGGCTCAAGAACTACCCCGCCGGCGTACCCCACGAGGTGCAGCCGGACCAATACCGCTCGGCGGCGCACCTGATCGAGGAGGCCTTGCGCCAGCATGCCGGCCAACCGTTCTCGGTGTGCATGGAGCGCTGGATGAGCTACGCCGAGCTCGAACGCCAGTCCGCCGCGCTCGGCGCCTGGCTGCAGGGCCAGGGTCTGGCTCCCGGCGCGCGCGTGGCCATCATGCTGCCCAACATCCCGCAATTTGCCGTCACCATGGCGGCGGTGCTGCGCGCCGGCTACGTGTGCGTCAACGTCAACCCGCTGTACACGGCGCGCGAGCTGGAGCACCAGCTCAAGGATTCGGGCGCGAGCGCCATCGTCATCCTGGAGAACTTCGCCCACACGCTCGCCGAAGTCATCGATCACACGGGGGTGCAGCACGTGGTGATGGCTTCCATGGGCGACCTGCTCGGCTTCTGGTACGGCCGCTGGATCACCTTCGCCGTGCGCCACCTGGCCAAGATGGTGCCGGCCTACGACCTGCCGCTCTCGGGAACGCGCAGCTTCACCACCTTCCCGCAGGCGCTGGCGCAGGGCGCGCGGCGCACGCTCACGGCCAGCGGCGCCACGCTGGACGACATCGCCTTCCTGCAATACACCGGCGGCACCACCGGGCTCTCCAAGGGCGCGGTGCTGACGCATCGCAACATCGTCGCCGCGACGCTGCAGGCCGAGGCCTGGTTCACGCCCGCGCTGGCCAAGATGGGGGACGTGACGCGCGCCAACAACATTGCCGCGCTGCCGCTGTACCACATCTTCGCGCTCACGCTGTGCCTGCTGGCGATCCGCCAGGGCTCACACCTGACGCTGATCCCCAACCCGCGCGATATCCCGAAATTTGTCGAAGTCCTGAAAAAGCGCCCCTTCCACATGCTGCCGGCGGTCAACACGCTGTTCAACGCGCTGCTGCAGAACGCCCAGTTCCGCGCACTCGATTTTTCCCGGCTGTGCGTCTCGCAGGCGGGCGGCATGGCGGCGTCCGACGGCACGGCGCGCCAGTGGAAGAAGGTCACCGGCACCACCATGATCGAAGGCTGGGGCATGAGCGAGACCTGCGCCATCGGCACCAACAACCCGGTCAACAGCGAGCAGTTCTCGGGCAGCATCGGCCTGCCGCTGCCGGGCATCGACATCGCCATCAAGGACGACGCCGGCAACAGCCTGCCGCTCGGCGAGCCCGGCGAAATCTGCATCCGCGGCCCGAACGTGACGCCGGGCTACTACCAGAAGCCCGAGGAAAACGCCGCCGCCTTCACGGCCGACGGGTTCCTGCGCACGGGCGACATCGGCATCATGGACAGCGAGGGCTACACGCGCATCATCGACCGCAAGAAGGACATGATCCTGGTGAGCGGCTTCAACGTCTTCCCGAACGAGATCGAGAACGTCGTCTCGCTCTGCCCGGGCGTGCTGGAATGCGCGGCGGTCGGGGTGCCGGATGAGCGCCAGGGCGAAGCCGTCAAGCTCTTCGTGGTGCGCAGCGACGCCAGCCTGACGGAAGACGACGTGGCGCGCTATTGCCACGACAACCTGACCGGCTACAAGCGACCGAGCCGCATCGAGTTCCGCGACGACCTGCCCAAGACCAACGTTGGCAAGATTCTGCGGCGGGAATTAAGGACAACCCCCTGAGTCGCCTGTGGCGCCTTCCCCCTTCTCTCGGCTTCGCCGGGAAGGGGGACACCGCCAGCGCGGCGGGGCGGTGCGGCCGGCCCAGGCCCTTGCGCGGCGGTCGCTGGCGACGACCGCGCCCATGGATTTGCTCTTTTTCAATAGCATATGACCCCCACCACACCTGCGCTGCCGCCAGAAATCACTGTATTTGAGCGCGGCTGGCTATCGTCCAACAACGTGCTGTTCACTGGCGCGGACGGCGCCGCGCTGGTCGACACCGGTTATTGCAGCCACGCCGCGCAGACGGTGGCGCTGGTGCGGTCGGCGCTGGGCGGGGCGCCGCTCGCGCGCATCCTCAACACGCATTTGCACAGCGACCACTGCGGCGGCAACGCCGCCCTGCAGCAGGCCTGGCCGGAGGCGCGCACCTTCATCCCCCCGGGCCAGGCCGAACACGTGCACCAGTGGGACGCCTACGCCCTGAGCTACACCCCCACCGGCCAGGAATGCCCGCCGTTTCGCGCCGACGGCCTGCTGCTGCCGGGCAGTGAGGTGCCGCTCGGCGGCAAGCCCTGGCAGGTGCACACGGCGCCGGGCCACGACCCGCATTCCGTCGTGCTGTTCGAACCGCAAGCGCGCCTGCTGATCTCCGCCGATGCGCTGTGGGAGAACGGCTTTGGCGTGGTTTTCCCCGAGCTCGACGGCGTCGCCGCGTTCGACGAGGTCGCGGCGACGCTGGATCTGATCGAACGCCTCGCTCCGGCGCTGGTCATCCCCGGCCACGGGCCGGTGTTCGCCGATGCGCCGCGCGCACTGGCCACGGCGCGCAAGCGGCTCGACGGCTTCGTGCGCGATCCGCTCAGGCACGCCCAGTACGCGGCCAAGGTGCTGCTGAAATACAAGCTGCTGGAATGGCAGGCCATAGAGCGCGCCGCGCTCGCCGCCTGGGCCCAGGCCACACCGTATTTCGGCGCCCTGCACCGCCGGTTCTTCGCGGCGCAGGACGGGGCCGAATGGCTCGAAGGCCTGGTCGAGGCGCTGGTGCAAAGCGGCGCCGCGCGCCGCGAAGGGCAACTGCTGGTCAATACCTGAGGCGCTCGGTCCTCAGGAGGCCGCCATCACCACCGGTCCGCCCTTTTCGACAGCGCGTTGGTAGGCCGGCCTGGCCCGCATGCGCGCCGCATAGGCCTGCAGGTGCGGGCAATCCTCGGCCTTTGCGCTGCGCGACAGCGCCGCCTCCACGGCAAAGCTCATCTGGAAATCGGCCATGCTGAGGTGCTCGCCGGCAAACCAGGTATGGCGCCCCAGGTGCTCTTCCATGAAGGCGAGGGCCGTGTCCACGTTGGGGTCGATCAGCTGCTGCTGCACCTTGGCGCACAGTGCGCGCGCGATCGGTTTGGCGAAGAATGGCATGGGCTGGCGCGGGATGTTCGTGAACACCAGCTTCATCACCAGCCAGTTCATCAGCGAGCCTTCGGCGTAGTGCATCCAGAAGCGGCAGCGCCGGTGCTCCGGCGTTCCCGGTGCAGGCTGCAGGTGCGCCAGTTCGCCCTTGGCGCCAGCGCCATAAGTTTCCACCAGGTATTCGATGATGGCGCCCGACTCGGCGATGGTGTCGCCGTGGTCGGTGATGACGGGCGACTTGCCCAGTGGGTGCACCTTGCGCAGCGCCGCCGGCGCGAGCCGGGTGCGCGGATCGCGCGCGTAGACCTTCAATTCGTAGGGCACGCCGAGCTCTTCGAGCAGCCAGAGCACGCGCTGCGAGCGCGAGGTTTCAAGGTGGTGCACGGTGAGCATGGCGTCCTTCTTGGCACGTGTTTACGGTCCGGGGCTTCAGGGCAAATCCTTGTTCACCTCGGGCGTGCGCGCGTCGCGCGGGCCGATGGTGCCGAGGCGCTCGCGCAGCGATTGCGGCTTGCCGGTCAGGATGGCGGCGTAGGTGGTGGTGTTGGCCAGCACCTTCTTGACGTAGTCGCGCGTCTCGCTGAACGGCACGTTCTCCGCCCAGATGGCCGCATCGAGCACCGGGCCGTTGCGCCAGCTGCGCGGCCGGCCGGGGCCGGCGTTGTACGCGGCGGCGGCCAGTGGCATGGAGCCGGCGAAATCGTCCAGCGCGAGCTTCAGGTAGGCCGTGCCGATGGTGATGTTGGTGTCGCGGTCGCTCAGCTGGTCGGGCGTGAAACCGGCCAGGCCAATCTTCTTCGCCGTCCAGCGCGCCGTAGCGGGCATGACCTGCATGAGACCCGAGGCACCAACCCCGGAGCGGGCGTCCATGATGAAGCGGCTTTCCTGGCGAATCAGGCCGTACACGTAGGCCGGGTCCAGCCCGACCTCGCGGCTGTGGCCGACCACGGCTTTCTCGAACGGCATGGGGTAGCGCTGGGCGAAGTCGGCCACGGCCTGCGTGCGCTCGCTGGTGTTGATGCAGCGGTCCCAGACTTCGTAGTGGCAGGCGAAATCGGCGGCAGCGAGCAGTTCGCGCTCGCCCATGCCGCCAGGCTCGTGCAGATTGGTGGCGTAGTTCCATTCGCGCACGCCTTCGCGGCGCAGCCCGATGAGGATGGCGTACAGCCCTCGGTTGAGCGCGGGGTTGGCGCGGGCGGCGGCCTTTTCCTCGGCGGTGAGCGGGGCGGGCGCCGGCGGCACCGTGACGCGCTCGCCCAGCGCTTCCAGCGCCAGCTGCTCGTAGAACCCCCCCGGCCCGGCAATGGTGCGCAGCAGCGCCGTGGCCTCGGCGCGCTCGGCGTCGGTCACGCGGCCTTGCAGCAAGGCACGCGCCTTCCAGTAGGCCCAGGCGCTGTCCTTCTGCGCTTCCGGGGACATCGCGGCCACGGCCTTGCGCACGGCGTCCCATTGGCCGGCGCGCAGCGCGGCGCGCACCTTCCAGGCCAGCAGGTCGTCGTTCAGGTCGGCGTCGCGGCCCACCTTGGCGAAATAACCCACCGCGTCGGGCGAGAGGCGCAGCGCCGCCTGTTTGCCAATCACCGCCCAGGTCCAGTTGCGTTCCTCGGCGTTGAAATGCACGCCCCACTTGGCATCAAGCAGTTGGGCCGCGTTGTCCGGGTCGCTGGTGGCCAGCTTGATGAGCGCCAGCACCATGATTTCCTTGCGCTCGCGCCCCGGCGCGGTGGCGTGGGCGCGCAGGAACTTGGTCGGCGCGTCGTTCAGCTGCGCCACCATCGCCAGCTGCTTGGGCGCGACGATGGCCACCGCGCCCTGCGCGGCGCGCACGCGGTTGGCCTCGATCGCCAGGCGCGCCTTGCGCCACACATCGCCTTCCGCCAGCCGGCCGGCAGCAAACAATTCGCCGGCCGCGTGCGTGCAGCCGTCGTCGGCGTCGCGCAGCGCGAACCAGTTGTCGCGCACCTGAGCGGCGGCGTCGGGTGCCGCCCGCCCCTCGATCTGCGCAATGCTGAGCGCATAGCAGCGCACCTCGCGGTCGTCGCCCATGCGAAATTGCGGGTGCAGCGCGGCAAAGCGCGCCCAATCGCGCCGCTGGCCCAGCAGCAGCAGCCAGTCGTTGCGCAGCCGGTCCTCCTGGTAGGTGCCGGCCCAGCGCTGCAAAAAGGCCTCGATCTCGGCCGGCTGGGCGTCTTCCAGGCGCACGCGCAGTTCCCAGTACGCCGCCCAGGGCTCGAGTGCATGGCCGCGCACCTGCGGCAGCAGCTGCGCCAGGCGCGCGCGGTCCTTCTTGCGGAACGCCTGGTGCATGTCGAGCAGCACTTCGTCGCCAGCGCTGGGCGCGCCGGGCACCGCCACCGGCACCGCCTGGGCGCTGCCCGCCATGACGAGAAAGGACAGGGAAACGGCCAAGGGTGTCAGAATCTTTGTCCAATGCATGGGGGGAATTATGTGATGGACAAAGCAGCCTTGCGCCGCGCGCTGGTGGAGCAGCGCCTGAACCTGCCCGACCGCCTCGAGCGCGCCGACCTGTTGCAGCGCGTGATGCGCATCTGGCTGGTCGACCGCCCGGATACGGTGATCGGCGCGTACTGGCCCATCAAGGGTGAATTCGATCCCCTGCCCGCCCTGCACCGCTGGAAGGAAGACGGGGAACTGCTGGACCAGCCGCAGCTGCGCCGCATCGGCCTGCCGGTGGTGGACAAGCAGCACAAGACGCTGACCTTCCACGCCTGGTATCCCGGCTGCGAAATGGAAGAGGACGCCTACGGCATTCCCAAGCCCAAGGACACCGAAGTCATCGTGCCCACCCTGCTTTTCGTGCCTTGCGTGGGCTACGCCGCCGGCGGCTACCGGCTCGGCTACGGCGGCGGCTTCTACGACCGCACGCTGGCCACCCTGCAACCCCGGCCGACCACCGTGGGCCTGGGCTATACCCACGGATTCCTGGACGACTTCACGCCCGAGCCGCACGATATGGCGCTGGACGCCATCCTGAACGACAACGGCGTGGTCTGGCCGGTCTGAGCGCCTGTTCCAAGTGTCGCCCCACGTGCGGGCACCGAGTCATCGCACCGCACCGCCTTGGTTTTCAGCCATGCTGCGCCTCCGATCGTTCGAACCGGACGGGGCGACGCAGACCCTTATTAGATGAATATTTGGAACAGTTAGTCACTTCGTAGCTTATTTATCAATCATTCGGAACAAATTAAAGTTGAGTCCATGGTGAAGGCGTTGCACAAACGGCCTTCCCCATCGGTCTTCAACCTCTTTATTACTTCCGAAGGATTCGCCATGAACGCTACCGCCCGCACCCTCTCCATCGCCGCCGTCGCCGCCCTCGCCTCTTTGGGCGCTCAGGCCAACGATCTGTATGGCGCCAATTTCGAAGCCGGCGTCCAATCCACCCGCAGCCGCGCCGAGATCCGCACCGAAGCCGCCCAGGCGGTCACGCAGTTCAAGAACTTCGTGGCGGTCGAATCCAACGCAGCGACCTCAACGCTGGACCGCGCCAGCGTGCATGAACAGGCCGTACAGGCCGCACGCCTGCGCCAGATCGCTACCGGCAACCGCGGCTGATTGCCGGTGCATCCGCCGCCGGGCATGCGCCCGGCGCGACCGGACTCCCCATGACCCCCAGTGCCTTCATCCATCTGCCCGAACTGGCCGATCGCGTGACACCGGCGCATGCCTGCGGCCTGCGCCTGACCGACGAGGTGCTGGCCGCTTGGGACGCCCAGGCGCGCCTGCAAGGCCTGCCGCAGGACTGGCGGCTGCCCACGCAGGAGATCGAGCGCTCCCGCCAGGACATTCTGGCGGGGTGGGAAGGCGAGGACCTGTGGGCATTTGCCTATGGTTCGCTGATGTGGAACCCCGGCGTGTACTTCGAAGAGGTGCGCCGGGCCCGCGTGGACGGTTTTGTTCGCCGCTTTGCCCTGGAAACCGCGATAGGCCGCGGCACCCCCGAATGCCCGGGGCTGGTACTGACGCTGCAGCGGCAGGCCGGCGCCTGCGAAGGCCTGGCGTTTCGCATCCACCGCGCACGGGTCGACACCGAAACGCGCCTGCTGTGGCGGCGCGAGATGATCCGGGGCGGCTATCGCCCCAGCCTGCTGCCACTGGACACCCCGCAAGGCGCGATCCAGGCGCTGGTATTCACGGCAAACACCGCCCATCCGCAGCACCGCCACGATCTTTCGCTGGCGGAGACGGCTGCCACGATCGCCAGCGCTTGCGGCAGCACAGGCACCAACCGCGACTACCTGGACCAATTGGCCGAGCAGTTGGACGTGCTGGGCATCGTGGACGCACATGTGGGTGCGCTCGCTGCTGCCGTGCGGCAACAAGGCGGTCGGACCGAGCCCCCTGCTACGACGCGCACTTGAGCCCTGCAGATCGCGGGGAAGCGGGGCGGCGGAGCAGCCCTTTGTTATTACACAAATTTGTAGAACAATTGCACTTTGTGTAATATGGCATCGCCATGCCGCGAACCCATGCTCCGAATGCGAAAGTCCAGCCCAAGCACCTGCTGCTGGAGTTGCTGCTGGCCAGCGGCGACGACGCACTGCCCGTCAGCCACGCCGTGGCAGCGGGGGCGGTGTTCGGCATCAGCGAGAACCACGTGCGTGTGACGCTCGCACGGCTGGCAGCGCAAGGCATGGCGCAAGCAACCGAACGCGGCGCATGGCGGCTGGGGCCGGCAGCGCACCGCCTGGCGCAGGATGTCGCCAACTGGCGCCGCGCCGGCGCACGCCTGCGACCCTGGAACGGGCAGTACGTGGGCGTGTACTGCGGGGTGTTGCCGCGCAGCGAGCGCGCCGCGAACCGCCAGCGCGAACGCGCCCTGCACCTGCTGGGCTTTGCCGAGTTGCAGCGCGACTTCTACCTGCGCCCGGACAACATCGAGCCCGACATCGCCGCCATCCGCCTGCGCCTGCACGCGCTGGGCCTGGAAGAGCGCGCCCTGGTCTGCGCCTGCAGCGGCTTCGATGGCGCGACCGAGGCCGCCATTGACGCGCTGTGGAACGGCGTGGCCCTCAACCAGGGCTACCGCGCCACGCAGGAGCGCCTGCAGCGCTGGCTGGACGGCGCGGCGCGCCTGCCGATCGACCAGGCGGCGCGCGAGTCGTTCTTCCTGGGGGGCGCCGCGATCCGCCAGCTGGTGTACGACCCGCTGCTGCCCGAACCCATGGTGGACGGCGCCCTGCGCGCGGCCTTCATCGACAGCGTGCACGCCTTCGATGCGGCGGGCCGCGCCATCTGGGGCCGCTTCTACGACACCCTGTCCAACCCCGACACCGCTGCGCGCAAGGCGCGCCTGCGCATCGCCTGAAAACCACCACCTTAGGGGAACCCGCCATGAACGCCCTTGACAACGCCACGCTGCACAGCCGCTACCTGGCCGACACCCACCAGGTCGAGAACGTGTCCTGCGAACTCGCCGACTACAACATGTACGCACAGGACCATGCCCTGCGCGAGGCCGTGCAGCGCGAGGGCGCGGCCTGGGCCGAGGCCGACCTGCTGCGCTTCGGCCAGCTCACCGGCTCGGCCGAGTACCTGGAGCAGGGCCATCTCGCCAACAAGCACCAGCCCGAGCTGGAGACGCACGACCGCTTCGGCAACCGCATCGATCTGGTCAAGTTCCACCCGGCCTACCACCGCTTCATGGGCACGGCCATCGAGCACGGCCTGCACTCCTCGCCCTGGACCGACCCGCGCCCTGGCGCCCATGTGGCACGCGCCGCCGGCAACTACCTGCAGACCCAGGTGGAGGCCGGCCACGGCTGCCCCATCACCATGACCTTCGCCGCCATCCCCGCGCTGCGCCTGCAGCCCGACCTGGCGGCACAGTGGGAGCCCAAGATCACGGCGCGCGTGTACGACCCGCGCAACGTGCCCGTGGAGCAGAAAGCCGGCGTGACCATCGGCATGGCCATGACCGAGAAGCAGGGCGGCTCCGACGTGCAGGCCAACAGCACGCGCGCCTACCCCGTGGGCCAGGGCGGCCCCGGCCAGGCGTATGAACTGGTGGGCCACAAATACTTTGTCTCGGCGCCCATGTGCGACGCCTTCCTGGTGCTGGCGCACACCGACAAGGGCCTGTCGTGCTTTCTGCTGCCGCGCTGGCGCCCGGACGGCACGAAGAACCCGTTCCAGGTGCTGCGCCTGAAGAAGAAGATGGGCAACGCTTCCAACGCATCGAGTGAGACCGAGCTGCGCGGCGCGCTGGCCTGGATGGTGGGCGAGGAAGGGCGCGGCGTGCGCAACATCATCGAAATGGTGGCCATGACGCGCTTCGACTGCATGGTGGGTTCCAGCGCGGGCATGCGCATGGCGCTGTCGCAGGCGCTGCACCACTGCGCGCACCGCAGCGCCTTTGGCGCGCGCCTCAACCAGCAGCCGCTGATGCAGAACGTGCTGGCCGACCTGGCGCTGGAGAGCGAGGCCGCGATGACCCTGTCGATGCGCGTTGCGCGGGCGCTGGACCACCGCGACAACCGCCACGAGGACCTGCTGGTGCGCCTGGTGACCGCCGTGGGCAAATACTGGATCTGCAAGCGCACGCCGGGCCACGCCTACGAGGCCATGGAGTGCATCGGCGGCAGCGGCGTGATGGAGGACAGCATGTTCCCGCGCCTGTTCCGCGAATCGCCGGTCAACGCCATCTGGGAAGGCAGCGGCAACATCCAGTGCCTGGACGTGCTGCGCGCCATGGCCAAGACGCCCGAGGTGGTGGACGCCTTCTTCGCCGAACTGCGCCATACCCAAGGCCAGAACACCCTGCTCGACCAGCATGTGCAGGGCCTGGGCAAGGAGTTCGCCGACCCCGCCGACCTGCCATACCGCGCCCGCCACGTGGTCGAGCGCATGGCGCTGGCGCTGCAGGCCGCGCTGCTGGTGCGCGGCGCGCCCGCCTTCGTGGCGGACGCCTTCTGCGCCTCGCGCCTCACGCCCGAAGGCAGCTACCACTACGGCGCGCTGCCGCGCGGCGTGGACGTGCAGGCCATCATCGCGCGGGCCACGCCACGGATCGCATAGCCCGCTGAGACGCTTCGCAACCTTCCCCAGGGGACGCAACCGCTGGGCCGGCCAAGCCGGCTCCCGGGCGCCCTGGGCGGGGCCGGTGCAGGCGCACGGGACCGAGCTGGCAGCATGGAATTGCCCCATACCGCACAATGACCGACAGACTTTCTGCTCATCAAGGTGACCCATGCTTCAGCTCTACATCGGCAACAAGAACTACTCCTCCTGGTCGCTGCGCCCCTGGGTGCTGATGCGCCAGGCCGGCATCGCGTTCACGGAAGTGGTGGCGCGC
>MEDL01000019.1 GCA_001724785.1 Acidovorax sp. SCN 68-22 | reverse complement strand
AGCAGGATTTTTAGCCAGCAGTCAAAAGATTTTTAAAATCTTCCGCCGCCATCCCCCGCTTCCCACCTCCGGCCGCCGCCTCGCTTCTCAGCAAAGCCGCCTTCAGCGGAGCCTGTGATTGTAGTACGGGTTTGTACCAGTTCGCGGGCAGTCCTAAGAAATTTATCCCGGTGCATTCCGGCCAGCCTGCTCCAGGGCGCGCTCCAGGGCGTCCTGAAACAAGCCCGGGACGTCGCAGCCGGTCTGCTGTTGTATTTCCTGAAAGCAGGTGGGGCTGGTGACATTGATCTCGGTCACGCAGTCCCCGATCACATCGACGCCTGCGA
Organism: Acidovorax sp. SCN 68-22; assembly: GCA_001724785.1. GTDB lineage: Bacteria > Pseudomonadota > Gammaproteobacteria > Burkholderiales > Burkholderiaceae_C > Simplicispira. Next base: position 25,331 of record MEDL01000019.1, on the reverse strand, counting down.
GCAGCAACCCGCGCGCGTCCAGCACGGGCCCCAGGGCACGGCCGATCTCCCAGTCGCGCGCGCTCAGCGGGCGCGCCACTCCTTTGCCCCCCGCCGCCAGGTTGCCACGCACCTCACTGCCTTGTGGAATGCGGGCCAGGCAATAGGGAACCGGCTCACCGCCAATGATGAGGAGGCGCTTATCCCCCTCTGCGATCTCGGGCAGAAACTTCTGGACCATGACGCTCTGCGCACCACCGCGGTTGAGGGTCTCAATGATGCTGCCAAGGTTCATGCCGTCGGGTCCGACACGGAAGATCCCCATCCCGCCCATACCGTCGAGCGGCTTGAGAATGATGTCCCGGTGCATTTCATGGAATTGCCGGATGTGCGCGGCGTCGCGCGTCACCAGCGTAGGGCCGATCAAATCCGGGAACTCCAGGATGGCCAGCTTCTCAGGATGGTCGCGAAGCGCCCGCGGCTTGTTGTACACGCGCGCGCCCTCCCGCTCGGCCTGTTCCAGAAGGTGGGTGGAATAGAAGTATTCGCTGTCGAACGGCGGGTCCTTGCGCATCAAGACAGCGTCGAAACTGGCCAACTCCCTGTCCTGCGTCTCTTGTTCGAGAAACCACGGCGCGAGTTCGCCCGTCAGCCAAATGCTGCGGACTTGCGCGCGCACCTTGCCGCCGAGAACCCATTGCAGATTCGCCGGTTGGCAGGCCGCTACCGTATGTCCGCGCCGCTGGGCTTCGCGCATCATGGCGAAAGTGGTGTCCTTTTTCGGATTGAATGCTTCGAGGGGATCGGCGACGAAAAGTAGGTTCATACAGCGCGGTTCTGAAAAAGGGCCTTTCACAAGGCCGGGCGGCGCGGGTTGCTGGCGTACTGTTGCACAAACAGCGCGATGCTGCCGGCGACCACGCCCCAGAACGCGGAACCGACCCCGGCAATCACCACGCCGCTGAGGGTCACTAGAAATGTAATCAGAGCCGCTTCCCGGTGCGTTTCCTCGCGCAACGCGCTGGCGAGCCCGGCGCCAATGGAGCCGAGGAGTGCGAGGCCGGCGATGGCCGCCACGAGTTCCCGCGGGAACGCCGCCAGTAGGCCGGTCACGACCGCGCCAAAGATCCCGATCACCACGTAGAACGCACCGCAAGCCGCCGCTGCGGTATAGCGCCGCGCAGGATCCGCGTGCGCTTGCGGCCCCATGCAAATCGCCGCAGTGATGGCACTGAAGTTGAGGGCGAACGCGCCAAAGGGTGCCAGGACCAGCGTGGCGACACCCGTCAACGTGATCAAGCGCGAAATGGGCAACTGGTAGCCCGAGGCGCGAATCACCGCGACGCCGGGCAGGTTCTGAGAGGCCATCGTCACCACGAACAGCGGCAAAGCCAGCCCCACGGTAGCACTCCAGTCGAAGCGCGGCGCCATGAACCGGGGCGACGCCAAGGTCCACGTCACGACCGACCATTGCATCTGTCCGGCCAGGGCCGCGTACGCAACCCCCACGCACAACGTAGCCACGACGGCATAACGCGGTGCCACGCGGCGCGAGATCAAATAGCTTCCCAGCATCACCACCACCAGTAGCAATGCCGTCTGGGCCGCCGAAAACGCCTCCATGCCGAACCGCGCGAGCACCCCCGCCAGCAAGCCCGCCGCAATCTCGGTGGGAATGCGGTTCATCACCCGCTCAAACCAACCGGTCACGCCCACCAGGGTAATGAGCGCGCCGCACACCAGGAAGGCGCCAATCGCCTGCGCCATGTCGAACTGCCCGGTGGTGCCGGCGGCCGCCAGCACCGCTGCACCGGGCGTGGACCAGGCCACCATCACCGGCTTGCGCAGCCAGAGCGAGGGCACCAGGGAACACAACCCCATGCCCAGGCCCAGGGCCCACATCCACGATGCGATCTCGCCCGGCGTAGCGTGAAAGGATTGCGCCGCATGGAACACGATCGCCACGGAACTTGTGAACCCCACCAGAACGGCAACGAACCCTGCGCTAACGGCGGAAACGCTCAAATCCTTGAAAAATTGCATGGGCTCTTCAAATTTCGATCTTCGACCCGAGTTCCACCACTGCGTTGTTCGGCAAGTTCAAGAAATCCGCAGCCGCCCCTGCGTTGTGGTGCATCTGGGCGAACAATTTCTCCCGCCAGGGCGACATGCCACTGCCGATCGAGGGAATGACCGTGTCCCTGGAAAGGAAGTAGCTGGTGGTCATGGGCTCCAGGTCGCATCCCCGCCCGCGCAACAGCTTGAGGGCGCCCGGTACGTCGGGATCGTTCTTGAAGCCGTAGTGGATCACTACCTGCCAGCAGTCGTGGCCGAGCGCCTGCACCTGTACGCGGCCATCGAGACCTATCCAGGGGATCTCGTGGTTGCGCACCGTCACGAACAAGTTGGTTCTATGCAGCACCTTGTTGTGCTTCAGGTTGTGCAGCAATGCATTCGGTACCGCCCCCGGGTCGGCGCTGAGAAAAACCGCCGTTCCCTCCACCCGCGTGGGGGGGCTGATGAAAACGGATTCGAGAAAATCGCTCAGCGCGATGGCGTCGCTGCGCAATTTTTCGTTCAGCAGACGGCGGCCTTCCTTCCACGTCATCATCAAGGTGAACACGCCGCCGCCGATGAGCAGCGGGAACCAGCCGCCTTGGAAGAGCTTGAGCAGGTTCGACGTGAAGAAGGCCAGATCGACCAGAAAGAAAAAACTCGTCGCGCCGAGGCACAGCGCCAAGGGATAGCGCCAACCATAGCGAAGCACGAAGAACGTCAGCACCGTGGTGATCAGCATGTCCAGGGTGACGGCGATGCCGTACGCCGCTGCGAGGTTGCTGGACGAGCGGAACAACACCACCGCCAGTACGATGGCCGTGAACAGCCCCCAGTTGACGAAGGGCAGGTAGATCTGCCCGGTATCGCGCACGCTGGTGTGCTGGATGTTCAGACGCGGCAGGTACCCCAGCTGGATCACCTGCTTGGTCACACTGAACGCCCCCGTGATCAATGCCTGCGAAGCGATCACGGTGGCCAGGGTGGCCAGAAGCACCAGGGGCAGCAGCGCCCAATCGGGTGCCATCATGTAGAACGGGTTTTTCACCGCCTCCGGTTGCGCCAGCAGCAGCGCGCCCTGGCCGAAATAGTTCAGCGTCAACGCGGGCATGACCACGACGAACCACGCCAGGCGAATCGGCGCCTTGCCGAAGTGGCCCAGATCGGCGTACAAGGCTTCGGCACCGGTCACGCACAAAACCACGGCCCCGAGAATGATGAAGCTCGTGCCAGGGTTGGCGAACACGAAGCCAAGCGCGTGGTGCGGGCTGAGCGCCCAGAGGATCTCCGGGTGATCGGCGATGTGGGCGATGCCCAGCGCCGCGATGCTCAGCAGCCACACCAGCGTCACCGGGCCGAAGAACCGCCCGATGCCGCCGGTACCGCGCTTTTGCACGAAGAACAGGCAAAACAGCACCAGCAGCGTCACCGGTATCACGTATTTCCGGAACTGCGTCGAGACCACTTCCAGGCCTTCCACGGCCGACAGCACGGAAATGGCCGGAGTGATGACCCCGTCGCCGTAGAACAGCGAGGTGCCGAAAATCCCCACCGCGAGCAATAGCCCCCGCAGCCGCGGCTTGTCCCGCACCGCCTGCGACGCCAACGCCAGCATCGCCACCAGGCCCCCCTCGCCGTTGTTGTCCGCGCGCAGCACCAGCACCACGTACTTCAGCGACACGATGACCGTGAGGGTCCAGAAAAAGATCGAGAGGATCCCGTAAATATTGCCCTGCGTGAAGGGCACGTGGCCCGAGCCGAACACCTCCTTCATGGCGTACAGCACGCTGGTGCCGATGTCGCCGTAGACAACACCTATCGCCGCCAGGGTGAGCGCCGGGAGCGAGGACTTGGAGGTTTGCACAGGCCGCGCTCACTCGTAGGTTTCAGCGTCCGGATTGGTAGCCTCGAGTTCGTAACTGGCGGCCAGCATGGCCAGGCGCGCCACCACTCCGTACATGTAGAAGCGGTTGGGCGCGCTCACGCCGGGCCGCGCGCCGAGTTGGGGCATGTGGGTGCTTTGGTCGAAGGCAAGCGGCACGAAGGCCGAGCCCGGCGCATTCAGGTTCTCATCCACTCCCCGGTCGGGGTGCATGCGGTAGAAGCCGCCGACCACGTAGCGGTCCATCATGTACACCACGGGTTCGGCAACGGCACCGTTCAGGCGCTCCTGGGTCAGCACGCCTTCCTGGACGATCACGTCGTGTACCGGTTGGCCGTCCTTCGCCACGGCCATCTTGTTGCGCGTTTTGCGGTTCAGGACTTCCAGGTCCTTGGCGTCCCGCACCGTCATCACCGCCATGCCGTAGGTGCCGTTGTCGGCCTTGACGATGGCGAAGGGCTTTTCCTTGATGCCGTACTCCTTGTACTTGCGGCGCACCTTGCCGAGCACAGCGTCCACCTGCGCCTGTACCGCCTCCAGGCCCGCCTGCGCCGTGTAGTCGACGTCGCTGCACTTGCCAAACAAGGGGTTGATGAGCCAGGGGTCAATGCCCAGGACCTTGCCGAAGCGCTTGCACACTTCCTCGTAACTGCGGAAATGGTTGCTCTTGCGGCGCACGGTCCAGCCTGCGTGCAGTGGCGGCAGGAGGTACTGTTCGTGCAGGTCCTCCAGAATGCCGGGCGCACCGGCGGACAAATCGTTGTTGAGCAGGATGGTGCAGGGGTCGAAGTGCTTGAGCCCCAGGCGCCCGCGCGTTCGCACCACGGGCTCGATGGTCACGCTCTCGCCGTTTGGCAGCTCAAGCACCGTGGTCTTCTTCACATCGGGGCTGACCGAACCCACACGCACGTTCAGCCCCGCCATGTTGAAGATGCGCTGCAGCTGCACCAGGTTGCTCAGGTAGAAGCTGTTGCGCGTGTGGTTTTCCGGAATGATCAGCAGGTTGCGCGCTTCCGGGCAGATTTTCTCGATCGCCGCCATGGCCGCCTGCACCGCCAGCGGCAGCATCTCGGGCGTCAGGTTGTTCCAGCCGCCTGGGAACAGGTTGGTATCCACCGGGGCCAGCTTGAACCCGGCGTTGCGGATGTCCACCGAGGTGTAGAACGGCGGCGTGTGCTCCATCCACTCCAGGCGAAACCAGCGCTCCGTGGCGGGCATCGAGTCGATGATGCGCTGCTCGAGCTCGTTGATGGGCCCCGTAAGGGCGGTGATGAGATGCGGAACCATGCGGGGCCTTGGCAAGAAGGATCGGCAATTGTAGGAGTGCCTTCGGCGCTCAGCGGCGCCAGAAAGCGGGCGTCAGCAACGCGAGAAAGCTCAGGATTTCCAGCCGGCCCAGCACCATGGCCAGCGTACAGACCCAGATCTGGAAATCCGTCAGAACGGCGTAGGTGGATGCCGGCCCGACGCCCCCCAGGCCCGGGCCGGTGCAGTGCAGGCTGGCCATTACCGCGCTGAACGCTGTCACCGGGTCCAGATCGGTAAGCAGCAGCACCATGCTCAGCGTCAGCAGCGTTGCCGCGTACACCAGCATGAACGCCAGCACCGAGAAAATCATCGGATTGCCGACCACCCGCCCTCCCAGACGGACTGGCTGCACCGCATTCGGGTGCACCAGGCGCGTCAATTCGCGCTGCGTCTGCTTGAACAGAATCAGCATGCGCACCATCTTGATGCCGCCGCCGGTGGAGCCTGCGCTGGTAGCCACGCCGGAAAGCATCAGCATCAGCACCGGGGCGAACACTGGCCAGGCGAGGTAATCGGTGCTTGCAAAACCGGTCGTCGAAGCCACCGACACCACATGGAACAGCCCCAGGCGCAGCGCCTCCAGCGGGGCGTACGCACCCTTGATCCAGAGCAGCAGGGCCACGAAAAGACCCCCACCGATCAGCGTGCCCAGTGTGGCGCGCATTTCCGGGTCGCGCACGAACTCGCGCACATGGCCCTTGCGCAGGGCGACGAAGTACAGCGCGAAATTGCAGCTGGCCAGCAGCATGAAGCCCACCGCCAGCCATTCGAGCAGCGGCGAGGCAAAGTAGCCGAAGCTCGCGTCGTGCGGCGACATGCCGCCCAGGCTCACGGTGGCGAACATGTGCATCAGCGCGTCGAGCGGCTCCATGCCGGCAAGCCAGTAGGCCAGGCCGCAGGCGAGCGAAAACGCCGCGTACACACCCCACAAGCCCTTGGCCGTTCCGGTCATGCGCGGGGTGAGCTTGGTGTCGCGCACCGGGCCAGCGGCTTCCGCCTTGAAGAGCTGGCTCCCGCCCACGCCGAGCAGGGGCAGCACGGCCACCGCCAGGATCAGGATGCCCATGCCGCCCACCCATTGCAGCAGGGTGCGCCAGACGTTGACCGACACCGGCAGCGTATCGAGCCCGGTGAAAATCGTCGATCCGGTCGTCGTCAGCCCCGACACCGCTTCGAAATACGCATGCGTGAACGAGAGCGGCCGCCCCACCAGGGCGCATGCCAGCAGCAGCGGCAGCGCCGCCGCCAGGGGCAGCACCGACCAGGCCAGCGAAACCAGCATCACCCCATGGCGCGGCAGCAGTTCGCGCCGCCAGTGCCGCAGGCCCAGCGTCAGCGCGCCGCCGGCGGAGAACGCGGCCGCCATGGCGATCGGGTAGACCTGCCAGACCCCGTCCTGCTCGTGCAGTGAGACGGCCAGCGGCACGCCCATGGTCAGGGCAAACAGCATGACCAGCATGCCGAGCACGCGCAGCACCGGGAGGAGGTCGGTCATGGTCAGAAGAACGTGGCGCTGACCCGGAAGAGCTTTTCCACATCGCCCACCAGCCGTTTGTGCGGCAGGAAGAACACCACGTGGTCGCCCTGCTCGATCACCGTGTCGCTGCGCGGGATGATGACTTCCGGCGGCTGCTCGGGCGCCACGCCGGCATCCACCAGGCCGCGCACGATGAGCCCCATGTGCACGTCGCCGGGCAGGCGCAGCTCGTTGACGCGCCGGCCGACCACGCGCGAGCTCTTGCGGTCGCCGCGCGCCACCACTTCCAGCGCCTCGGCCACGCCCCGGCGCAGGCTGTGCACGGCCTGCACGTCGCCTCGGCGCACATGCGCCAGCAGTTCGCCCAGCATGGCCTGGGCGGGCGAGAGGGCAATGTCGATCTGCGTGCCGTGCATCAGGTCGGCGTAGCTGCGCCGGTTGATGAGCGCCAGGACCCGCCGCGCGCCCATGCGCTTGGCCAGCAAGGCGCCCATGATGTTGTTCTCGTCGTCCTCGCTGAGCGCGAGAAACAGGTCCACGTCCTCGATGGTCTCCGCCGCCAGCAGGTCTTCGTCGGTGGCGGAGCCTTGCAGCACCAGCACCTCGGAAGGCAGGAGCGACGCCAGTTCGACGCAGCGCTCGCCATCGGGCTCGAACAGCTTGACGTGAAAGCGCCCCGGCTCGCGCGCCAGCTGCTGCGCCAGGCGCAGGCCCACCGCTTCGCCGCCGGCGATCATCACGCGCCGCACCTGCCGGGTTTCGTGGCCCGGCCGGCGGTGCAGGCCGCCCAGTACCACGGGGATGTTCTCGCGCGCCGACAAGGCGAACACCTCGTCGCCTGGCTCGATGCGGGTCAGGCCCCCACAGGCGACGAAACGGTCGGGCTCGTCGGGAAAGCGCCGGTACAGGGCGACGATGCGCATCGCCAGGTCGGGCGTGCTGGCGCGGGTTTCACCAATGGTCTTGCCCACCATGGGCGCACCGGCGCGCGCCCGGGTGGAGACCAGGCAGGCCCGGCCGCCGGCGAATTCGCGCACCTGCATGGCCTCGGGGTACTCGATGAGCTTGCCGATGTAGCGCGTCAGGGATTCCTCCGGGCAGATGATGCGGCTGACGCCGAAGCCCTCGTTGCTCATCAGCGCCTCGCTCTCGAAACCCTGCGAGCGCACACGCGCGATGCGCGTGGGAATGTTGAACACCAGTTGCCCGAGCTTGCAGCACACCAGGTTGGTTTCGTCCTGCGCCGCGCAGGCGATGAGCAGGTCGGTGTCCTGCGCGCCGGCCTCGGCCAGCACGCCGACCTCGATGCCGCTACCGACCACGCCGCGCAAGTCGAAGCGCGATTCGAGCTCGCGCAGCCGCCCCGCGTCGGTGTCGATGACGGTGATGTCGTTGCGCTCGGAAACCAGGCTCTCGGCGACGCTGCAGCCGACCCGGCCCGCCCCGAGGATGATGACCTTCATGCCCGCTGCGCCGGCCTCAGCCGCGCACCTCGCCCTGGCCGAGCACCACCCACTTGAGCGAGGTCAGGCCTTCGATGCCGACCGGGCCGCGCGCGTGGAACTTGTCCGTGCTGATGCCGATTTCCGCGCCCAGGCCGTATTCGAAACCGTCGGCGAAGCGCGTGCTGGCGTTGACCATGACGCTGGCCGAATCGACCTCGCGCAGGAACTGCTGGGCGTGCACGTGGTCGCGCGTGAGGATGGCGTCGGTGTGGTGGCTGGAATAGCGGTTGATGTGGGCGATGGCCTCGTCCACGCCGGCCACGATCTTGATGCTGATGATGGGCGCCAGGTACTCCTCGGACCAGTCCTGCTCGGTCGCGGGGACCAGTTTTGCTCCTGGAACAGTAGCTAACAATGGCATGGACTCTGCGCAAACCCGCATTTCCACCCCTTTTTTCGCAAACTCGGCCGCCATGCGGGGCAGGAACTCGGGCGCCACCGCGCGCGCCACCAGCAGGCTTTCGCTGGCGTTGCAGGGGCTGTACTTCTGCGTCTTGGCGTTGTCGACGACGCGCAGCGCCATGTCGAGATCGCACGGGTCATCGACGTAGCTGTGGCAGTTGCCGTCCAGGTGCTTGATGACCGGCACCTTGGCGCCAGCGGCAATGCGCTCGATGAGGCCCTTGCCGCCGCGCGGGATGATCACGTCGACGTACTCGGGCATGGCGATCAACTGACCCACGGCGTCGCGGTCGGTGGTCTTCACCAGTTGCACCGCGTCCTGCGGCAGGCCGGCCTCCTCCAGCGCCGCACGGACCAGCAGCGCCAGGGCGCGGTTCGATTCGATGGCCTCGGAGCCGCCGCGCAGGATGGCCGCGTTGCCGCTCTTGATGGCCAGGCTCGCCGCCTCGATGGTGACGTTGGGCCGGCTCTCGTAGACCATGCCGAAAACGCCGATCGGCACGCGCATCTGGCCCACGCGAATACCGCTCGGCTGCTGCTGCAGACCGCGGATCTCGCCGATCACGTCGGGCATGGCGGCGAGCTGCTCGCAGCCCAGGGCGCAGGTTTCCAGCACCTTGGGGGTGAGCTGCAGGCGGTCGACCATGGGCGCGGCCAGGCCGGCGGCGCGCGCGCGCTCCAGATCCAGCGCGTTCGCCTGCTGCAATGCCGGCCCCTGGGTGCGCAGCGCCGCCGCGAGGGCCTTGAGTGCTTTGTTTTTTGTAGCTGCTGAGGCAGACGCCATAAGCGCTGAGGCCACTTTTGCCTGCAAACCCAGGGCCTGGACGTATTCCGTGACGTTGAGGGCGTTCATGCCCCGGATTCTGGCAGAAGGCGCTCGCCGCGCCGACGGGCAGCGACCTACCGGCTCCAAGCGTGCCGTCCCACACGGCCGGCGGCGGCGCGCGCCCAAGATGCCTTTTTTTTCCGTCCACAGGAGATTGCCATGAGCGTAGCCAAGGTCATAGAAGTCAGCGCCACCAGCCCCACGAGTTTCGAAGACGCGATCCGCCAGGGCCTGGCGAGCGCACGCCAGGACGCGGCCAGCGTGCGCGGCGCCTGGATCAAGGAGCAGAAGGTGACGGTCGAGGACGGGCGCATCCAGGCCTACCGTGTCCACATGCAGGTCACCTTCGTCGAAGGCAACGCCTGATTCAGCGCGGCGGCGCGTAGGCGCGCAGGCTTTGCAGGGCCAGCCGCTGCAGCGCCTGCCACGGGTCGTGCGGCCAGTCGGGTGCTTTGAGGCCCTTGACGATGCCGTCGACGACATGCGCCGACTGCAGCAGCCGCCCGGCGGCCGCGGGCGCCAGGTGGCCGAGCACGCGCTCGTAGAGCTTTTCCTTCGCGCCCCAGACGCGCGCCTCGCGCAGCGCCATCGGCAGCGGGCGGCCCGCCGCCATGGCATCGCTGATGCGCTTGAGGGCGCGGATGTCGTCCGACAGCGCCCAATGCACCAGCACGGCGGCCGTGCCTTCGGCCTCCAGGCCGGCGAGCATGCGCTGCGCGCGCAGCACCTGCCCGGCCAGCACCGCTTCGGCCAGCTTGAAAACGTCGTAGCGCGCCACGTTCAGCACCGCCGCCTCGACGTGGGCAAAGTCCAACTCCCCGGCCGGGTACAACAGGCCGAGCTTCTGGATTTCCTGGTGCGCGGCGAGCAGGTTGCCCTCCACCCGGTCGGCAAAGAACTGCAGCGTGCGCTGGCCTTCCTCGCCCGGGCGCACGCGCTGGCCCTGGACGGCCAGGCGCTGGGCGATCCAGGGCGCCAGGGCGGCGCGCTCCACGGCGTCCACCTGCACGGCCACGCCCGCGTCGGACAGGGCGCCGAACCAAGGGCTGCCGCGCGTCGCCTTGTCCAGCTTGGGCAGGATGACGAGGGTCAGCGTGGCACCGCCCGGTTCCGCGCCGGCGGCCACCTGCTGCAGCGCCGCCCCGCCTTCCTTGCCCGGCTTGCCGGAGGGCACGCGGATCTCCACCGTCTGGCGTTCGGCGAACAGGCTCAGGCTGCCGCCCGCAGCCAGCACCGCGCTCCAGTCGAAGCGCGTGGCGCTGGCCACGAAGACATGGCGCTCGGTGTGGCCGGCGGCGCGGCCAGCGGCACGGATGGCGTCGGCCGCCTCCTCCACCAGCAAGGCCTCGTCGCCGTGCAGCAGGTACAGCGGCGCCAGGCCACGTTGCAGTTGCGCGGGAAGCTGGGCCAGGGGCAGGTGCATGGCGGCGAGTCTAGTGCACGGGCCTGGCAGGCATTTCGCCACCTGCTCCTGCCAAATCGCCAGAACGGCTGGCAAATCGCACCAGGCGCCGCCTGGGATTTGCCGCGCACCGTGCGCACAATGCAGCTCCCGAACCACCCACCCCCACCGCTGCCATGAACCACCGCCCTTCGTCCGCCGCCCCCACGCTCGCGCTGATCGGCGCGCCCACGGACATCGGCGCGGGCGCGCGCGGCGCCTCCATGGGCCCGGAGGCGCTGCGCGTCGCGGGCCTGCAGGCGGCGCTGCAGGCGCATGGCCTGCAGGTCGTGGACCGGGGCAACCTGGTCGGCCCGGCCAACCCCTGGCAGCCGCCGAGCGGCGGCTACCGCCACCTGGACGAAGTGGCCGCCTGGAACCGCCAGGTGTTCGACGCCGTGCAGGGCGAATTGCGCGCGGGGAATCTGCCGGTGCTGCTGGGCGGCGACCATTGCCTGGGCCTGGGCAGCATCGCGGCGGTGGCCCGGCACTGTTTCGATACGGGCAAGAAGCTGCGCGTGCTGTGGCTGGACGCGCACGCCGATTTCAACACCAGCACGCTGACCCCGAGCGGAAACCTGCACGGCATGCCGGTGGCCTGTCTGTTCGGCGTCGGCCCCGAACCGCTGGTGCGCCTGGCGCGGCTGCCGGACGGCGCGCCCGCGCTCTCTGCCGGGCAGATCCGCCAGATCGGCATCCGCAGCGTCGACGCCGGGGAAAAGGAGTTCGTGCATGCGCAAGGGCTGGAGGTGTACGACATGCGCTTCATCGACGAAATGGGCATGCGCGAGACCATGCAGCGCGCCCTGGCCGGGGTGGACGAGGGCACGCACCTGCACGTGAGCTTCGACGTCGATTTTCTCGACCCGGAGCTCGCCCCCGGCGTGGACACCACCGTGCCCGGCGGCCCGACCTACCGCGAGGCCCAGCTGTGCATGGAGATGATTGCCGACAGCGGGCGCCTCGCCTCGCTCGACATCGTCGAGCTCAACCCGGCGCTCGACGTGCGCAACAAGACGGCGCGCCTGGCCGTCGACCTGGTCGAATCGCTGTTCGGCAAGAGCACGCTGATGCGGCCCCGGCCGGCCGCCTGATACGGCGCGGCGTTTACGGCCTGGCCGCCGCCAGCCGGCGCACCAGCTGCTGCACCAGGTCGCGGCGCATGTCGCGGTACAGCAGCGCCTCTTCGGCCTCCTTGGCCAGGGCCAGGGTTTCGTTGTAGCTCAGCTCGCGCTGCTGCACGATCTCGGTCGGCGCGATGAGCTCGCTGCCGGCCTGATTGCGCAGGCGAAAGCGGATGCGCAGGCGCAGCTCCAGCTCGCGCGCCTGGCCCGAGGCGTTGAGGCCGACCACCGAACGCTCCTGCTGCTCGGCCAGCAGCTCGAACACCGCTTCGGCCTGGGGCAGCGCCGCCGGGTCGCTGAGCACGCGCAGGCCGCCGCCGGTGGCTTCGAGCGTGCGGCGCAATTGCAACGCCAGCTGCGAGCCCTCCGGCGCCGCGATGTAGAGCGAACCGAAGGCGAACTGCGGCACCCCGCGCAACCGGAAGCCGCAGCCGGCAAGCAGCAGCGCGGGCGCAGCGAGGAGAAGGCGGCGCCTGTCCATGCCGTCAGACCACCACGTTGACCAGGCGCCCGGGCACCACCACCACGCGCTTGGGCGCCGCGCCGCCGCTGTGCGCGGCAAAGGCTTCGCTCGCCAGCGCCAGGCGTTCGATTTCCGCCTTGTCGGCCTGGGCGGGCACGCGCACGCTGCCGCGCAGCTTGCCATTGACCTGCAGGACCAGCTCGATTGCGTCCTGCACCAGCGCGTCCGGGTCCACCTGGGGCCAGGGCGCATCGAGCAGTTCGCCCAGCACGCCGGCGTAGCCCAGGCCGCTCCAGAGCTGGTGCGCGATGTGCGGCGTGGCCGGGTACAGGCAGCGCAGCAGGATGCCGAACCCCTCGACCAGCGCCACCTGGCCGTCGGCCGTGCCGCCACCCGCGAAGTCTTCCAGCGCGTTGATCATCTTCATCGCGCCGGAGACGACGGTGTTGTACTGCATGCGCTGGTAGTCGTAATCCACCTGCTTGAGCACCGTGTGGATCTCGCGGCGCAAGGCCTTGGCCGAGTCGCCAAATTTAAGGTCTTTTAGGCCTCTGGCGCTTGCTGCTATTGCGCTAGCAGCTTCCATATCCATAGCAGACAGCTTGGCGCCAAAAGCCCACACCCGGCGCAGGAACCGGTAGCTGCCCTCCACCGCCGCGTCGTTCCATTCGAGCGTGGCCTCGGGCGGCGCGGTGAACATGGTGTACAGGCGCGCGGTATCGGCGCCGTATTTCTCAATCAAGTCCTGCGGGTCGACGCCGTTCCTTTCGGATTTGCCCATCTTGCCGATGCCGCCGTACTCCAGCTGGGTGCCGTCGGCCGCCGTGCCGCCGATGATGTGACCGCGCGCGTCGAGCGTCGGCGTCACCTCCAGCGGCGGGTGGTAGTGCTTGCCGCCCTTGTCGTCGCGGTGGAAGTAGATGTGGTTGAGCACCATGCCCTGCGTGAGCAGGCGCGTGAACGGCTCGTCGGCCTTCACCAGCCCCATGTCGCGCATTACCTTGGTCCAGAAGCGCGCGTAGAGCAGGTGCAGCACCGCGTGTTCGACGCCGCCGATGTACTGGTCCATCGGCATCCAGTATTCGGCGCCGTCCGCGACCATGGCTTGCTGGTTCTTCGGGTCGCAGTAGCGCATGAAGTACCAGGAGCTGTCCACGAAGGTGTCCATGGTGTCGGTCTCGCGCCGCGCCGCCTTGCCGCAGACCGGGCAGGTGACGCCGGCATGGAAGCCCGCGTGCTTGTGCAGCGGGTTGCCGGAGCCGTCGGGAACGCAGTCGGTGGGCAGCACCACGGGCAGGTCTTTCTCCGGCACCGGCACGGCGCCGTGCTCCTCGCAGTGGATCATGGGGATGGGCGTGCCCCAGTAGCGCTGGCGCGAGATGCCCCAGTCGCGCAGGCGCCAGGTGGTCTTCTTCTCGCCCAGGCCCTTTTGCGCCAGCGCGTGCGCCACGGCGTCCACCGCCTCCTTGTAGGGCAGGCCGCTGAAGCTGTCGGAATTGACGGTCACGCCGCGCTGCTTGTCGGCGTACCAGTCCTGCCAACGGTGGAAATCGAAGGTCTCGCCGTCGACCAGCACCACCTGGCGAATGGGGATGCCGTACTTCAGGGCGAAAGCGAAGTCGCGCTCGTCGTGCGCCGGCACGCCCATCACGGCGCCGTCGCCGTAGCCCATCAGCACGTAGTTGCCGACCCAGACGTCGACCGACTCGCCGGTCAGCGGGTGCGTCACGCAGAGACCGGTGGGAATGCCCTTCTTTTCCTGCAGGGCGAGTTCGGCCTCGGTGGTGCCGCCGCTCTTGCATTCGGCGATGAAGGCGGCCAGCGCCGGGTTGGCGCGCGCGGCGTGCTGGGCCAGCGGGTGCTCGGGCGCCACGGCGCAGAAGGTCACGCCCATGATGGTGTCGGCGCGCGTGGTGAACACGTACATCTTGCCGCCACCGATCAGTGCGCCGTCCTCGCCGCGAATGGCGTGCGTGAAGGCAAAGCGCACGCCCTCGCTCTTGCCGATCCAGTTTTCCTGCATCAGCCGCACCTTTTCCGGCCAACCGGGCAGCTTGTGCTGCACATGGTCCAGCAGTTCCTCGGCGTAATCGGTGATCTTGAGGTAGTAGCCCGGAATCTCGCGCCGCTCCACCGGCGCGCCGGTGCGCCAGCCCTTGCCGTCGATCACCTGCTCGTTGGCGAGCACGGTCTGGTCCACCGGGTCCCAGTTCACCACCTGGGTCTTGCGGTAGGCGATGCCCTTTTCCAGCATCTTGAGGAACAGCCACTGGTTCCAGTGGTAGTAGTCCGCATCGCAGGTGGCGACCTCGCGGCTCCAGTCGATGGCCAGCCCCATGGCCTGCAACTGGCCCTTCATGTAGGCGATGTTTTCGTAGGTCCATTTCGCCGGCGGCACACCGTTCTTCAGCGCCGCGTTCTCGGCCGGCAGGCCGAAGGCGTCCCAGCCCATGGGCATGAGGACGTTGTAGCCCTTCATGCGCAGCTGGCGCGCGAGCATGTCGTTGATGGTGTAGTTGCGCACATGGCCCATGTGCAGCTTGCCGCTCGGGTAGGGCAGCATGGAACAGGCGTAGTACTTGGGCCGGCCCGCGTCTTCGGTGACGCGGTAGGCGTCCAGCGCGTTCCAATGCGCCTGGGCGGCGCGTTCGACCTCGGCGGGTTGGTATTTGGTGTCCATGGGCTCGAAAAGAAAGAAAAAGCAGCACAAACCGCTGCATTCGCAGGGGATTCTAGGCGCGCGGCCTCAGCGCTCCGGCACCGGCTCGGCCACGAAGGCGATGCGCGCCAGGCCGGCGGCGTGCGCCACGCCCATCAGCTCCACCACGCGGCCATAGGGGACGGCGGCGTCGGCGCGCAGCTGAATCTCGGTGTCCGGCCGCTCTGCGGCCAGCGCCGCCAGCCGCTCCGCGAGCGCGGCGGCGCCGAGCACGGCGCCGTCGACATGCACCTGGCCGTCGCGCGCCAGCTCCACCAGCACCGCCGGCGCGGCCGCGCCACTGGCCGTGCCCTGGGCGCGCGGCAACTCCAGGCGCAGCGAGCCCGCGAGCAAGGGCGCAGCGAGGATGAAGATGACGACCAGCACCAGCATCACATCGACCAGCGGCGTCACGTTGATGTCGCTCATGGGCGGTGCCCCGGCGCTGCGTTCCAGGCGGCCGAACGCCATGCTCAGCCGTCCACCGCGCAGAGTTCGCGCAAATCGTGGGCAAAACCTTCCAGTTCGGCTTCCAGGTGCGCCACCTGCCGCCCGAGCAGGTTGTAGGCCAGCACCGCCGGGATCGCCACCGCGAGGCCGGCGGCCGTCATGATGAGCGCTTCCCCCACCGGGCCGGCGAGGCGCTCGACGCTGATCTGCCCGGTGCCCGCCAGGGCTGTCAGTGCGTGGTAGATGCCCCAGACCGTGCCGAGCAAGCCCACGAAGGGGGCCGTGGCGCCCACCGTGGCGAGCAGCACCTGGCCGTATTGCAGGCGCCTGACCGCGCGCAACAGCGCGGCGCGCAAGAGGCGCGTGGCACGCGCCGGCGCGCTCGTACGGATCGCTTCAGCGCCGCCCTGCGCCGGTGCGGCCCCGGGGGCCCGTGCCTCCAGCGCCGCCGCGACCAGGGGCGACAACAAGGCATCGCGGTCGAAAACCGCCACCGCCGGCGCCGCCGCCTGCCAGTTCGGCGCCTGCCAGAAAGCGGCCTGGCTGCGCGCGAGGTCGGGTGCGGCGCGCTGCAGCATGCGCAGCTTCCAGAAAATCACCACCCAGCTGGCCACCGACATCAGGAGCAGGAGCAGCGCGGCCGACTGCGTCACCGCATCGCCGCTGCGCCACCAATCCAGGCTGCTCATAGTGGGGGGAGGCCGTTCAGTTCAGTCCCAGAACATCGAACATGTCGAACAAGCCGGACTTGCGCCCGCGCAGGAAGCGCACGGCGCGCAGGCTCCCCTGGGCGTAGGTGGCCCGGCTGGCCGATTTGTGCGTGATCTCGATGCGCTCGCCCGTGCCGGCGAACAGCACCGTGTGGTCGCCCACGATGTCGCCGCCCCGGATGGTGGCAAACCCGATGGACGAGGGGTCGCGCTCGCCCGTGACGCCTTCGCGTGCATAGACCGCGCAGTCCTTGAGGTCGCGACCCAGGGCGCCGGCGATGACCTCGCCCATTTTCAGCGCCGTGCCGGACGGCGCGTCCACCTTGTGGCGGTGGTGCGCTTCGATGATCTCGATGTCGTAGCCGGTGGCGAGCGCGCGCGCCGCCATGTCCAGGAGCTTGAGCGTGACGTTGACGCCGACGCTCATGTTGGGTGCCATCACCACGGCCGTGTCCCGCGCATAGGCGGCGATCTGCGCCTTTTGCGCGTCGCTGAAGCCGGTGGTCCCCACAACCGCCTGGACGCCCAGGCGCGCGCAGGCGTCCAGATGCGCCAGCGTGCCTTCGGGGCGGGTGAAGTCGATCAGCACGTCGGCGCCCGCCAGGCCTTGCTCGATGTCCGCCGTGATGGGGACGCCGCTGGCCAGGCCGAGGAAGGCGGTCGCATCGGACCCGATGCCCAGGCTGGCCGGAACGTCCAGCGCGCCGACCAGCACGCAGTCGCCGCTGCCGCGTATGGCTTCGATCAGGATGCGGCCCATGCGGCCGCTGGCGCCCGCCACCGCCACGCGGATGGGAGGCTGGGAAGTATCGGTCGCGAGGTGCTCCATGAGGTATCCAGGAAAGGGGCCAGCGCGCGGCTCAGCGCGCCGTGGGTTCAAGCGGGGGGTAACTGCGGCCAGGCGCTGCGGCCGGGCCTGCCGCGGGGCTGGCCTGCTCCTTGTTGCCGGCGCCGGGCTGCGGGTAGCGCGCGAGCTGCTGCTCCGTCGCTTCGAGCACGGGGACGTCGCCCTTGCCCTTGCGCGTTTCCAGGGAGGCGACGAATTCGCTTTCCGTCGGCATCTCGTCCCCCTCGTAGCGCTCAAGGACATCGCCCTTGAAATAGACCGTCAGCCGGCGCGTCTGCGCTTCGACGCCGGGGCGTTTGAGCGTGAACACGTATTCCCAGCGGTCGCCGTGGAACAGGCTGGTGATCAGCGGCGTGCCGAGGATCTCGCGCACCTGCTGCCGGCCCATGCCGGGCTGCAGGGCTTGCACCTGCTCGCGCGAAACAAAATTGCCCTGCACCACATCGGTGCGGTACGGCCGGACAATGCCCGCCACGGAACTGCTCGCGGAATCGAGAGCGGAGCACCCTGCGAGCAGGGCGCCAAAGCACAGGAGGGCGCCCAGACGGGCACCGCAGTGGACTGGAGCGTACATGGGTGGGGGGCTTGGGGCTATGATCGCCAGATTGTAGCGACAGGCCCCCGCGCCCAAGGCGCCCGGCCCCCGCCGCCTGCACGGCGGCACGAAGGACCTGCCATGACGAATATCGACGAGCTCAAAAGCACGGGGCTCAAGGCCACGCTGCCGCGCCTGAAGATCCTGGAAGTCTTTCAAAAAAGCACGCAGCGCCACATGACCGCGGAGGACGTGTTCCGCGTTTTGCTGGACGAGCGCTCCGACATCGGCCTGGCGACCGTGTACCGGGTGCTGACGCAGTTCGAGCAGGCCGGCATCTTGCTGCGCAGCAATTTCGAGAGCGGCAAGGCGGTCTACGAGCTGAACGAAGGCCAGCACCACGACCATTTCGTCTGCACCAGCTGCGGCAAGGTCGAAGAGTTCTACGACCCCGAAATCGAAAAGCGCCAACAGGTAGTGGCCAAGGCCAAGGGCTGGGTGGTGGAAGACCACTCCATGGCGCTGTACGGCCGCTGCGCCAGCTGCGCGAAGAAAGGGTAACCCCCTGAGGCGCTACGCGCCTTCCCCCAAGGGGGACGCACCCAGTGGCCCGGCAAAGCCGGATCCACGGGCGCACTGGCCGTGGGCATGCCCGCCTGAAGAATTCCGGTAAAAAATGGCCCTGGCGCTTATCCATAAAGCGCCAGTAGCTATTAAATTTCTAGCGAATCAGCCGCCGCTATCGCGTTCCATGGCGCGGCGGTGGCGCTCGACGAATTCCTGGTAGGTGTCGATGCCGCGCAGCTGCAGGATGGTGTTGCGCACCGCCGCCTCGACCAGCACGGCGATATTGCGCCCCGCCACCACCTGGATCACGACCTTGAGGATGGGCACGCCGAGCACGTCCTGGGTGAGCGGCTCGTAGGGCAGGCGTTCGTAATCGCGCTCCAGGGTTTCCTTGCGCACCAGGTGCACAATGAGCTTGAGGCGCATCTTGCGCCGCACCGCCGTCTCGCCAAAGATGGCGCGGATGTCCAGCAGCCCGATGCCGCGCACCTCCAGCAGGTTCTGCAACAGGTCGGGGCACTTGCCTTCGACGGTGGTCTGGTTGATGCGGAACAGGTCGACCGCATCGTCGGCCACGAGGCCCTGTCCGCGCGAGATGAGCTCCAGGCCGAGCTCGCTCTTGCCCAGGCCGGATTCGCCCGTGATCATCACGCCGAGGCCCAGGATGTCCATGAACACGCCGTGCATGGTGATGCGGTCGGCGAAATGCTTGGACAGGTAGGCGCGCAGCACGTCGATGACGAAGGCCGCCGATTCGCGCGTGGCGAACATCGGAATCTGCGCGCGCTCGCACATCGAGAGCAAGGCGTCGGGCGCCACCTGGCCGTCGGCCAGCACCAGCACCGGCGGCTCCAGCGTGACGATGCGCGCGACGCGGCGCGCCGCGTCCTCGGCGGTGCCATTGACGAGGTAGCTGATCTCGCGCTCGCCCAGGATCTGGGCCCGGTAGGGGTGGATGTAGTTGAGGTAGCCCACCAGGTCGGCGCCCGAGCGGGCCGAGCGCACCGCCACCTCGTCGAAGCGGCGCTCGGACGCGCCCAGGCCCGCCACCCACTCCCACTTGAGGTGCGCGCGGAAGGCTTCGAACAGGACGTCTGCGCTGACGACGTTGGGCTTCACGGCGCGGCGGCGGGGCGCTCAGGCGGCCTGCGTGGACTGCCAGTCGGCAATGAGTCTGTGCAGCTGCGCGGCGTCCGAGCAGCTCTTGATGCGCTCGCGCAGCGGCGCGTCGCTCAGCAGCTCGGCGATTTCGGACAGGATTTCCAGGTGTTTCTGCGTCGCTGCCTCGGGCACCAGCAGGAAGATCAGCAGGCCGACGGGTTGCTCGTCCGGCGCGTCGAAGCCGATCGGGCGTTCCAGCTGGAACACCGCCGCCATCGGGGCCTTCAGGCCCTTGATGCGCCCGTGCGGAATGGCCACGCCGTGCCCGAGACCGGTGGAGCCCAGGCGCTCGCGCGCGAACAGGCTGTCGGTGATCAGCGCGCGCGAGAGGCCATGCAGGGTTTCGAACAGAAGGCCCGCTTCTTCGAAAGCGCGTTTCTTGCTGGTGGCGTCTACGCTCACGAGCACTTGGGCTGCGGGCAGGATGGAAGCGAGGCGATTCATGGCGTGTCGGAAGGAATTATGCACCGCCTGCGTTGCCGGGCGCACAGGCCTGCTGCGGACGCAAAAACGCCGCCCGAAGGCGGCGCTGCAACGGTACGGGGCGAATCAGGCGCTCAATGGCTCCGGCTGCTCGCGCCGGCGCGCCTGGAACTGGTGGTCTTGCAACCGGTCCTTGTGGCGCACCACCTGGCGGTCGAGCTTGTCCACCAGCTCATCGACCGCGGCATACAGGTCTTCGTGGGCGCTCTCGGCGAACAGGTCGCTTCCCTTGACGCGGATGTTGCATTCCGCCCGCTGGCGCTTCTCCTTTTCCTTTTGCTTTTCCACGGTGAGCAGCACCTTCACGTCGACCACCTGGTCGAAGTGCCGCGTGATGCGATCGAGTTTGGAGGTGACGTAACTGCGCAGGGAGGGCGTGACTTCAAGGTGGTGGCCGCTGATCGTCAGATTCATAGAGGAGTCTCCTTGGCTCTTGGGAACAAACGCCGCACCGCCGGTGCCCGAGGTGCGGCCCGAAAAACCGCGTTGCACCCACTATGCACCGCGCCCGGTACCAAGGCAACGCCATACCAGACGCCGGTTAAAGGCTTATGACGCCGCAGTCGCCCTGGGCGCCGAATCGGCGCACAATAGCTGGATTCGCTGCCCTGCGGCGCGCACGCACACCGCCCCGCCACCGACCGCAGCCGCGCCCGCCCGCAGGACGCCCAGGCCCTGGCGCATAAAATCCCCCGCGCCGCGCGCACCGCCCTCCCCGCTTTCCCACCCCCTGCCATGACCGCCTCCCCCAGCCCTGCCCTGCACACCTCCACGCTCGCCTCGCTGCCGCTGCTGGCGCGCGGCAAGGTGCGCGACAACTACGCCGTGGGCACCGACCGCATCCTGATGGTGGCCAGCGATCGCCTCTCGGCCTTCGACGTCATCATGGGCGAGCCCATCCCCGGCAAGGGCGAGCTGCTCACGCGCATGGCGCTGTTCTGGTTCGACAAGCTCGGCCACATCTGCCCCAACCACCTGACCGGCGAGGCGCCGGAAAGCGTCGTGCGTCCCGAAGAAGTCGCGCAAGTGCGCGGCCGCTCCATGCTGGTGCAGCGCCTCACGCCTTTGCCGGTCGAAGCCGTGGTGCGCGGTTATCTGGCCGGCAGCGGCTGGAAGGAATACCAGGCCACGCAGTCGGTGTGCGGCGTGGCCCTGCCCCCGGGACTCACGAACGCCGCGCGCCTGCCCAAGCCCATCTACACGCCAGCGGCCAAGGCGGCCGCTGGCGAGCACGACGAAAACATCACGTTCGAGCGCACGGTCGAGATGGTCGGCCTGGACCACGCCACGCGCATCCGCGACCTCAGCATTGCGCTGTACGAGGCGGCTTCGGCCATCGCACTGGCAAAGGGCATGATCATTGCCGACACCAAGTTCGAATTCGGCCTGGCGCCGGACGGCACGCTGGTCCTGATGGACGAGGTGCTGACGCCCGACAGTTCGCGCTACTGGCCGGTAGAAGGCTACGCCGCCGCGCTGGCCGCCGGTGAGAACCCGCCCAGCTACGACAAGCAGTTCGTGCGCGACTGGCTGGAGCAGGCCCAGGTGGGCGGCAAGCCCTGGGACAAGACGCCCCCGGCGCCGCGCCTGCCCGAGGCGGTGATTGACAAGACCGCCGCCAAGTACCGCGAAGCGCTGGAGCGCCTGACCGGCTGACGCGTCCCGCCGCGCAATCGGGTGCTGCACCCCGTGTAGTAACCCGCTAACACCCACGCCAGCGCACGCTGCCAACAATGGACTCCGGTGCAACCACAACCTGGAGACCAGCATGGCGGGCAAGAAAATTCTCATGATGTGCGGCGACTACTGCGAGGACTATGAAACCATGGTCCCGTTCCAGACGCTGCTGGCGGTCGGGCATACGGTACACGCCGTCTGCCCCGGCAAAGCGACCGGCGACAGCATCAAGACGGCGATCCACGATTTCGAGGGCGCGCAGACCTACAGCGAAAAGCCGGGCCACAACTTTGTGCTCAACGCCAGTTTTGCCGACATCCGCGGGGAAAACTACGACGCGCTGGTGATCCCCGGCGGGCGCGGGCCGGAATACCTGCGCAACAACGCCGAGGTGCTGGCGCTGGTGCGGCACTTTTTCGACGCCAACAAACCCGTGGCGGCCGTCTGCCACGGCGCGCAGCTGCTCGCGGGCGCGGGCGTGCTGCGGGGGCGCACCTGCTCGGCGTACCCGGCCTGCCGGGCCGAGGTGGAGCTGGCGGGCGGCCAATACGCCGACATCGCCGTGGACCAGGCCCACACCGACGGCAACCTGGTCAGCGCCCCCGCCTGGCCAGCGCACCCGCAGTGGCTGGCGCAGTTTCTGGCGCTGCTGGGAACGCGCATCACCCACTGAAAATCAGGGAAAATAGGGCGCTAACGCAGGAAGCGCCTACGTTTATAGCTCTACTTTTTGCAGTATCTCGGCGCCTCGCCCGCGTTGGCTTGACGCGGGCCGGCCCGCACGGCACGCTCGGCCTCTGAGTTTCTGCAGGAGTTGCCCCATGTGCCAGGTCTTCATCAGCGCCGACCCCCAGCTCTACGAAAACCGGGCGCGCTCCCTGCGCCTGCACGGCGTGGCGACCAGCGTACGGCTGGAAAACCTGTTCTGGCAGGTACTCGAAGAGATTGCCGGGCGCGACGGCCTGGGCGTGCCGCAGCTGTGCACGCGCTTGTACGACGAACTCATCGCGGAGCGCGGCGAAGTGGAAAACTTCGCCTCGTTCCTGCGCGTGTGCTGCGGGCGCTACCTGGCGCTGCAACTGGCCGGCGGCATTCCCACCGACCCGCGCGTCGCCATCGGCTCCCTCGATGCAGGCGCCGTACTGGCGCACGAAGGACGCATGAACGCCCTGGCGCACTGAGGGGCTAGTTCAGTGCCATGCTCAGGCGGCGGCGGTAGCTGTCCAGGAGTTGCTGCGTTTCGTCCTGCTGCTGGGCCGATTTGCCCATCAGTTCGATGCCGCCGGCGCTCTTGCCCGGCACCCCCGCGTCGCCCTTGGGCTTGGGCGGGGTGAGCAGCTCCAGGATGGCGACATAGGTCTTGCGCGCCACGCCGTCCTGCCAGGCCTTGTCGCGCATCACGATTTCCAGCAGTTCGTCCATGGCCGCCGTCCACTGGCCCTCGGCCATCAGCACGCGCGCCTTGGCCAGGCGCGTGTCGAAATCGCGCTTGTTCGCCGCGATCAGGGCGTCGAACTGCTCGATGGGCCAGTTGCCGCGGTCGTCCTGCTGGACGAACTGCAGCGCCGCCAGCCAGTGCGCCAGGGCCTCGAAGCGCAGCGGCTTGGGGATGCGCGCGAGCGGTTCGCGCAGCAGCGCCTCGGCCTCCTCGTAGGCGCCCGTGGCGGCGAGCAGGCGCACGTAGTCGAAGCGCGCGTCGTCGTTGGCCGGGTCGGCGGCCAGCGCGTCGGCCATCTTGGCGAGGGCCGCCTGGGTGTCGCCGGCTTCAAGCAAGGCATGGGCTTCGTCCACCTCGGCTTCGGCGGTGAGCGCGTCCTCGCTCGGCACGTGCTTGTCGAGGAAGGCGCGCAGCTGGCCTTCGGACACCGCACCGGTGAACCCGTCCACCGGCTGGCCGCCGATGAGCAGGACGCAGGTCGGGATGCTGCGGATGCCGAACATCCCGGCCAACTGCTGCTGCTCGTCGGAATCGATCTTGGCGAGCTTGAAGCGGCCGGCGTATTCCGCTTCCAGCTTCTCCAGGAGCGGCCCCAGCGTCTTGCACGGCCCGCACCACGGCGCCCAGAAATCCACCAGCACCGGCACGCTGAGCGAGGCGGTGACGACTTCGGACTCGAAATTTTCTACGGTGACATCAATCATGGATTCAAGCTTTTCCTGGCTTCGGGGCGCCCCGGCCGCCCCAAAAGTAAAATTGCGGGCTCACTCTAGCGCAGACCCCGGCCGGGGCGCACTCCAGACACTATGACAAGCCCGCAGATCGGCGTGGTCATGGGCTCTTCCAGCGACTGGGAGACCATGCAGCATGCAGTCGAGATTCTCAGCCAATTCGGCATCGCCTACGAAACGCAGGTGGTCTCGGCGCACCGCATGCCCGACGACATGTTCGCCTACGCCGAGGCCGCCGAGGGGCGCGGCCTGCAGGCCATCATCGCCGGTGCCGGGGGGGCCGCGCACCTGCCGGGCATGCTCGCGGCCAAGACGCTGGTGCCGGTGCTGGGCGTTCCCGTCGCCAGCCGCCACCTCCAGGGCGTGGACTCGCTGCACAGCATCGTGCAGATGCCCAAGGGTATTCCAGTCGCCACCTTCGCCATAGGCACGGCCGGTGCCGCCAACGCCGCGCTGTTCGCCGTGGCGCTGCTGGCCCGCCACAACCGGGCGCTGGCCGAGCAACTGCGCGTGTTCCGCACCGCCCAGACCGAGGCCGCGCGCGCCATGCGCCTGCCGCCCGAATGAGCGCCCAGCCCCGCACCATTTTGCCGGGCGCGACGCTGGGCGTGCTCGGCGGGGGCCAGCTCGGGCGCATGTTCGTGCACGCGGCGCAGTCCATGGGGTACTTCACCGCCGTGCTCGACCCGGACCCGGAGAGCCCGGCCGGCCGCGTCGCCCACCACCACATCCGGGCCGCCTACGACGACCCGGACGGTCTGCGCCAGCTCGCCGGCCTGTGCGCTGCGGTGACGACCGAATTCGAGAACGTCCCGGCGGTGGCGCTGGCGGCCCTGGCCGGGCAGTGCACCGTGTCGCCGGCCGCCCGCGCGGTGGCCGTGGCCCAGGACCGGGCGCAGGAAAAAGCGCATTTCGACGCCTGCGGCGTGCCCTGCGCGCCGTACGCGGTCATCGCGTCCGCGGGGGACTTGGCCGCCCTGCCCCCGGACCTGCTGCCCGGCATCCTGAAAACCGCCCGCATGGGCTACGACGGCAAGGGCCAGGCGCGGGTGGCCACGGCCGACGAACTGGCCGCCGCCTGGGAGTCCGTCGGCCGGGTGCCCTGCGTGCTGGAGAAAATGCTGCCGCTGCAGCTCGAATGCTCGGTGATCGTGGCGCGCGGCGCCGATGGCACCACCGTGCACCTGCCGGCGCAGCGCAACCTGCACCGGGACGGCATCCTGGCCGTGACCGAGGTTTACGAACAAAATATGCCTCCAGCGCTTGTCCAGCAAGCGGTTGAAGCTTCGATTTCAATAGCATCTGGCCTCGACTACGTGGGCGTGCTGTGCGTGGAGTTCTTCGTGCTGCAGGACGGCAGCCTGGTCGTCAACGAGATCGCTCCGCGCCCGCACAACAGCGGCCACTACAGCCAGAACGCCTGCGATGTCTCGCAGTTCGAGCTGCAGGTGCGCACCCTGGCCGGCCTGCCGCTGGTGCCGCCGCGCCAGCACAGCGCCGCCGTCATGCTCAACCTGCTGGGCGATCTGTGGTTCGCCCAGGGCGACACGGCACAGACGCCGCCCTGGGCCG
>MEDL01000018.1 GCA_001724785.1 Acidovorax sp. SCN 68-22 | reverse complement strand
TGGCATCCGGCCTCGTCGGCACTGTGAAACCGGCTCACGCGCGCCGCGCAGCGCACGGCCCCCGGTAACATCACCCGGCTTTGCTTGACCCCTGCGCGGCACCGCTCGGACTGCCCCCCTCCCGATCTGGAACCCCCTTGTCCTACGCCCACGAGACCCGGCGCCGCCGCACCTTTGCCATCATTTCCCACCCCGACGCCGGCAAGACCACGCTGACGGAGAAGCTCCTGCTGTTCTCGGGCGCCATCCAGATCGCCGGCGCCGTCAAGGGCCGCAAGGCCAGCCGCCACGCGACCAGCGACTGGATGGAGATCGAGAAGCAGCGCGGCATCTCGGTGGCGTCGAGCGTGATGCAGATGAGCTACCGCGACCACGTCATCAACCTGCTCGACACGCCCGGCCACAAGGACTTCTCCGAGGACACCTACCGCGTGCTCACGGCGGTGGACTCGGCGCTGATGGTGATCGACGCCGCCAACGGCGTGGAGGCGCAGACACGCCGCCTGATCGAGGTCTGCCGCCAGCGCGACACGCCCATCATCACCTTCGTCAACAAGATGGACCGCGAGGTGCGCGACCCGCTGGACATCCTCGACGAGGTCGAGCGCGAACTGGGCATGCCCTGCTGCCCCATGACCTGGCCGGTCGGCCAGGGCAAGCGCTTCGGCGGCATCATCAACCTGCGCACCCAGACCATGACGGTGTTCGAGGCCGGGAGCGAGCGCCGGCCGCAGGATTTCGAATCCATTCCGCTCTCCGAAACCGAGCGCCTGCGCGCGCGCTTCGGCGCCGAGTTCGACGCCGCGCTGGAGAGCATGGAGCTGGCCGTGGGCGCCTCCCCGGCCTGGGACCACGCCGCCTTCCTCGCCGGCAAGCTGACGCCGGTGTTCTTCGGCTCCGGCGTGAACAATTTCGGTGTGATGGAGGTGCTCGACGCCCTGGTGGACATGGCGCCGCCGCCCGGCCCGCGCGTCAGCACCCTGCTGGTGAACAAACAGCCCGTGGTCAAGACGGTACAGCCCGACGACGCGGGCTTTGCCGGCGTGGTCTTCAAGGTCCAGGCCAACATGGACGCCAACCACCGCGACCGCATCGCCTTCGTGCGCGTCGCCTCGGGCAAGTACCAGCCGGGCATGAAGCTCAAGGTGCAGCGCACCGGCAAGGAGCTGCGCCCGACCAGCGTGGTGACCTTCATGAGCCAGCGCCGCGAGGCGGTGGAAGAAGCCTACGCCGGCGACATCATCGGCTTCACCACGCACGGCGGCGTGCAGCTGGGCGACACCATCACCGACGGCGCCAACCTGCAGTTCACCGGCCTGCCGTTCTTCGCCCCCGAGCTCTTCATGACCGTGATCCTGAAGAACCCGCTGCGCACCAAGCAACTGCAGCAGGGCCTGGCGCAGCTCGGCGAGGAGGGCGCGATCCAGGTCTTCAAGCCCGACGTCGGCGGCCCCATGCTGCTGGGCGCCGTGGGGCAGCTGCAGTTCGAGGTGGTGCAGCACCGCCTGCGCGCCGAATACGACGCCGACGTGCGCCTGGAGGGCTGCCAGTACACCGGCGCGCGCTGGATCACCGCCGACAGCGCGCAGGAGCTGCGCGCCTTCACCGACGCCTACCCCATGCGCCTGTCGCACGACGCCGCCAACGCCCTCGCCTTCCTGTGCACCTCGCCCTACGACGTGCGCCTGGCGCAGGAGCGCTTCCCGAAGATCCACTTCCACCCGCTGCGCGAGCACGCCGGGCTGGCCCTGCAGTCGGGCGGCTGATGGACACGCCCCTGCCGCCCCTGGCCGCGTGGCAGGCACCGCCCGACCTGCTGGGCGTGTTCACCGACATCGACGACACGCTCACCACGCAGGGGGCCATCACCGCCGACGCCCTGGCGGCGCTCGCCGCCCTGCGCGCCGCCGGTCTGCACGTGGTGCCCATCACCGGCCGCCCGGTGGGCTGGAGCGAGCGCTTCGCCGCCACCTGGCCGGTGGACGCGGTGGTGGCCGAGAACGGCGCCGTGGCGCTGCGCCCGGTACCGGCCGAAATTTCAAGCGAAATTGGCCTCCAGCGCTTACCCAGCAAGGGCCCGCAGCTATTAAAAATATACCAGCAGGATGCGGCCACGCGCGCCGCCAACTTCGCCGCCATGCAGGCGGTGCTGGAACGCATCGAGCGCCAGGTGCCCGGCGCGCGGCGCGCCGAGGATTCGCCCGGGCGCGAGACCGACATCGCCATCGACCACAGCGAGTTCACGCACTTGCCGCAGGCCGCCATCGCCGCCTGCGTGGCGCTGATGCAGGAGGCCGGGATGACCGCCACCGTCAGCAGCATCCACATCAACGGCTGGTTCGGTGCGCACAACAAATGGGAAGGCGCACGCTGGATCGTGCGCGAACTGTTCGGGCGCGAGCTGGCGGCGGAATCCGCACGCTGGGTCTACGTGGGCGATTCCAGCAACGACCAGGTCATGTTCGCGCATTTCCCACACAGCGTCGGCGTGGCCAACATCGCGCCCTTCCTGCCGGGCCTGGCGCACCGGCCGCGCTACCTCACCGCCGGTGCACGCGGCGCTGGGTTCGCCGAGCTGGCCGCGCACATCCTGACCGGGCACCCGGGGGGGTGAGCGCGGCGGCTGCGCCGCATCACTGCGCGAGTTCGACGCGGTCGCGCCCCAGGTTCTTGCCCAGGTACATGGCGGCGTCGGCGCGCGCCATCAGCGCGTCCAGCCCCTCGTCCGGTCGCTGCTGCGCCACGCCGACGGTGGCCGTGACGTGCAGCACCGCACCGCCGAACTCCACCGACGTGGCCGACAGCTGCTCGGCAAAGCGCCGCATCACCCCCGCCGCCTGCGCCAGGCCCGCGCCCGGCAACAGCACGGCAAATTCCTCGCCGCCGGTACGCGCCGCCATGTCGGCACCCCGAAAGCAGCGCTGGCAGAGTTCGCCCACGCTGCGCAGCACCGCATCGCCCCCGGCGTGGCCATGGCTGTCGTTGACGCGTTTGAAGTGGTCCAGGTCGAACACCGCCAGCGCCAGCGGCTCACCGCTGCGCTGGGCGCGCGCCGCTTCAAGGGAAAACCGCTCGGCCAGCACGCGCCGGTTGGCCAGGCCGGTGAGCAGATCGGTCGCGGCCAGGCGTTCGAGCTCCGCCTGCAGTGCGACGCGCCGGTCCACCTCGCTCTGCAATTGGCGGTTGGCGCCCTCCAGCTGGCGGCGCAGCAGGAACTCCTGCCGCTCGGTCTTCTGCTGGCGCAGCGCGGCGAAATAGCCGAGCACCGCCGCCAGCGCCACCAGAAAACCGGTCCCGACGCGCAGCGTCGGATCGCCCGTCGTCGCCCCCACGGCCAGCGTGGCGCCCACGGCGCCGAACAGGGCCACCGGCACGGCGAGTACGACGCGTACCGGGATGAACAGGAACAGCATCACCTGGATCACCATGATGGCGCCGGTATTGAAAGCGCGGATCTCCGGGCGCAGCCAGTAGAGCAGGAAGAAGAACGGGTAGCCCATCAAGGCCAGGGCCATCAGCAGCCAGCCCTGCAGCGCCAGCCAGGGCCAGCGCCCCAGGGCGTGCGCACCGGCCACGAGCAGGATGGCGAACAGCCCGCGGTAGGCCGCCAGCCCCCAGAACTGCGGCACCGGCCCCAGGGCCAGGTAATCGGGCACGGCAAACGCCACCATCAGCGCCGCCCAGAGCCACAGACCGGCGCGCTGTTGCGGCAGCACGCGCCCCAGGGTGGCGGCGCGGAAGTCGCGCTCCAGCGCCGCATCGGCAAATTCGCCGAGCAGGGGTCCGATCTCGCCCGGGGACGGCTCGGCAGGGTCGGCGGCAGCGGTAGGAGAACGCATGGCGCCCGATACTAAAGCGCCTGGGAAAAGCCCGCCAGGGGCGGTTCGGCCCGTACGCCGGAGGTTCAAGAAAACCGCATCAGGCTTTGTAGGTGGACAGCAGGATGCTGGTCTCGGTGCTGGCGATGCCGGGCGTGAGGCGGATGCGGCCGAGCGCCGCATCGAAGGCCTCCAGGCTCTCGGCGCGCACCTCGGCGACGATGTCCCAGCGGCCGTTGGTGCTGTGCAGCGTGCCCACCGCCGCTTCGCCGCGCAGCGCCCGGATGACGGCGGGCGCACTGTTGCCCTCGACGGCGATCGCCATCCAGGCGCGTATGCGCTGCGGCTCGGAGTCCGGCCGCAGGCGCACGGTGTAGCCGGTGATGACGCCCGCGTCTTCGAGCTTGCGCAGGCGGTTTTGCACCGTGCCGCGCGAGACGCGCACTTTCTGCGCCAGCGTGGCCAGGGGCGTGCGCGCGTTGTCGCGCAGCAGGCCGAGGAGCTGGCGGTCGGTGTCGTCGATTCTTGTCATTCCGCCAATATAGCCTGGCATTGCGGCAAAGTCATTGGCGTATCAGCACGGTTTTGCCGCTGTCGCTTGGCCGGAGTGGCCCCGGACAATGGGGAAAACGACCTTCAGGAGACCCCCGTGACCCGCCTCATCGACCTTCCCGCGCTGTCCCAGCTGACGCAGCAGCTCGGCCCCGCCGCACTCATCGAACTGCTGGCGGAGCACATCACCGCCGACTTCCTGCGCTGGCCGGAGTTCGACAAGTCGGCGCGCAGCGCCTGCCACAGCGCCCGCGGCGTGATCGAGCTGATGCCGGTGGCCAGCGCCACGCACTACAGCTTCAAATACGTCAACGGCCACCCGGACAACCCGGCGCGCGGCCTGCCGACGGTGATGGCCTTCGGCGTGCTGGCCGAGGTCGCCACCGGCTACCCGCTGCTGCTGTCCGAACTGACGCTGACCACGGCGCTGCGCACCGCCGCCACCTCGGCCCTGGCGGCACGCGCCCTGGCGCGGCCCGGCAGCCGGCGCATGGCGCTGATCGGCAACGGCGCGCAAAGCGAGTTCCAGGCCATCGCCTTCCATGCGCTGCTCGGCATCGACGAAATACGCGCCTACGACGTGGACGCCGCCGCCACCGACAAGCTGCTGCGCAACC
The DNA here is from genome assembly GCA_001724785.1 of Acidovorax sp. SCN 68-22. Taxonomy (GTDB): domain Bacteria; phylum Pseudomonadota; class Gammaproteobacteria; order Burkholderiales; family Burkholderiaceae_C; genus Simplicispira. Next base: position 20,903 of record MEDL01000018.1, on the reverse strand, counting down.
TCGCCGGCATCCCTGGCCTGCGCGTGCAGCGCGCGGACTCGGTGCAGGGCGCCGTGCGCGGCGCCGACATCGTGACCACGGCCACGGCCGACAAGGCGCGCGCCACCATCCTGACGCCGGACATGGTCGAGCCCGGCATGCACCTCAACGCCGTCGGCGGGGACTGCCCGGGCAAGACGGAGCTGCACGCGGACGTGCTGCGCGCGGCGCGCATCTTCGTCGAGTACGAGCCGCAGACACGCACCGAGGGCGACATCCAGCAGCTCGCCGCGGACCACCCGGTGACCGAACTGTGGCAGGTGCTGGCCGGCCATGCGCCGGGGCGCCGCACCGATACCGAGGTGACCGTGTTCGATTCGGTCGGCTTCGCGCTGGAAGACTACGCCGCGCTGCGCGCGCTGCACGCACTGGCGCGCGAGCACGGCATCGGGCGCGACGTGGACCTGGTGCCGAGCGACGGCGACCCCAAGGATCTGTTCGGCCGCACGCGCGGCGCCGGGGCCAGCGTACGCCTGCGCCGCGTCGCCTGAGCCGCCCGCCATGCCCGCCCCTTCGCTGCAGGCGCCTGCCGCCGTCGTCATGGTGCGCCCGCACCGTTTCACCCCCAACCCCGAAACCGCCGCCGACAACGCCTTCCAGGCGCCGCCGGCCGGGCCGCCGGACGAGACCGCGCGCCGCGCCCATGCCGAGGTGAGCGAAGCCGCCGCGCGCCTGCAGGCCGCCGGCGTGCGCGTGCACCTGTTCGAGGACGACGGCCGCCAGCACACGCCCGACAGCGTGTTCCCGAACAACTGGTTCTCCACGCATGCGGGTGGCCACGTCGCCCTCTACCCGATGTACGCCGCCAGCCGCCGGCGCGAGCGGCGTGCCGACGTCGTCGAGTTGCTCAAGCGGGAATACCGCGTGCAGGACGTCATCGACTACTCGGGCCTGGAGCAGGACGGCTGCTTCCTCGAAGGCACCGGGGCGATGGTGCTGGACCACGTCGCGCGCGTCGCCTACACGGCGTGCTCGAACCGCGCCGACCCGGTGGCGCTGGAACGCTTCTGCACGCACTTCAACTACGAGCCCATGGCCTTCGCCACGCAGGACGCCGCCGGGCGGCCCTGCTACCACACCAACGTGATGCTCTGCGTGGGCACGGACTTCGCGCTCGGCGGTTTCTTCCTCATCACCAATCCCGGCCGCCGCGCGGCGGTGCAGGAACGCCTCTGCGAAAGCGGGCGCGTGCTGATCGAACTGGACGCGGCGCAGATCGGCGACTTCGCCGGCAACGCGCTGGAGCTGTCGGGCCAGGGCGGCGCGCGCCTGCTGGCGCTCTCGGAGCGCGCCTGCGCCAGCCTGACGCGCGCGCAGAAGGCGCTGATCGAACGCAGCGCCACGCTGCTGCCGCTGGCGGTGCCGACCATCGAGCAGGCCGGCGGCTCGGTGCGCTGCATGCTGGCGGGCATCCACCTGGCGCGGCGCAGCGCGGCCGCGCCGTATCCCGCACCCCCAAACCGCAATTTTTTAGAACAAATTGCGGCCTAGCGCTTGTCGCACTAAAGGATCAAGCTATTTTTTTAATAGCATCCTGGCGGCCCGCGCGTTCCTCGCGCAGCACCACGGTGCGCGCCACCTGGGCCAGCCAGAGCACGGCGGCGGCGCAGGCCAGGGCAATCAACCATTCCCCGAGGCGCGCCTGGTCGTCCAGCAGGTAGGCGTTGCACACGCGCACCGGCGAATCGGCGTAGAGCTGCCCGGCCACGGCCGTCATGGGCAGCATGTTGCCGAGGAAGAAGGCCTGCACCAGCAGCCCCGCCGGGCGCCACGAAAGGGCGAGCGCCGCGCCGGCCAGCAGCAGCAGTGCGAACTTCGCGGCCTCCACGGCCGGCTCGGCCAGCGCCAGGTCGAGCACGCGCGGCACCATCAACAGCCCGAGGACCGCGCCGGCCGCGACCAGGCCGCTGATGCCCAGCACGTTCCAGCGCGCCAGCGCCGCGCGCAGGCCCGGCCCGGCGGCGCTTGCCAGCAGCGCGCCGGCAAGCAGCAGCAGGGGCGCCTGCACCAGCATGTGGCGCAGCATGCTGGCTTCGAGCAGCGCGCGCACCGGCGTCAGCGCCAGCACGGCGGCCAGCAGCAGGCCCAGCGCGGCGCGCCAGCGCGGCACCTGCAAACGCGGCGCGTTCATCCTGCCCCCCGTGCCGCAACGGCGGGCGCCGAACCGGTGGGGGCCGTACCATGCGCCTGGCGCGCCAGGTGGCGGGCGTAGTCGAGCGCCAGGTCTTGCTCCGCCACATCGAACACGCGCACCAGGCGGCCGCGCGCGTCCAGCACCAGCAGGGCGGCGTTGTGTTCGTAGCCGCCGCGCCCGTCGGGCACCACCACCACCTCGAAACGCCGCAGCAGCTCGGCCGTGGCGCCCGCGTCCGGCGCGCGCACAAAGCGCCACCAGGCCGGGTCGGCGCCCAGGCCGCGTGCGTAGGCCGCCAGGCGCTCGGGCGTGTCGTGCGCGCCGTCGAAGCTGATGGACACCAGGCGCACGCCGTCGCCCGGCGTTCCGCCCTGCTGCAGCCGGCGCTGCAGCTGCTGGAACACGCCGCCCAGGCTCAGGCACAGGGTTTCGCAGCGCGTGTAGATGAAATCGACCACGGACACGCGGCCCTCGCCGGCCAGCCAGGCGTTCAGCGGCTGGAGGGCGACGCCCGGGCCGTCCACCGGCGTCGCCGGCACCGGCACGGGTTGCAGCGCGACTTCCAGGCGGCGGGCGCCCTCGGCCGTCCAGACCTGGAAGTCGTGCGTCAGCCAGGCCGCGCCGGCGTAGCCGGCGCACGCCAGCAGCAGCGCAGCGAACGCCGTGCGCAGCATCAGGAGCCGGCCGCCAGCGCCTTGAGCGCCGCGCCGCCCTCGAAGGGCTTGTCGCGCGCGTGGGCCTGGCGCTCCTTGGCGAACAGCGCCGCGTCGGTGGGCGCGGCCTGGTTCGACCAGCCGCCGCGCACGTAGCTGGCGATGGCCGCGAGCTCGGCGTCGCCCAGTTGCGCGAAGGACGGCATGGCGCCCTGGTAGCTGTTCCCCGCGACCTCGATCGGGCCTTCCACGCCGTGCAGCAGGATGTTGGCCAGCACGCGCGCATCGCCCTGCACCCACTCGGAGCCGTCGAGCGGCGGGAACACGCCCGGCAGGCCCTTGCCCGTGGCCTGGTGGCAGGCGGCGCACTGCGCGGCGAACAGCGCCTTGCCGTCCAGCGCCGCCCCGGGCGCGGCGGGCGCCGGGCCGGAGAGGTCGGCCAGGGTGCGCCGGTCGCCCAGCTGCGCCGTGCCGACGGGGTCGGACAGGAACAGGTAGAGCACGCCGAACAGCACCATCACCACCACCACGGCGGCGGCGGTGAGCGGCATGGGGCGCATGCGCTCCTCGGGTTCGGCGTTCTCGCGCTCCTGGGCGAGGTGGGCCTGGGGCGGTTGCGAATTCGGTTCCATGGCCATCTCCTCAGGACGCGGCGGCACTGGCGGGGCCCGCCGGGGCGGTAGCGCCGCGCGGCTGCGGCGGCAGCACCGGGTAGGTGTGGTCCAAGCCCTGCAGGTAGCGCACCAGGTCCAGCGCCTCGGGGCGCGCCACCACCACCTGCCCGGGGGGCGCGGCGCCGGGCGGGAGCTTCAGCACCGCCTCGCCGGGTTCGGCCTCGGGCTTGGTCTCGAACAGGTAGGGGTACGACGGCATGATGGACCCCGGCACGTAGGCGCGCGGCTGGTACAGGTGGCCCAGGTGCCAGTCCTGGCTGGGCTGGCGCGCGCCGATGTTGAAGAGGTCGGGGCCGGTGCGCATGCTGCCCAGCAGGTGCGGCTTGTCGTACACGTAGTCGCCCGGCACCGACGCCCGGCCCCAGCCGCGCTCGGCGTCCGGCCCCAGGTTGCGGTCGCGCGGCTGCTGCGTGTGGCAATAGACGCAACCGTTGGCGATGTACACCTCACGCCCGCGCAACTCGGCGCTGGAATACGGCTTGAGCCCCTCGGGCGCCTGGATGTCGCGCACCTGCACGTAGGGCAGCACGACCAGCGCCGCAGTGGCCACGGCCAGCGCCACCATGGCGCCGGCGGCGAGCTTGACTTCATTTTCCATGGAGGACCTCCTGGGCCTTGCCAGGCCAGAACAGGGCGGCGCCGGTGCGGTGCGGACCGAAGCGCAGCGCCATGGCCAGGAAATGGCCGACGAAAACGACGTGGCTGGCAACCATCAGCGAACCGCCCACGCTGCGCCATTGCAGGTAGGGAATGGTGAGTGCCACCGAGTCCATGAAGGGCTGCTTGGCATCCAGCATGGCCAGTCCCTGCAGCCAGCCGCCGATGGTCAGGCCGACGAAATAGATGCCGATGCCGATGGCCGCCAGCCAGAACTGCAGCGTGATCAGGCGCGGGAACGGCCATTCCCAGTTCAGCACGCGCGGCATCATGAAATAGATGGCGCCGAACAGCACCATGGTGACGAAGGCGTAGGCCCCCAGGTGGGCGTGCGCCACGGTGAAGTGCGTGAAGTGCGCGACCTGGTTGACGCTGCGCAGCGCCTCGAAAGAGCCCTGCACCGACGACAGCAGGTACATCAGCCCGCCGAACATCATGAAGCGCAGCGTCGGCGAGTACAGCGCCAGGTGCATGCGCCCCCACATGGTGCCGGCCATGTTGATGGTGAAGGCCAGCACCGGGATGATCATCATCATGCTCTGCACGATGGACAGCGTGGTCAGCCAGCCCGGCACCGGCCCGCCCACCAGGTGGTGGCCGCCGACCTGGCCGTAGAAGAAGGCCAGCGTCCAGAACCCCAGGATGGACAGGTTGTACGAGCGCACCGGCCGGCCGATGATCTTGGGCAGGAAGTAGTAGATGGCGCCGACGCTGATCGGCGTGAACCACAGGCCGAGCACGTTGTGGCCGTACCACCAGTTCGTGGTGGCCTGCTGCACGCCGGTGTGCACGCCAGGCAGCTTGGCGACGATGAACAGCAACGCGATCCACAGCAGCGCCGCGACCATGTACCAGACGCTCACATACAGCGATTCGACCTTGCGGTTGACCAGCGTGTAGAACACCGGGCCGATGATGCAGATGAAGCCGGCGACGATGAACAGGCCGATCTGCCAGGGGATCTCCAGGTACTCCATGCCGCCCGTCCAGCCCGAGCCGATGGCGCCGATGGCGCTGGCGATGCCGGTGTTGATCAGCGCCCCGCCCAGCATCACCCAGACCGCGCCCATGAGCGGCGTGCGCAGCAGGCGCGGCAGCAGGAAGACGATCACGCCGAGCGCGGCGTTGGTGATCCAGCCGTACAGCACCGCCGTGAGGTGCACGGTGCGGATGCGCCCGAAGGTCATCCAGGCCTCGCTCACCAGCAGATCGGGCAGATGCAGCTTGAGCGAGGAAACGAGCCCGGCCACCGAGCCCAGCACCAGCCACATGCAGGCGAAGGCGACGAACATGAACACCGGGAAGGCGCTGGAGCGGTCGGCCTCCACGCGGTGCTGCAGAGCGTCGGGGTCGGGCGGGTGGCCGCTCTCGCCGGCTTGCGCCACCGCCTGGCGCAGCGGCTGGCGCGCATCGCCGGCCAGCGCCGGGTCGTCGGCGTGGCCGATCTCGCCGGGGGCGAAGATCACCGAGGCGGCGCGCGGGTTCTCGATCAGCAGCCCCTTGCGCAGCGACCAGATGAACACGAACAAGCCGATGAGCGAGAGCAGAAAGGCGCCAAGCAGGCTCATGAGCGCGCTGTCCATAGCGGGTCCTTGGGTTGCGCCGGCGGCTGAAGCAGCGGGCAGGTTGTTTGACGTGCCGCAACACGCCGGTATCGCACAGGGCTTATGTGGAGCGGCGTGGAATTTTAAGATTCATGAAATATGAACGTTTTATTCCGCCGGAAGCCCCTTCTGGAAACGCGCGTATCCAGCCGGCGGTCGCACAGCCTGATCGAATTCAGGCCTTTTTAGGCATCCAGCGCCCGTCCAGCAAGCCTTGAAAGCTATTTAAAATATAGCAATCAGGCTATTTCAGCCGCATCTGGAAGGCCTTCTGCGCCGCTTCGCGCGCCTGGCGCAGCGTTTCGATGCCGCGCTCGGCCAGCAGCGGCACGAGCCGCAGCCAGATCTGCGCCGTGGCCTGCGCGTCGCCCAGCGCCGTATGCCGCCCGTCCAGCGGCACGCCCAACCGCCCGGCGACGGCGTCGAGGCCGTGCGCAACCTCGCCCGGGTGCACCACGACGGACAGCAGCAGCGTGTCCAGCACCGGTTGGCCGAACACCACGCCGGCGGCCGTCTCCTGCAGCTGCAGAAACTTCATGTCGAAGGCGGCGTTGTGCGCCACCAGCACGGTGTCGGCGGCAAAGACGTGGAACATCGGCAGCACCTGGCCGATGCGCGGCTGCCCGGCGACCATGGCGTGCGTGATGCCGTGGATCGCCGTGGCGGCGGCGGGAATGGGCCGGCCGGGGTCGACCAGCTGGTCGAAGCTTTCCTGGCGCAGGAGCTTGCCATTGACGATGCGCGCCGCGCCGATCTGCACGATGGCGTCGCCGCTGGCCGGGTTCAGGCCGGTGGTCTCGGTATCGAACACGGTATAGGCCAGGTCGGAGAGGCGCCGGTCTTCCAGCGCGCTCAGCTCGGGCGTGTCCTGGAACAGGTCGAAGTCGTAGTACTCGGGCCGGCCGCCCGCGCCGGCCGGCTCGGCACCGGCGGCTTCGCGGTGCGCGCGCGCCAGCGGCAGCAGAAAGCGGAACAGCGCCTGGTGGCGCACGCGCTCGCGCTCGAACCACATTTCGCCGCCGTGGCGCTCGACCACGTCGCGCACCGACAGCGGCGTGCTCTCGGCGCCAAAGCGCATGGCGTCCAGCTCCCAGCTCATCACCGTCTCGTTGCTCATGGCCTGGCCGCTCCACACCAGGTCGAGCTGGGCGTGCGCCCCGGCGCGCGCCAGGCGCAGCTCCAGGAAGCGCACCTGGAATTCATCGACCAGGCGCGTGCCCAGGTAGGTGAGCGCCTGCAGCAGGGTGTAGCTGTCCACCTTGAGCCACAGCGACGGGTCGCTCGCTTCCAGCGTGACCGGGCAGCGGCAGTGCACACCCAGCTGGCGCTGCGCCGCCGCGACCAGGTCGGCGCCCAGCATGTCTTCGAGCGGCCAGCGCGTCTGCAGGCGCTGGGCGCTGCGCGCCGCCAGGTCGGTGACGCGCTGGCCCATGGAGGCGACTTCGTCGCGCACCACGCCGAGGAAGCGCTCGCGCATCGCCGGCGCGGTGTCGGGCAGGCCCAGCATGTCCACCGCCGCCTGGATGTTGGCGAGCGAGGCGCGGCTGCCTTCGGTCAGGCCGTGCAGCAACTGGTCGCGCTCGGATTCCTCGGCCACGCTGGCGGTGACGTTGTCGAGCATCAGCACGAAGCCGGTGACGTCGGTACTGCGGCCGAGCATGCCCTGGTGGGCGCGCACCGGCGCCACCTGCACGCGCAGCAGCTGGCCGCCAGCGACGGTGGTGACGAACTGCGCCGTCTGCTGCGCGCTGCCCTGCGCCACCGCGCGCTCCACGCGCTCGAAGGTGTGCGCCAGCACCTGGCGCTCGAGCGCGGCGTAGATCGAGCGCCCGATGCCGATCAGCTCCGCGCCGGCCGCCGGCTGCAGGTCGGGCGAGAGCGCGCGGAAGGTTTCGCGCGCACGCTGGTTGTAGAGCAGGATGCGGCCGGCCTGGTTGCACACCAGCACGCTTTGCTGCAGCTCGGCCATGAGCGCGGCCAGGCGGTCTTTTTCCTGCTGCACGCGCTCGCTCGCCTGCGTGGCCCTGGCGTCCACATCGGCACGCAAAGCGTCGCGTTGTGCGGCCAGTTCGTTGACCAGCGCGGTGAGCGCGCGCAACTCGGGAGTGCCATGCGGTGCCAGGCGCCGTGCGCCCCGGTCGGCGAGCAGCGCGCGCGCTTCCTCCGCCAGCTGGCGCGGCGCGGCCACGTAGCGCCGGTGCAGCGCGTACAGCACCGCGCCCACCACGGCCAGCCCGAGCAACCAGCCGGTCAGCACCAGGCCGGCGCGCGCGGCCAGGAGCTCGCGCACGGCACTGCGTTCGGCGGGGCCAAGCGTAGCCCAGATCGCGGCCGACAGCAGCGCCAGCCAGAGCGCCATCACCAGCCCGGCGAGCGCCACGGCGGCCGCCAGGCGCGGGTCGCGCGGCTTCATGGGCGGGCCTGTTGCAGCATCTCGGCGACGCGGGCCACCAGCTCGCGCGTGGCGAAGGGCTTGGTCATGTAGGCGTCCGCGCCCAGTGCCATGCCCTTGGCGAGGTCGGTATCGCGCCCCTTGGCCGAGAGCATGAGGATGCGCGTACCGGCCAGGGCCGGGTCGGCACGCACGCTGGCGCAGACCTCGAAGCCGGACTTGAGCGGCATCATCACGTCGAGCAGCACCAGCGCCGGGCGCTCGCGCGCGATGGCTGCCAGCGCGGCCTCACCGTCGCGTGCGACGTGCACTTCGTAGCCCTCGCGCTGCAGCAGGTATTCGAGCGACACCACGATGTTCGGTTCGTCGTCGGCAATGAGTATTTTTTCGTTCATGGACCAGTCTCCTCGGATGGCGCGGGCTCCCAGGGCAGGCGGAAACAGAAGCAGGCACCCGGCCCCTCTGTGGGCTCCAGCCAGATCCGCCCACCGAAGTGCGCCAGGATGTGGCGGCTGATCGGCAGCCCCAGCCCCGTCCCCTGGCCGCCCGGCGTCGGCAGCCCGGCTTGATGGAAGCGCTCGAATATCAGTTGTTCGTGCCCCACCGGCACACCGGGGCCATTGTCCTGCACGCACACCGTCAGCCCCTGCGCGTCGCCGTAGACGCGCACGCGCACTTCCCCCGCACCGGCCGGCACGAACTTCGCGGCGTTGGACAACAGGTTCAGCAGCACCTGCAGCAGGCGGTCCGGGTCGGCGTGCAGCTGCGGCAGCCCCTCCTGCACCTCGATCTGCAGCCGCGCACCCCGGTCCTTGAACAGCGGCTGGGTGGTGGCGGCGGCGCTGTAAAGCAGGTCGCGCACGTCGATCGGCGCCAGGCGCCAATCGACCTGGCCGGCCTCGATCTTGGCCATGTCCAGCACCTGGTTCACCAGGCGCGTCAGGCGCTCGGTCTCGGCGACGATGATGTTCACGAAATGCTGGCGCTGCGCCAGCGGCAACTCGGCGTCGCCCTGGAGGATTTCGGCGAGCGCACGGATGGAGGTGAGCGGCGTGCGCAGCTCGTGCGTCACCGAGGACATGAAGTCGTCCTTCAGGCGGTCCAGGCTCTTGAGCTGTTCGTTGGCGCTGCGCAGTTCGCTCGTGGCCTGCTCGAGCGAGCGCGACTTGGTCTCCAGCGCGCGCGAATAGCTGCGCAACTGGGACGACTCTTCCAGCATGGCCAGCACGTCGCCCTGCGACAAGGCTTCCTCGTCCGACACCGAGGCCACGAGCACGCGCGCGGAGGCGCTGCCCACGGCGCCGGCCAGCTGCGCTTCGACGAACTGCACCAGCCGCGCGTCCGGCACCAGCGCCTGGCCCGGCGCCACGCCGGCGCGCGCGGCGTAGCCGTTCCAGAGCGCATCGCTCTTGTCGGCGCCCAGGAAGCGCTCGCACAGACGGCGCAGTTCGGCGCTGTCGGTGCGCCCGCGCCAGAACACCGGCGTGTGCGCCGCGCCGCGCTGGAACACGTCCACGAACAGCAGCGCCTGGCTGGCCTCGCGCCCGGACGGCGCGCGCCACAGCGAACCCACCCCATAGGCCACGCAATTGGCCAGCAGGCTCCAGAAGAGCGAATGCGTCAGGCTGTCGAGCCCGTGCAAGCCCCAGAGCGATTCGGGCCGCAGCCACTCCAGGCCCCAGGGGCCGGCGGCCAGGAAGCCGGCGTCCAGCCAGCCCGATTTGGCGATGGACGGCAGCATCAGCGTGTACGCCCAGACGCCGAAGCCCACCAGCAGGCCGGCGAGCGCCCCCACGCGCGTGCCGCCGCGCCAGTAGATGCCGCCGAGCAGCGCGGGCGCGAACTGCGCCACCGCAGCGAAGCTGATCAGGCCGATGCTGGCGAGGGCGTACGCGTCGTCGGCGAGCTGGAAGTACACGTAGCCGAGCAGCAGGATGCCGACGATGGCGGCGCGGCGGATCAGCAGCAGCGTGCGCGTGAAGTCGCGCGGCTGGTGCGGCGAACCGAGCAGGCGCAGGCGCAGCAGCAGCGGCAGCGCCAGCTCGTTGCTGGCCATGGTCGACACCGCGACGGTCTCCACGATCACCATGCCGGTGGCCGCGGAGAGCCCGCCGATGAAGACGAACAGCGCCAGCGCGTTCTGGCCGGCGGCGAGCGGCAGCGACAGCACGAAGTGTTCGGGGTTGCCGGTGCCCTGGAAGTACAGCAGCCCGGCCAGCGCGATCGGCAGTACGAACAGGTTGATCAGGAACAGGTACAGCGGGAACATCCAGCTCGCCCGGCGCACGTGGTCCTCGTGCACGTTCTCCACCACCATCACCTGGAATTGGCGCGGCAGCACCAGCACGGCGCACAGCGCCAGCACCATCAGCCCCATCCAGCGCGCCCAGGCGAAGGCGCCGCCCTGCTCCGCGTGCAGCAGCGCCGTGAGCTCGGGCACGGCGTGCGCGCGCGTGAAGATGTCGCCCAGGCCGCCGTACAGGCCGTAGACGACGAAGCCGCCCACGCACAGGAAGGCAATCAGCTTGACCAGGGACTCGAAGGCGATGGCCGCCACCATGCCCTCATGGCGCTCCGTGGTGTCGAGGTGGCGCGCGCCGAAGACGATGGCGAAGCCGGCCAGCGCGATGGCGACGTAGAAGGCGCTGTCCTGGCTCCAGTGCAGGTGCTGGGGCGTGACCGAGCTGCCCGAGGTGAGCAGCGCGTAACCCGAAGCCACCGCCTTGAGCTGCAGCGCAATGTACGGAATGATGCCCACTATGGCGACCAGCGTCACCAGCGCAGCGAGGAGCTGGCTCTTGCCGTAGCGGCTGGCAATGAAGTCGGCAATGGAGGTGATGCGGTGCGTCTTGGCGATGCGCACCATCTTGCGCAGCACGGTCCAGCCGAGCACCATGGCCAGCGTCGGCCCCAGATAGATGGGCAGGAACCACACCCCGCCGGTGGCAGCGCGCTCGACGCTGCCGTAGTACGTCCACGCGGTGCAGTACACCGCCATCGACAGCGCATACACCCACGGCCGGGCGATGACGGAGCGGCGCGCTGCGGCGCGGCGGTCGGCCCACCAGGCGATACCCGTCAGCAGCAGCAGGTAGGCCAGCGAGGTGCCGATGACGAGCGACGGCGCGAGCATGCCGGGCCTGCGCGGGCTACTTCTGCGCCGGCGGGCGCGTCGCCGGAGGCGCTGCCGGCGCCGGGCCCTCAAAGGCCGGGAAGGTCTCCATCCACCAGGCGACGGTGGCGATGGTCCCGCCCCACAGCACGAACAGCGCCAGCGGGAACAGCGGTATGCCACCCACCGTGACGTCGCTGTCCCACAGCCCCAGGAGCGGGAAATTGAGCAGCAGCCACCCCCCGGCAAACAAGGCCGCGAGGCGCTGGGAACGCAGGATGTGGCTCACGGCAGTCTCCGATCCATGGAACAGCGCTGCGGCCGCAGCGCGCCCCCATTGTGGACCGGTCACTTACCGTGAACTTACTGCGCCGCGCGGCGCAGCGTGAGCGGTCAGCAGCCGGCCGGGCGGTTGCCGCGCATCGGAATGATGGCGTCCACCTTGACCGTGGCGCCCGAGCCGTCGCTGGCGCGCAGCAGCTTGCCGTTCAGGATCACCTGGTCGAGGTCGCGGCGCACCGCGGTGTTGACCAGTTCGTCGCTGGTGTATTCCCGGCCGTCGAAAGTCAGGTAGAGCACGTAGAGCCCGTCGCCGCCGCTTTCGTAGCGCAGGTCGCCGAAGGCTTCGATGCCCGTCGCGCCCACCTTGTGCGCGCCGTCGAACTTGAAGGAGCACAACTCGGGCGTGGAACCGATGGGGTTCTTGCGCTCCACGTCGGTCAGGTTGAGCGTGCCGTCGCCGTACACGCCGTTCAGGGCGGTCACGGTGGCGTCGCGCACGGTGACCACACCGGCCTTGTCGCTCGGGATGGGCTCTTCGTCGGATCCCCCGCCGCAGGCGGTCAGGGCAAGGGTGGCGGCCGCGGCGGCGGCATACAGAACGCGGGAAGTAAGCATGGTGGACTCCAGAATGGGCTGAGCGGAGGGCGGCAGCCAGCGGCGCCGCACGAACGCCCCATGCTAGGAGCGCGTACCGGCGCGCCGTGTCCGCACGGCACCGGCGCGGCCGTAGGACTGCGCCCCGCGCCAGGCGGGGCTCAGCGCGCCAATACGGGCGCCAGGGCACGCCCCGTGGGCGTCCCCGCGCGCACCACGTCTTCCGGCGTCCCGGCGGCGACGATGCGCCCGCCGCCGCTGCCGCCCTCGGGCCCCAGATCGAGCACCCAGTCGGCCTCGGCGATGACGTCGAGGTCGTGCTCGATGACGACCACGCTGTGGCCCGCGCCCACCAGCCGGTGCAGCACGCGGATCAGCCGGTCCACGTCGGCCATGTGCAGGCCGACCGTGGGCTCGTCCAGCACGTAGAGCGTGTGCGGCACCTTCTGGCCACGCCGGCCGACCTCGTCGCGCACCTTGGTGAGTTCCGTGACGAGCTTGATGCGCTGCGCCTCGCCGCCCGAGAGCGTCGGCGAAGGCTGGCCCAGCGTGAGGTAGCCCAGACCCACGTCCTTGAGCAGCTGCAGCGGGTGCGCGATGGCCGGCATGGCGGCGAAGAAATCGACCGCTTCGTCCACCTCCATCCGCAGCACCTCGCCCACGCTCTTGCCGCGCCAGGCGACGGCCAGCGTCTCGGGGTTGAAGCGCGCGCCGTGGCAGGCTTCGCACGGCACCTTCACGTCGGGCAGGAAGCTCATCTCGATGGTGCGCACGCCCTGCCCTTCGCACACCGCGCAGCGGCCCGCGCCGGTGTTGAAGGAGAAGCGCCCCGGCGCGTAGCCGCGCGCCTTGGCCTCCAGGGTTTCGGCGTAGAGCTTGCGCACCGTGTCCCAGAAGCCGATGTAGGTGGCCGGGCAGCTGCGCGGCGTCTTGCCGATGGGCGTCTGGTCGACTTCGAGCACGCGGTCGATGCCTTCGAAGCCCGAGAGGCCGGTGCAGCCGACGAGCGCGGGCGCGTTGCCCGCGTCCATGGCGTCGCGCCCGGCCTTGGTGGCGCGCTGCTGCACCCAGGCCTGCACGTTGGCGAGCAGCACGTCGCGCGCCAGTGTGGACTTGCCCGAGCCGCTGACGCCGGTGATGGCGACCAGCCGGCCGAGCGGCACCTGGGCGGTCACGTTCTGCAGGTTGTGCAGCCGCGCGCCGTGCACGGTGAGCCAGGCGGAAGGCGGGTCATTTTTGAGGTATTTTTTGCCTCCAGCGCTTATCCCATCTGTGTTTGAAGCTATCACATTGGGAGCATCCACACCCCCCGCCCGGGCCACCAGCCGCCGCGCCTGCAGCGGGTGGCGCATGGCGTGCAGCAGGTAGCGGCCGGTCTGCGAACCTTCGGCGGCCGTGAGGTCCTGGACGCTGCCCTGGGCCACCAGCGTGCCGCCGCGCTTGCCCGCGCCGGGGCCGATGTCGATGAGGTGGTCGGCCGCGCGGATGGTGTCCTCGTCGTGCTCGACCACCACCAGGGTGTTGCCGTGCGCGCTGAGCTGGCGCAGCGCGCCGAGCAGCATCTGGTTGTCGCGCGCGTGCAGGCCGATGGTGGGCTCGTCGAGCACGTAGCAGACGCCCTGCAGGTTGCTGCCCAGCTGCGCCGCCAGCCGGATGCGCTGCGCCTCGCCGCCCGAGAGCGTGGGCGCGCCGCGCTCCAGCGTGAGGTAGCCCAGGCCCACCTGTTCCAGGAAGGACAGGCGGCCAGCGATCTCCGGCAGCAGGTCGCGGGCGATGGCGGCTTCGCGCGCCGTGAGCGCAATGGCGGGCGCGGTTTCGACGCCGCCCTCGGCGCCTTCCAGCGCCAGGCCCTGTACCCAGGCGTGCATGTCCTGCACGGAGCGCTGGGCCAGGTCCGTGATGGCCACGCCGGCAAAGCGCACGGCGCGCGCCGTGGCGTTCAGGCGCGTGCCGGCGCAGGTCGGGCAGACAAGATCCTGCACGCCCTCCACCTCGACCTCGGCGAAGGTCTGCTCGCGGCCCTTCTGGTCGCTGTCCTGCACGGAATCGTCCAGGGCCTTGCGCTGCTCCTTGCTCAGCTGCACGCCGGTGCCCACGCAGTCCGGGCACCAGCCGTGCTTGCTGTTGTACGAGAACAGGCGCGGGTCCAGTTCGGGGTAGGAGGTGGCGCAGACCGGGCAGGCGCGTTTGGTGGAAATCACCTGCACCTGGCCGATGCCCGCCGTGGGCGCGCCGCTGGCGAGCGCCCCGGCCAACCCTTCCAGGCCGCTCAGCACATGGACCACGCCCTTGCCCAGCTCCAGCGCGCGCGCCAGCTGCTGGCGCAGCAGCGCCTCGTTCTTCGGCGTGACGTCCAGGCTCCACACCGGCAGCTCGATGGTGTGTTCCTTGAAGCGGTCGAGCCGGGCAAAGGGCGTGACGGGCACGAAGTGGCCATCGACGCGCAGGTGCGTGTAGCCGCGCGGGCGCGCCCAATCGGCCAGCTCGGTGTAGACGCCCTTCCTCGCCACCACCAGCGGCGCCAGCAGGCCGATGTGCTGGCCGCGGAACTGGCGCATCAGCTGCGCGGCGATGCGCTCGGGCGTCTGCGGCTCGACGGCCGCGCCGTCGTGGATGCAGTGCTGCGTGCCGAGCTTGACGTACAACAGGCGCAGGAAATGCCAGACCTCGGTGGTGGTGCCGACCGTGCTCTTGCGCCCGCCGCGCGAGAGCCGCTGCTCGATCGCCACCGTCGGCGGAATGCCATAGACCGCATCGACCTCGGGCCGGCCGGCCGGCTGCACGATGCTGCGCGCGTAGGCGTTGAGCGATTCGAGGTAGCGGCGCTGGCCCTCGTTGAACAGGATGTCGAAGGCCAGGGTGGACTTGCCCGAACCGCTGACGCCGGTGACGACGTTGAACCTGCCGCGCGGGATATCCACCGACAGGCCCTGCAGGTTGTGCTCGTGCGCGTTGACGATTTCTATGCTGTTTTTGGCCTCCAGCGCTTGCCCACCCTTGGGAGTGCGCTTCCAATCCAGGAGCGGTGAGAGCGCATCGGACACGCCCGTGCCGCCCGCGCCCAGCGCCTGCGCGTAGGCGCGCAGCGCCGCGCCGGTGTGCGAGCGCGGGTGCTCGCGCACCACGTCCGGCGGGCCTTCGGCGACCAGCGTGCCGCCGCCGTCGCCGCCTTCGGGGCCGAGGTCGATGAGCCAGTCGCTGGCCCGGATCACGTCCAGGTTGTGCTCGATGACGATGAGCGAATTGCCGGCATCGAGCAGCCGCGCGAACGCGCGCATCAGCTTGGCGATGTCGTCGAAGTGCAGGCCGGTGGTCGGCTCGTCGAACAGGAACAGCGTGCCGCGCCGCGCCAGCGGCTGGCGGCTGGCGGACTGGCTCTTCGCCGCACCGGCCAGGAACCCCGCCAGCTTGAGCCGCTGCGCCTCGCCGCCGCTGAGCGTGGGCACCGGCTGGCCAAGCTTCACGTACTCCAGCCCCACCTCGACGATGGGAGCCAGGGCGCGCAGCACTTCGCGGTCCTGCGCGAACACCGCCACGGCCTCGCTCACCGTGAGCTCCAGCACATCCGCCACCGACAAATAAGTGGGGGCAGACTCCAATTTTTCCGTTCCGCCACGGACCGCCGAGAAATGGGTGTCTGACCCCAATTTCCTGCGCGCGATGGTCACTTCCAGGATTTCCGGCCGGTAGCGTTTGCCGTCGCAGTCCGGGCAGCGCAGGTAGACGTCGCTCAGGAACTGCATCTCGATGTGCTCGAAGCCCGAGCCGCCGCAGGTCGGGCAGCGACCGTCGCCGCTGTTGAAGCTGAACTTGCTGGCCGTGTAGCCGCGCTCGCGCGCCAGCGGCGCGGCGGCGAAGAGTTCGCGGATGGCGTCCCAGGCGCCGACGTAGCTCACCGGGTTGGAGCGCGCCGTCTTGCCGATGGGCGACTGGTCGACGAACACCACGTCGGCCAGGTGGTCCGCGCCCAGCAGGCGGTCGTGTGCACCCGGCGTGTCCGTCGCCTTGCCGAAGTGGCGCAGCAGCGCGGGTGCGAGCACGTCCTGCACCAGGCTGGACTTGCCCGAGCCGCTTACCCCCGTGACGGTCACCAGCCGCTGCAGCGGGAAATCGACCGTGATGTTCTTCAGGTTGTGCGCGCGCGCGCCTTCCAGGATGAGGCGCGGCGTGGCCTCGGTGACCTTGCGCGCGAACGGCAGGCCTGCGTGCTTGCGCCCGCCCAGGTACTGGCCGGTGAGCGTGTCGGCGCGGCGCAGGGCGTCCGGCGTGCCGTCGAAGACGATGCGCCCGCCGCGCTCGCCCGGCCCGGGGCCGAAGTCGAGCACGCGGTCGGCCGCCAGCATGACGGCCGGGTCGTGTTCGACCACCACCAGGGTGTTGCCGGCATCGCGCAGGCGCAGCATGGCCTCGGTGATGCGGTGCATGTCGCGCGGGTGCAGGCCGATGCTCGGCTCGTCGAGCACGAACAGCGTGTTGACCAGCGAGGTGCCCAGCGCCGTGGTCAGGTTGATGCGCTGCACCTCGCCGCCCGAGAGCGTGCGGCTTTGCCGGTCGAGCGTGAGGTAGCCGATGCCGACTTCGTCCAGGTACTTGAGGCGCGTGCCGATTTCCTCGTGCAGGAGCTTGAGCGCCTGGGCGTCGCCGCTCTCGCGCGCCGCCCGAGCATCGGCATTTTTCAGGTCTAATTGGCCTCTAGCGCTTGCTGCATCTGTACCAGCAGCTATCGTTTGAATAGTATTTCGCGACAGCCGCTCGAAGAAGCGGCGCAGGCGCGAGAGCGGCAGCAGCATCAGATCGTGCAGGCACAGGCCCGGCAGCGCTTCGAGCTGCGCGCGGTTCCACGCCACGCCCTGCGGCAGGAAGCGTTCGGCCGGTGGCAGCACGGCGTCGGCGTCCTCCTTGCTGCCGATGCGCCAGAGCAGGCTCTCGGTCTTCAGGCGCGCGCCGGCGCAGGCCGGACACGGCGTGTAGCTGCGGTACTTGGACAGCAGCACGCGGATGTGCATCTTGTAGGCCTTGCTCTCCAGGTACTCGAAGAAGCGCGCGACGCCGTACCACTGCTGGTTCCATTTGCCGGCCCAGTTCGGCGAGCCTTTGATCACCCACTGCTGCTGCTCCGGGGTGAGCCGGTTCCAGGCGGTGTCGCGCGGAATGCCGGCCGCCTCGGCGTGGCGCATGAGGTCGTCCTGCGCTTCCTTCCAGGCGGGCGTCTGCAGCGTCTTGATGGCGCCCGCACGCAGCGTCTTCTTTTCGTCCGGGATGACCAGGCCGTAGTCCACGCCGATGACCCGGCCGAAACCGCGGCAGGTCTCGCACGCGCCGGCCGGGGAGTTGAAGGAGAACATCGACGGCAGCGGCTCGGCGTAGCGCAGGTTGCTCTCGGGCGAATGCAGGCCGGTGGAAAATTTCCACACTTCGGTCTCGCCACCCTCGACCAGCCGGTACACGGCCATGCGCCCGCTGCGCTTGAGCGCCACCTCAATGGCCTCGATGGCGCGGGCCTTCTCGACGCTGCCGATGCGAAAACGGTCGGCCACGACGTGGAGGAGCTTCACCCCATCGACCTCCTGCTCGGCCTGCACCTTGGTGAAGCCGCTGGCCGACAACCACTGCGCCACCTGCTCGGCGCTGGTGTTGGCCGGCAGCTCGACGGGGAAGGTGACCACCAGCCTGTCGTCCCTGTCCGCAGACCGCGCCAGCAGTTCCGCGTAAATCGTCTCGGGCGAATCGTGGCGCACCGGCTGGGCGCTCTCGCGGTCGAACAACTGGCCGGCGCGCGCGAACAGGAGCTTCAGGTGGTCGTTCAGCTCCGTCATCGTCCCCACGGTGGAGCGCGAGCTGCGCACCGGATTCGTCTGGTCGATGGCGATGGCCGGCGGCACGCCCTCGACCTTGTCCACCGCCGGCTTGTCCATGCGGTCGAGGAACTGGCGCGCGTAGGCGCTGAAGGTCTCGACGTAGCGGCGCTGGCCCTCGGCGTACAAGGTGTCGAACACCAGGCTGGATTTGCCCGAGCCGCTCGGGCCGGTGACCACCGTCAGCTCGCCGGTGCGGATGTCCAGGTCCAGGTTGCGGAGGTTGTGCTGCCGTGCGCCGCGGATGCGGATCTGTCCCTGGGTCATGTGGAGCGATCGGGGAAATGGGGCCCCACATTCTAGAAATGCCCGGGGTTTTGCACCGGGCGGGCGCTGCATGCCCCTGCTGCGCCCTCGCCCATGACTGGGCGCGGAAAAAGGATCAGCCGCGCAAGGCGGCTTCGAGTTCCTTGCAATGCTCCGGGCCGGCGGCGGCCTGGATCTTGGGCAGCAGTTCGATCAACTCCTTGAGGTTGGCGGCCGATTCCACCGACAGGTTGAGCCGGAAGCCGCGCAGCCCCAGGCGCGCCGTGACCTGCGTGGCCAGGGCCTTGCCTTCGAGGTAGCGCTCCTGGTCGGTGTGCCCGTGCAGCGCGGGCGCGACCGCCGACGGAGGGGCGGCGGGCACGGGCTGGGCGGCCTGGCTCACGGAGCCGGCCGCCGCAACCAGATACCCCTGCGCCACCAAGGAATCCACGTCGTCCATGGTGGCGCCCATGCCAGAGGTCGCGGCAAGGACCTCGGCCGCCGTCCTTTGCCCGTCGAACAGGATGAACATCGACCGCTGGCGCGCCGAAATGGTCGGCGAACGCTGCTTGAACGCCTGTTGCCCCGCCTCCGTCTTGCTGTATTTCATGCTTTGCCCGATCAGCCTGTCATGAAATCGACCTTACAACTTTTTACGCCAATGGCCTAGTGGGGCATGCCCGGTCACAGGCGATGCGGCAGGCAAGCCGCCGCGTGCGCTACTTGCTTGCCGCAGTTGCCGGCGCGGCCGCCGGGTCTGGCGCGTGCAGCGCGTCCACACCGTGCTTCTCGCCTCCCATGTCGATGTCGCCCCCTTTGCTGAGCACGAAGAGCGCCACGGCCGCGAAGGCCACGAATGCAACGGCAATTTTCCACATAGTCTGCTTTCTTGAAATGGATGCGGGCCGCACTGCGGCCCGCTGGGAGCCCGGCGCGCACAGGCGCGGCAGGCCGTGGGTGCGAACGGTGTCAGTCGTCGGCGTAGATATCGACGTCCTTGGTTTCGCGGATGAACAGCGTGCCGATCACCAGCGTCATGGCGGCGATGACGATGGGGTACCACAGGCCGTTGTACATGTTGCCGGTCTGCGCCACGATGGCGAAGGCCGTGGTCGGCAGCAGGCCGCCGAACCAGCCATTGCCAATGTGGTACGGCAGGCTCATGGAGGTGTAGCGAATGCGCGTGGGGAACAACTCGACCAGCATGGCGGCGATCGGCCCGTAGACCATGGTGACCAACAGCACCAGCCAGAACAGCAGCACCACGATGAGCCCCTTGTTCACCTTGGCCGGATCGGCCTTGGCGGGGTAACCGGCGGCGCGCAAGTCGTCCGTCACGTGCTTCTTGAACTCGGCAATGGCGGCGACGGTCGCGGCGTCGAACTTCTGGTTGACCACCGTGCCATCGGGCGCCTCGATGGACTTGTCGCCGACCTTGACCACCGCCTTGGAGCCGGCCGGACCTTCGACGTTGTCGTAGCTCACCGAGTTTTGCACCAGGTAGCGCTTGGCGATGTCGCAGGAACTGCGGAAGTCGATCTCACGCGCCACCGGGTTGCCCTGGAACGAGCAGGTCTTGGGGTCGGCGGTGACCGTAATGGCGGCGGAGGCCTGGGCACGTGCCAGATCGGGGTTGGCCGCCTCGGTCATCATCTTGAACACCGGGAAGTAGGTCACGCAGGCGAGCAGGCAGCCGGCCATGATGATGGGCTTGCGGCCGATCTTGTCCGACAGCGTACCGAAGACAACGAAGAACGGCGTGCCGATGAGCAGCGAGGCAGCGATCAGCAGGTTGGCCGTGGTGGCATCCACCTTGAGCTGCTGCGTCAGGAAGAACAGGGCGTAAAACTGGCCGGAGTACCAGACGACGGCCTGTCCGGCGGTCAGGCCGAGCAGCGCCAGGATGACGATCTTCAGGTTCTTCCACTGGCCGAACGATTCGGAGATCGGCGCCTTGGAGGTCTTGCCCTCGGCCTTCATCTTCTGGAAGGCGGGCGATTCGGACAGCGACAGGCGGATCCACACCGAGACGGCCAGCAGCACGATGGACAGCAGGAAGGGAATGCGCCAGCCCCAGTCGTTGAACGCCGCTTCGCCCATGGCCGTGCGCGTGCCCAGGATGATCAGCAGCGAAAGGAACAGGCCCAGCGTCGCCGTGGTCTGGATCCAGGAGGTGTAAGCGCCGCGCTTGCCTTGCGGAGCGTGCTCGGCCACGTAGGTGGCGGCACCGCCGTACTCACCCCCGAGCGCCAGGCCTTGCAGCATGCGCAGGGCCACCAGGATGATGGGCGCGGCCACGCCGATGCTGGCGTAGCTGGGCAGCACGCCGACGACGAAGGTCGAGGCGCCCATGATCAGGATGGTGACCAGGAAGGTGTACTTGCGTCCGATCATGTCGCCCAGGCGGCCGAACACGATGGCGCCGAACGGCCGGACCAGGAAGCCGGCCGCAAACGCCAGCAGCGCGAAGATGAACGCCGCGCCGGCGTCCAGGCCACTGAAGAACTGCTTGGCGATGATCGCGGCGAGCGACCCGTAGAGATAAAAGTCGTACCACTCGAAAACGGTGCCTAGCGACGAGGCGAAGATCACTTTTCTCTCTTCGGCACTCATCGGGCGTGGCGCAGGGTGCTTGGCCATGGATGTCTCCTTGATTTTGGC
>MEDL01000017.1 GCA_001724785.1 Acidovorax sp. SCN 68-22 | reverse complement strand
ACGATGAAGGTCGCCGTGCGCAGGCTCACCTTGTGCAGCTGGGCCATGTTCCAGACGCCGGCAAAGGCCTCTTTCATGATGCGCACCAGGCGGGCGTTGATCTCGTCTTCCGTCCAGAAGAAGCTGGAGAAGTCCTGCACCCACTCGAAATAGCTCACCGTCACGCCGCCGGCGTTGGCGATCACGTCGGGCAGCACCAGCACGCCGTTGTCGTGCAGGATGTCGTCGGCCTCGGGGGTGGTGGGGCCGTTGGCGCCTTCGATGACGAGCTTGGCGCGGATCTTGCCCGCGTTGTCGGCGGTGATCTGGCTCTCCAGCGCGGCCGGGATGAGGATTTCGCAGGGCACGCCCCAGAAGTCTTCGTTGGCCAGCTTCTCGGCGCCGGCAAAACCGGCCACGCCGCCCGTCTCCTGCACATGCGCCAGCAGCGCCACGGCGTCCATCCCGCCCTCGTGCACGATGGTGCCGGTGTGGTCCTGCACGGCCACCAGGCGCGCACCCACTTCGCAGAACAGCTTGGCGGCGGTGCCGCCCACGTTGCCAAAGCCCTGCACAGCGATGCGCGCGCCTTCGATCTGCAGGCCGATGTGGTGCGCCGCTTCGAGGCCCACGGTGAACACGCCGCGCCCGGTGGCCTCGCGCCGGCCGAGCGAGCCGCCCAGGTCCACCGGCTTGCCGGTGACCACGCCGGTCGCCGTCTCGCCGGTGTTCATGGAATAGGTGTCCATCATCCAGGCCATGATCTGCTCATTGGTGTTCACGTCCGGCGCCGGGATGTCCTTGCTCGGGCCAATGATCAGGCCGATCTCGCTGGTGTAGCGGCGCGTGACGCGCTCGAGCTCGCTGCGCGAGAGCGTTTTCGGGTTGACGCGGATACCGCCCTTGGCGCCGCCGTAGGGCACGTTCACCGCCGCCGTCTTGACCGACATCCAGGCCGACAGGGCCATCACTTCGGACAGCGTCACGTCCTGGTGGAAGCGCACGCCGCCCTTGCCGGGGCCGCGCGAGAGGTTGTGCTGCACGCGGTAGCCTTCGTAGTGCGCGATGGTGCCGTTGTCGAGTTCGATGGGGACGTCGACGATCAGCATGCGCTTGGGGCGCTTCAAGGTTTCGACCCAGCGCGAGAGGTGCCCGAGGTAGGGCGTGACGCGGTCGACTTGTTTGAGGTAGTTGCCCCAGGGCCCGAGGTCGTCGGCGTGCAAGTAGGAGGGCAGGGGGTGGCTGGGCGCTGCGCCGGAGCCGGAAGCTTGCTGCATGAAGGTTCCTTGTGGGAGGTGTGAGCCGGCAAGCATAGGCTTGCGCTCCGGCGATGTCCAAGGCAGCGCAGTTACAACTTTATGCGCGGCATGCATACGCGCACCGCGGATAGCGGCCGCAGCGCCCGCCAAAGCCTGCAAGAATCAGCCGCATGTCCCCTGCTCCATGGATTCCCGGCCTGCACGGCATGCGCCGGCGCGTCGTCTACGTAACGGTCTACGAAATCATCGCCATCGCCGTCGCCACGCTGGGCCTGGCGGCCGCCACCGGCCAGGGCGCCGCGCATTCGGCCGTGGTGTCGGCGGCGTCCTCGGCCATCGCGGTGGCCTGGAACCTGGTGTTCAACACCTTGTTCGAGCGCTGGGAGGCGCGCCAGAGCGTGCGCGGGCGCAGCGTGGCGCGGCGCGTGGCGCACGCCGTCGGGTTCGAGGGCGGGCTGGTGCTGTTCCTGGTGCCGCTGTTCGCCTGGTGGTTCGACGTCGGCCTGTGGCAGGCGCTGGTGATGGACCTCGGCCTGCTGCTGTTCTTCCTCGCCTACACCTTTGTCTTCAACTGGTGTTTCGACCGGGTGTTTGGCCTGCCCGCGTCCGCCGCATAAGCTTGTACCGGCGCCGTTATGTGCGCCGCTCTAAAATCGCCCGGTTCCAAGGAGCGTTGCAGCGGCCCCGCGCGGGCCGCCAGGCTTGGAGCCGACCCCACCCCGCAACGACGCTCACCTGTTTCGATGGCCAGAGCCGCGCGCTCAGTTCAGGTGAGTTGTATGCCAGAAGTTTCCATTCCCCCCATGCGCCTTGCCGGCCTGGAGCCGGTATCCATCGGCGCCGTCCAGCCCCAGGAAGACAGCGCCGAAGGCCAGTCCGCCCGCGCCACGTTCGTCAACGTGGGCGAGCGCACCAACGTCACCGGCTCCAAGGCCTTCGCCCGCATGATCCTCAACGGGCAGTTCGAGGACGCGCTCGCGGTGGCGCGCCAGCAGGTGGAAAACGGCGCCCAGGTCATCGACATCAACATGGACGAGGCCATGCTCGACAGCAAGGCGGCCATGGTGCGCTTCCTCAACCTGATCGCCTCCGAGCCCGACATCGCCCGCCTGCCCATCATGGTCGACAGCTCCAAGTGGGAGGTCATCGAGGCCGGGCTGCGCTGCATCCAGGGCAAGCCCATCGTCAACTCGATCAGCATGAAAGAGGGCGAAGAGGCCTTCCGCCAGCAGGCCCGCCTGGTGCGCCGCTACGGCGCGGCCGCCGTGGTCATGGCCTTCGACGAGCAGGGCCAGGCCGACACCTACCAGCGCAAGATCCAAATCTGCGAGCGCGCCTACCGCATCCTGGTCGACGAGGTGGGCTTCCCGCCCGAGGACATCATCTTCGACCCGAACATCTTCGCCGTGGCCACCGGCATCGAGGAGCACGCCAACTACGCCGTCGAGTTCATCGAGGCGACGCGCTGGATCAAGGCCCACCTGCCGGGCGCCAAGGTGTCGGGCGGCGTCTCCAACGTGTCCTTCAGCTTCCGCGGTAACGACCCGGTGCGCGAAGCCATCCACACCGTCTTCCTGTACCACGCCATCCAGGCGGGCATGGACATGGGCATCGTCAACGCCGGCATGGTGGGCGTGTACGACGACCTGGAGCCCGAGTTGCGCGAGCGCGTGGAGGACGTCATCCTCAACCGCCGCCCGGACGCCGCCGAGCGCCTGCTGGAAATCGCCGAGAGCGCCAAGAGCGGCGCCAAGGACGAGAGCAAGAAGCTCGAATGGCGCGGCACGCCGGAGTCACCCAAGACCGTGGGTGAGCGCCTCTCGCACGCGCTGGTGCACGGCTTCACCGACTTCATCGTCGAAGACACCGAAGAAGCCTACCGGGAGATCCTGGCCAAGGGCGGGCGCCCGCTGCACGTGATCGAAGGGCCGCTGATGGACGGCATGTCCATCGTGGGCGACCTGTTCGGCGCGGGCAAGATGTTCCTGCCCCAGGTGGTGAAGTCGGCGCGCGTCATGAAGCTCGCCGTGGCGCACCTGATTCCCTATATCGAGGAAGAAAAGCGCCAGGACGAACTCGCCGGGCGCGATGTGCGCACTAAGGGCAAGATCGTCATGGCCACGGTCAAGGGCGACGTGCACGACATCGGCAAAAACATCGTCACCGTCGTCCTGCAGTGCAACAACTTCGAGGTCATCAACATGGGCGTGATGGTGCCCTGCCATGAGATTTTGGCGCGCGCCAAGGCCGAGGGGGCCGACATCGTGGGCCTCTCGGGCCTGATCACGCCCAGCCTGGAAGAGATGCAGTACGTGGCCGCCGAGATGCACAAGGACGACCACTTCCGCGTCAAGAAGATCCCGCTGCTCATCGGCGGCGCCACCTGCTCGCGCGTGCACACTGCCGTGAAAATTGCGCCGCACTACGACGGCCCTGTGGTCTATGTGCCCGATGCATCGCGCAGCGTGGGCGTGGCGCAAAGCCTGCTCGGCGAGGGCGCCGAGGCCTTCCTGCAGGAAGTGCGCGCCGATTACGACCACGTGCGCACCCAGCACGCCAACAAGAAGCAGACGCCGATGTGGACGCTGGCGCAAGCCCGCGCCAACCGCACCGCCATCGACTGGACCGCGTTCACGCCCACGCCACCGCGCGCACTCGGCCGGCGCGTGTTCAAGAACTTCGATCTGAACGAACTGGTGCCCTACATGGACTGGGGCCCGTTCTTCCAGACCTGGGACCTGGCGGGCAAGTACCCCGCCATCCTGAAGGACGAGATCGTCGGCCAGGAGGCGACCCGCGTGTTCGCCGACGGCCAGGCGATGCTGAAGAAAATCATCGACGGCCGCTGGCTGCAGGCGAGCGGCGTGATGGCGCTCTACCCGGCGAACAGCGTCGGCGACGACATCGAGTTCTACACCGACGAGAGCCGCAGCCAGGTGCTGACCACCTGGTACGGCCTGCGCCAGCAGACCGAGAAGCTGGCCGTCCCCGGCCCGGATGGCCGGCCCGTGATGCGCCCGAGCCGCTGCCTGGCCGATTTCGTCGCCCCCAAGGACAGCGGCATCGCCGACTACGCCGGCATGTTTGCCGTCACCGCCGGCCTGGGCGTGGAGAAGAAGGCGCAGGAATTCCTGGCCAACCTGGACGACTACTCCGCCATCCTCTTCAAGAGCCTGGCCGACCGCCTGGCCGAGGCCTTTGCCGAATGCCTGCACCAGCGCGTGCGCACCGACCTGTGGGGCTACGCGGCCAGCGAGGCCTTGTCGAACGACGCGCTGATCGCCGAGCAGTACCAGGGCATCCGCCCCGCCCCCGGCTATCCGGCCTGCCCGGACCACAGCGCCAAGCGCGAGCTGTTCCGCGTGCTGCAGTGCGGCGAGGTCGGCATCACGCTCACCGACAGCATGGCCATGGACCCGGCCGCGAGCGTCAGCGGTTTTTACCTCGGCCACCCGGACAGCACGTACTTCAGCGTCGGACGCATCGGCGAGGACCAGGTGCAGGACATGGCCGCGCGGCGCGGCATGGACATCGCCGAGCTGCGCCGCCTGCTCGGGCCGAATTTGTAGTAAAAATAGCCTCCAGCGCTTATCCAGCAAGCGCTGACAGCTATATTTTTGGTATCGGTGCGCGCCGCGTGGCGCCAAATAATCTACGGACAAGTTCTCAATGAGCACCGAACACGTTCCCCCCGCGCCGCCCGCGGCAGCACCCGCCTCCCGCAGCGCCCCGCCCGCGCCGCGCAGCTGGTGGCCGGTGCGCGCCGTGGACATGTGGCTGGGCGCCGACGGCCTGCGCATGAGCGCGGCCATGGCCTTCTACGGCATGCTCAGCCTGGCGCCCCTGCTGGTGCTGGTGGTGGCGGCGCTGGGCTGGTGGGTGGACCGCGCGCTCGTCGAAGCCAACCTGCTGGAGCAGATCGCCCAGCTGACCGGCGAACGCACCGCCTCGGTGGTGCGCGAGGCGCTGGCCAGTGCGCGCGCGCCGGCGCAGGGGCTGTGGGCGTCGCTGATCGCGCTGGTGCTGCTGGTCTGGGGCGCCACGGGCGTGTTCGCCGAGCTGCAAAACGCCTTCTGCAAGCTCTGGCTCGACCCGAACGCGCCGCCGAGCAAGCGACCGGCCTGGTCGGTGACGGCGTCGCTGCGCCTGCGCGGGCTGGCCTACATCCTGGCCATGGGGTTCTTGCTGCTGATCTCGCTGACGGTGTCCGCCGGCCTGGCCATCGCGTCGCGCTGGCTGGGCACGCACCTGCCCTGGGAGCCGCTGCTGCTGGGCCTGAGCGAGGGCGTGTCGTTCCTGTTCGCCACCGCGCTGTTCATCGGCCTGATGCGCATCAGCGTCGACCCCAAGCCGCGCATGCGCTACCTGGCCTGGGGCGGCCTGATCGGGGCGGCGCTGTTCACCATCGGGCGCCATGGGCTCTCGGCCTACCTGTCGGGCGCGGCCGTGGTGTCGGCCTACGGTGCGGCCGGTTCGCTGGTGGCGCTGTTGATGTGGATCTACTTTTCCGCCGCCGTGCTGCTGCTCGGCGCGGCCTGCGCGCGGGCGCTGCAGGAGTCGCGCGAGGCGCGGCACGCTGCGGCATAGGCGCGCCGGCCGCTGCCGGCGGCGCCTATTTCTCGACGAATGCGCGCTCGACCACGAAGTCGCCCGGCCGCGTGGTGTTGCCCTCCTCGAATTCGAGCTTTTCCAGCAGTGCCTTGATGGAGGCCAGCATCTCCGGGCTGCCGCACAGCATGGCGCGGTCTTCCAGCGGGTTGATCTGCGGCAGGCCCAGGTCGGCCGCCAGCTTGCCCGAGGTGATGAGGTCGGGGATACGGCCCTGGGTGCGGAAGGGCTCGCGCGTCACCGTGGGGTAGTACTTGAGCTGCTTGCTCACCATCTCGCCCAGGATCTCGTGCGCCGGCAGTTCCTGGGTGAGGTAGTCGTGGTAGGCCAGTTCGGCCACCTGGCGCACGCCGTGCACCAGGATGACCTGCTCGAAGCGCTCGTAGGTCTCCGGGTCGCGAATCACGCTCATGAAGGGCGCCAGCCCCGTGCCGGTGGAAAACAGGTACAGGCGCTTGGCCGGCAGCAGGTAGTCGATCAGCAGGGTGCCGGTGGGCTTCTTGCCCACGATGATGTGGTCGCCCACCTGGATGTGCTGCAGGCGCGAGGTCAGCGGGCCATCGGGCACCTTGATGCTCAGGAATTCGAGGTGTTCCTCGTAGTTGGCGCTGACGATGCTGTAGGCGCGCAGCAGCGGCTTGTCGTTCACCTTCAGGCCGATCATGGTGAAGTGGCCGTTCGAGAAGCGCAGCGCCGGGTCGCGCGTGGTGGTGAAGCTGAACAGCCGGTCCGTCCAGTGGTGGACGGAGAGCACGCGTTCTTCGTGGAAAGCACTCATGGTGGGATGCAGGGAGAGTCAGAAATCGGTCGCGGGCAGGGCCCGCAGCGGGGGACTGCGCACGCAATGGCGGCGCATTGCCGGGCCGGCGATGGGCGCCATTGTCCCGCAAACCTCATAACACAAGCGGCTTCTCTTGTACCGGAATTGATATAAGGCAAGGCTTGGCGCTCACGCCACGCCGTCGATGGGGACGGCCATGCTGGCCTTGACGCGGTCCATCACCACCAGCGTCTTGAAGCTCTTGACGTTGTTGTTGCCGTGAAAGAGGCTGCGCGTCAGCGCGACGTACTGGTCCATGTCGCGCACCAGGAAGACCAGCACGAAGTCGCAGTCGCCGGTGACGTAGTAGCACTGCTGCACCTGCGGGCAGTCCTGGAAGCCGGCGCGCATGGCGCCGAGCAGGTCCGCGCGCTCGCTCTCGGCCTTCACTTCGACGACCAGCGTCAGGCCGCAGCCGACGGCCTTGGGCTGAAGGCAGGCGCTGTAGCGTTCGATGACGCCGGCCTCCGCGAGCTGGCGCAGCCGGCGGTTGACGGCGGCCGTCGAGAGGTTGGCGCGCTGGCCGAGCGCGCTTTGCGGCAGGCGCGCGTCCTCCTGGATGGCGGCGAGCAGCACGCGGTCGTAGCGGTCGAGCGGGTAGGGCATGGCGCCATTGTCCAAAAAGACGGGACACAACGAGAAAATATTCCACTTCACTGGCCCATTTGGATAAAAAACGCCGGCGGTACGGAAATACCATTTCCCGCATTCCCGAGCCACCCAACCCCGCCATGCCCGAACCCACCCTCGCCCTGGACGCTGCCCGGCTGCTGGCCGACATCCGCGCGCTGGGCGCCGTGGGCGCTGACCCCGGCGGCGGGCGCACGCGCATCGCCCTGAGCGACGCCGACCAGGCCGGGCGCGACCTGCTGGTGCGCTGGATGCGCGAACTCGGCCTGCAGGTGCACATCGACCGCATCGGCAACGTCTTCGGCATCCTGCCCGGTAGCGGCGGCGGCGATGCCCGCCCGCTGATGATCGGCTCGCACATCGACACGGTGCGCCATGCCGGCGCGCTCGATGGCTGCTACGGCGTGCTCGCCGGCCTGGCCGTGGCGCGCGCCTACCGCAGCGCGGGCCGCACGCCGCGCCGGCCCATCGCCGTCGCCGCCTTCACCAACGAGGAAGGCGTGCGCTACCAGCCGGACATGATGGGCTCGCTCGTCTTTGCCGGCGGCCTGTCGCTGGACGCTGCGCTGGCCACCGTGGGTACCGACGGCACGCGCCTGGGCGAGGAGCTCGCGCGCATCGGCTACGCCGGCGACCTGGCGCCGGGCGCCATCGCACCGCACGCCTACCTGGAACTGCACATCGAGCAAGGCCCGGTGCTGGAGGCCGAGGGCCTGCAGATCGGTGTGGTCGAGCGCCTGCAAGGCATTTCCTGGCAGAGGATCACCGTGCACGGCACGGCCAACCACGCCGGCACCACGCCGACCCGTCTGCGCCACGATGCCGGCTACGCGGCCTGCGCCGTGGTCGCCTTCCTTCGCGAGCAGGTGGCCAGCGCCGCGCCCGGCAGCACGCTGGCCACCACCGGCTCGCTCCGCCTGGCGCCGGACCTGATCAACGTCATCCCGCGCCAGGCGACCTTCACGGTGGACCTGCGCGACCCGGACGAGGCGCGCCTGCAGGCCGCCGAGCAGCAACTGGCCGATTTCCTGGTGCAGCTTGCCGAGCGCGAAGGCGTGGTGATCGAGACCGAGCGCCTGGCGCGCTTCGCGCCGGTCGTGTTCGATGCCGGCCTGGCGGACGCCATCGAAGCCTCCGCCCGGCGCCTGGGTTGCACGCACCGGCGCATGACCTCCGGCGCCGGCCACGACGCGCAGATGGTGGCGCGCATCGCCCCGGCGGCCATGATTTTCGTGCCCAGCCAGGGCGGCATCAGCCACAACCCGCGCGAGCACACGGACGACGCGCAGCTGGTGCTGGGCGCGCAGGTGCTGCTCGACGTGGTGCAGCACCACCTGGCCGCCGACTGAAATCGCCCTCCCAGTTCACAAAGGAAACGCCCATGCTGTTCACCAACCCGCGCGCCACACGCACGCCCTACCCCGAGGCACTGCGCGCCGTGCTGTGCCTGGCGCGCACGCAGGAGAACCGCCGCTGGCTCGCCGGCTGGCGCGGCCTGGCGCGCACGGCCACGCCCCTGGTTGCGCTGCCGGACCTGGCGCACCGGCTGGGCGTGGCCCAGGTGAGCGTGAAGGACGAATCCGTGCGCTCGCCGCTCGCCAGCTTCAAGGCCCTGGGCGCGCCCATTGCCCTGGTGCGCCAGCTGCTGCGCCTGCATCCCGGCCTCGACCCCGCCGCCGTGCTTTCCGGGCGCTATGCCGCCCAGCTGCAGGGCTACACCGTGGTCAGCGCCACCGACGGCAACCACGGGCGCGCGCTGGCCGCCGCCGCGCAGGACGCCGGCTGCGCCTGCGTGATCGTGCTGCACGCCCACGTGAGCGCAGAGCGCGAGCAGGCCATCGCCCGCTTTGGCGCGCGCATCGTGCGCATCGCCGGCAACTACGACGAGTCGGTGCATGAAGCCGCGCGCCTGGCCGCCGCGAACGGCTGGCAGGTGGTTTCCGACACCTCCTACGCCGGCTACGAGGACATTCCACGCGACGTGATGCAGGGCTACGGCACCATCGCCGCCGAGCTGATCGAACAGACCGGCGCACAGGCCGGGCAGCCGGGCGCCTTCACCCACGTCTTCCTGCAGGGCGGGGTGGGCGGCCTGGCGGCCGGCGTGGCCGCCACGCTGTGGGAGTACCAGGGCGCCGCGCGGCCCTGTTGCATCGTGGTCGAGCCCGCGCAGGCCGACTGCCTGATGCAAAGCGCGCTGCAGGGGCGCCCGGCCCGGGCCACGGGTTCGGTGGATTCGGTCATGGCCGGGCTCGCCTGCGGGGACACCTCGCCCCTGGCGTGGCGCTTCCTGGACACCGGCATCGACCACTTCCTGACCGTCGAGGACGGCGCGGCCATCGCCGCCATGCGCACCCTGGCGGCCGGCAGCGCACAGGACGTTCCCATCGTCGCCGGCGAGTCCGGCGCAGCCGGCCTGGCCGCGCTGCAGGTGCTGCGCAGCGACCCCGCCCTGGCGGCCCAAGCCGGGCTGGATGCACAGGCGCGCGTGCTGCTCATCAACTCCGAAGGCGCCACCGCCCCGCAGGTGTACCAGGAACTGGTGGGCGAAGCCGCCGCTTCCGTGGCTGCTCGCCAGGCCCGGTGGCAGGCGCAGAGCGCCCGACTGCCCGCATGAAAGGCCCGGTCATGGACACCGACAAAGACCTCGGAACCGCCCTGCTGCGCTGGCGCCGCCACCTGCACCAGTTCCCGGAGACGGGCTTTCGCGAGCACCGCACGGCCGACTACGTCGCCAGCGTGCTCACCGCGCTGGGCCTGGAGGTGCACCGCGGCATCGGCGGCACGGGCGTGGTCGCCAACCTGCGGGCGGGCAGCGGCGGCGGCGCCATCGGCCTGCGCGCGGACATGGACGCGCTGGCCATGGCCGAACAGGCGCCCGGCCGGTTGCACGCGTCGCAGAACCCCGGCTGCATGCACGGCTGCGGCCACGACGGCCACATGGCGATGCTGCTCGGCGCGGCGCAGACACTGGCCCAGGCGCGCGATTTCGACGGCACGGTGCGCTTCATCTTCCAGCCCGCCGAGGAGCACGGCAAGGGCGCGCGCGCCATGATGGACGACGGCTTGTTCGAGCGCTTCCCGGTGGACGAGATCTACGGCGCGCACAACATGCCCGGCCTGCCGGCGGGCCACATCGCCACGCGGGTCGGCGGCATCATGGCCAGCGAGGACAACTTCCGCATCCGCATCCAGGGGCGCGGCGGCCACGCGGCGCGGCCGCACATGGTGGTCGACCCGCTGGTCGTGGCGGCCGAAATCATCCTGGCGCTGCAGACCATCGTCGCGCGCTCGGTGGACCCGGCCGACGCCGCCGTGGTGTCCTGCACCGAGATCGCCTCCGACGGCATCCGCAACGCCATCCCCAGCCACGTCGAAATCAAGGGCGACACGCGCAGCTACGCGCCCGCCGTGCAGGCCCTGCTGGAGCACCGCATGCGCGCACTGTGCGCGGGCATCGCGGCGGCGCACGGGGCCACGTGCGAACTGGACTACACGCACGAGTTCGCGCCCACGGTCAACTGGGCCGGGCCGGTGGCGAACGCCGTGCGCGCCGCCCAGGCCGTGGTCGGTGCGGCGCAGGTGGACGCCGAGACGCCGCCCATGATGGCCTCGGAAGACTTCGGCGCCTTCCTGCAGCAGGTGCCGGGCGCTTTCGTCTTCATCGGCAACGGCGCGGCGGGAACGCCCGGTGGCGTGCCGCTGCACAACGCCGCCTACGACTTCAACGACGCCATCCTGCCGGTGGGCGCACGCTACTTCGCCGAACTGGCGCGCCAGCGCCTGCCGCGCGCCGCGCCCTGAAGGCGGGCACGAAGCCGGCGGGGGCCGGCTTCCTACAATCGCCGGCATGCTCCAGTACCGCACCATTCCCGTCACGCCTTTCCAGCAGAACTGCTCCCTCGTCTGGTGCGACGCCACGCGCGATGCCGCCCTGATCGACCCGGGCGGCGACGCCGATGTCCTGCTGGCGCAGGTGCAAAGCCTGGGCCTGCGGCTCAAGGCGCTGTGGCTGACGCATGCGCACATCGACCATGCCGGCGCCACCGGCGCGCTGGCGGCGCAACTCGGCCTGCCCATCATCGGCCCGCACCCGGCGGACCAGTTCTGGATCGACGCCCTGCCGCAGCAAAGCGCGATGTTCGGCTTCCCGCCGGCGCAGGCCTTCGCGCCCACCCGCTGGCTGCACGATGGCGACACGGTGCAGATCGGCAACGAGACCCTGGCCGTGCGCCACTGCCCCGGCCACACGCCCGGCCACGTGGTGTTCCACGCGCCGCAGATCGCGCGCGCCTTCGTCGGCGACGTGCTGTTTGCCGGCAGCATCGGCCGCACCGATTTTCCCCAGGGCAACCACCAGCAGCTCATAGACAGCATCACGCAGCGCCTGTGGCCCATGGGCGACCAGACGGTGTTCATTCCGGGCCACGGCCCGGAGAGCAGCTTCGGGCGCGAACGGCAAAGCAACCCGTACGTGCAAGGCACCTAAGGGTTGCTTCTTTGTCAATAGCATCCATCGCTTACTGCATAAGCGCTGGAGCCCGAAATTTCATGAAATTTTCAGTCAGGTACGCGGCTCGCCCCGTGCGTTGACGGTGACGGTGCGACCGGGCGGTGTCGCCATCTGGATGCGGTGCTGCTCACCCCTGAAGGTGTAGGTCACGTCCCAGTAGTCGGCCTGCGCCTGATTGGGCACCTGTTCGCAGCGTTGCACATCCTGCGTGGCCGGAGCGTTGTTGTTGCCCACCCGCGCGCCCAGCACCGCGCCGGCGATCGCACCGCCCGCGGTGGCGATGTCCTTGCCGCTGCCGCCGCCGACCTGGTGGCCCAGCACGCCGCCGAGCAGCGCGCCGAGGACAGCACCCGGCGCGTTCACCTGGCTTTGGCCTTGGGGCACCTGCTCGCGTTCGATCCAGCAGCGCTGCTCGGGCGGGCCCACCACGGCGCGCACCGAAGTCACATCGGCTTCAAACAAGCGCTCGTCCCTGCGCCGGCGGTAGTCGGGTGCCGCGACGGGTTGGGGCGCGTAGCGGCGGTCATCGACGCGCGCACCGCGTTCCAGTTCGCGCACCGAGGAAATCCGGTTGTTCATACCCATGGCCGCAAGCGACGGGTACTGCCCAGGGCGCAAGACCCTGCAGCGGCCTTGGAAACGCGCGTCGTCGCAGACCTCCCAAGCGCGATCGCCTACCACCACCGCAGAGGAGGCAGTGTTGTTGAAACCTTCGCGATTGAGGTTGCGAACCGTGTTGTCCACAGTGACCGCCTGGCCCGCAAAACCTTCCTGTGCAAACAGCGCGATTTTGGCTGCCCTGTCCGGAGCCTGCGCCCGCGTGGGCTCGGGTGCATAGCGGCGGTGGTCCACGCGCTGGTCACGGGAAATGCTGCGCGCCGAGGAAATCCTGTCGTTCAGCCCCATCGCCTCCAGCGTGGCGTACTGGCCAGGGCGCAGCACTGCGCAGCGGCCTCTGAAGCGCGCGTCTTCACAGACCTCCCAACGCTCGTTGGTCACCGTGACCGACGACGCGCGGTCCTTGAAGCCAAAGCGCGCGAAGTTTGGCACTTCCCGCTGGGCGCTGAACGCCCGGCCTTGAAAGCCCTCATCCTGGTAAAAAGTGACGTCGGCACTGGCCTGCGCGGCGGCTGCCAGAGCCACCGCGGCCAGGGCGGCCTTGCATATTGTTCGCATCTCTGACTCCCATCCGTTGTTCCGGCGAGCAACAAACAATCCCGCCTTGGGCGCACCTTAGAAGCAAGCGCGAAGCGGCTGGGTAGGAAATCGCGCCGCGCGACCAGCGGACGGGACCCCGAGACGGGGCATTCCAAACGGGGCTGGCTGGTGCCAAGCTCCGCAGCATTGAAAAATCTTATTAAAACAGGCTCTAGCGCTTATCGGATAAGCGTATTTAGCTATCATTTTGATTTTTTCGCTGGCCCAGCGCCTGCTCGTACAGGCCGCGCACGCGCGGCGCATTGCGCTCAAGCTCACGGATGCGCGCCGGCCCCGAGGGGTGGGTGGACAGGAACGCCATGCCGGCCTGGCGCTGGCCGGTGGCCTGGCCCATCTTGGTCCACAGGCTGACGCTGGCCTCGGGCGCGTAGCCGGCGCGCGCCGCCAGCTCCAGGCCCACCAGGTCGGCGTCGCTCTCGTCGCTGCGGCTGAACTGCAGTGTCAGCAGCTGCCCGCCCAGCCCGGCCGCCAGGTTGCCCAGGTCGCCCAGGCCCAGCAGCTGCGCGCCCAGGCGCAGGCCGAGGTTGGTGGCCTGGTTCTTGGCGATGCGTTCGCGCGCGTGTTCGCGCAGCGCGTGCGCCATCTCGTGGCCCATGACCATGGCGACTTCGTCGTCGCTCAGCTTGAGCTGCTCCAGGATGCCGGTGTAGAAGGCGATCTTGCCGCCGGGCATGCACAGGGCGTTGATCTGCTTGCTGCCGATCAGGTTCACCTCCCAGCGCCAGTGCGCGGCGCGCGGGTTCCAGCGCGCGGTGAAGGGAATCAGGCGCTGGGCGATGGCGCGCAGGCGCAGCAACTGCGGATGCTGGGGCGGCGCCAGCGCCCGCTGCGCGCGCGCCTGCGCCAGGAGCTGCGCGTACTGCTGCGTGGCGGCGTTCTCCAGGGTTTCGGCCGGCACGAGCTTGCGCAGCGCGGAGGCGTCGCCAACGTCCACCTGCGCCCACGCCGGCGCACCGGCGGCCAGGCCCCAGGCGCCTGCGGCGCGCAGCACGGCCCGGCGCCCGGCGTTGTGGGGCCGGTTGGCGGACGCGGGCGGGAAAGTGGGGCGGCAGCGCGAACACATGCGCCAATAATAGGCAAAAGGATGTTTCCACCCATGTCAGACACCACCGCCGGCCCGACCGCCGCGCCCGTCCCCGCGCCCCGACCGCCCTGGCGCGACACCTTGCGCGTGTACCTGGAACCGGCGAGCCTGCGCATGCTGACGCTCGGCTTTTCCGCCGGCCTGCCGCTCCTGCTGGTGCTGGGCACGCTGTCGTTTCGCCTGCGCGAGGCGGGCATCGACCGCAGCACCATCGGGTACCTGAGCTGGGTGGGCCTGGCCTACGCCTTCAAATGGATGTGGGCGCCGCTGGTGGACCGGATGCCGATCCCGCTGCTCACGCCCCTGCTGGGCCGGCGGCGCAGCTGGCTGCTGCTGTCGCAGGCGGCCATCGTCGCCGGGCTGGTCGGCATGGCCCTGGCCGACCCGCGCCACGCGCTCGGGCCCGTGGTGTGGTGCGCGCTCGCCGTGGCCTGCGCCTCGGCCACGCAGGACATCGCGCTGGACGCCTTCCGCATCGAATCGGCCGACACCGACCGCCAGGCGGCCCTGGCCGCCGCGTACCAGACCGGCTACCGCGTGGCCATGATCTGGGCCGGTGCCGGCGTGCTGTGGATCGCCGCGCGCGCCGAAGCCGCGGCGCCCGCTGCGCAAGCCCTGGCCCAGAGCGCGCAGGCCTACCAGAACGGCGCCTGGCGCGTGGCCTACCTGGCGATGGCGGCGTCCATGGCGGTCGGCGTGGTCACGGTGCTGTTCTCGCGCGAACCCGCCCCCGTGCAGCTGCCGCCCGCACGCAACGCGGCCGAATGGCTGCGCGGCGCGGTGGTCGAGCCGTTCGCCGACTTCCTCGCCCGCTACGGCTGGCACGCCGCGCTGGTGCTCGCGCTCATCGCCGTCTACCGCATCAGCGACGTGGTGATGGGCATCATGGCCAACCCGTTCTATGTGGACATGGGCTACACCAAGGACGAGGTCGCGGCCGTCACCAAGGTCTACGGCGTCGCCATGACGCTGGCCGGTGCCTTCGTCGGCGGCGTGCTCTCCATGCGCCTGGGCGTGATGCGCGTGCTGATGCTGGGCGCCGTCCTGAGCGCCGCGAGCAACCTGCTGTTCGCCTGGCTGGCCGGCCACGGGCACGACGTGGGCGCGCTGATCGCCGTGGTCTCGGCCGACAACCTGGCCGGCGGCATCGCCTCGGCGGCCTTCATCGCCTACCTGTCCGGGCTCACCAACGTGCGCTATTCCGCGACGCAGTACGCGCTGTTCAGCTCCATGATGCTGCTGCTGCCGAAATTCGTCGCCGGCTTCTCGGGCGACTACGTCAACGCCTTCGGCTATGCGCAGTTCTTCACCTCCACCGCGCTGCTGGGGCTGCCGGTGCTGGTGCTGGTGGCGCTGGCGGCGCGCGTGCAGCGCCGGGCGCCGCCGCCCTGACGGCCGCACGGCTGCGCCCGTGGTCCACCGGAAATTTTT
This sequence comes from Acidovorax sp. SCN 68-22, assembly GCA_001724785.1. GTDB lineage: Bacteria > Pseudomonadota > Gammaproteobacteria > Burkholderiales > Burkholderiaceae_C > Simplicispira. Next base: position 11,813 of record MEDL01000017.1, on the reverse strand, counting down.
GGTAAAAATAGGTGCTAGCGCTTGACTGACATGTGTTTTAAGCTATTCTTTTGATAGTTTTTGCTTCCCCGGCCCGGCGCGCTTTACCGCCGCTTTACGCCCACGACAAGCGGGTGTGACGCGCCTGCGCGAGGCTGCAGGCAGCCCCACTACACTGCCACGCATGACGACGCAACTGCTGATGATCGAAGACGACAGCCGCCTCGCGCAGATGGTGGCGGAGTACCTCGCGCAGTCGGGCATGCAGGTGGAGCACTGCGGCGACGGGCGCAGCGGCCTGGCGCGGCTGCAGGAATACGGCGCGGCACCCCCCGATCTGATGATCCTCGACCTCATGCTGCCCGACATGGACGGGCTCGACGTCTGCCGCAGCGTGCGCGCCATGCAGGGGTCGGCGGCGCGTGTGCCGGTGCTCATGCTCACCGCCAAGGGCGACCCGATGGACCGCATCATCGGCCTGGAGCTCGGCGCCGACGACTACCTGCCCAAGCCCTTCGAGCCGCGCGAGCTGCTCGCGCGCATCCGCGCGGTGCTGCGCCGGCGCAGCGAAGGCAGCACGCCAGCGGTGCAGACGCTGCGCTTCGGCAGCCTGGAGATCGACCGCGATGCGCGCACCGTGAGCGTGGCCGGCAAGCCCTGCGAGCTCACCTCCTACCAATTCGACCTGCTGGTGGCCATGGCCGAGCGCGCCGGCCGGGTGCTCACGCGCGACCAGATCATGGAGGCGGTGCGCGGGCGCGAGCTCGAAGCCTTCGACCGCTCGATCGACGTGCACATGGGCCGCATCCGCGCCGCCATCGAAGACGACGCCAAGAACCCGCGCCGCATCCTCACCGTGCGCGGCGTCGGCTACGTCTTCGCCAAGCAGCAGGACTGAGCCCCCTGGCGCCCGGGCCGAACCGCATGTCCCTGCTCACGCCCTTTTCCCGCCGCCTCTACCTGCGCATCTGGCTGGCCGTCGTCGGTGGCGTGGCCGTGCTGACGCTGGCCGTCGGCTGGGCCTGGCGCATCGCCGCCGAGCAGAACGACGCGCAGCGCATGCAGGCGCCGCGCGAGGTGCTGGTGACGAACGCGCAGGGCGACTTCCTCGGCAGCGGCGTTGCGCAGCGCGTGCCCGGCGAGGGCATTGCCTTCAAGGTCGAGCTCGATTCCGGCGCCTCCTACACCTTGCAGATGGCGCCGCGCGAGCCGCGCCCGCGCGGGCTGCGCCGCAGCGACGCCGCTTTCTGGACGCGCCCGCCCTACGGCTTCCTGTGGATGCTGGGCGTGGTCGGCCTCGCCGTGGCGCTCGGCGTGTTTCCCATCATCCGCCGCCTGCTGCTGCGGCTGGACGTATTGCAGCGCGGCGTGCAGCGCTTCGGCGACGGCGACCTGGGCGCGCGCGTCCCCGTGCACGGCCACGACGAAGTGGCCGACCTCTCGCGCCAGTTCAACGCGGCCGCCGCGCGCATCGAGGCCCTGGTGCAATCGCACAAGTCGCTGCTCGCCAACGCCTCGCACGAACTGCGCTCGCCCCTGACGCGCATTCGCATGGGCCTGGAGCTGATGGACGGCAACCAGCCGCCCGCGCAGTTCCGGCGCGAGATCGAGCGCAACATCAGCGAACTCGACCAGCTGGTGGAGGAAATCCTTCTCGCGAGCCGGCTCGACGCGCGCGAGGCGAACGTGGGGGACATGGAGATGGTCGACCTGATCGGCCTGGCGGCGGAGGAATGCGCCCGCGTGGACGCCGACCTGGAGGTCGGCGCGGCCAACGTGCAGGTCCTGGGCGTGGCCAAGCTGCTGCGCCGCGCCCTGCGCAACCTGCTGGAAAACGCCCGCCGCTACAGCCAGGGGCCGATCACGCTGAGCGTGCACCTGACCGGCGGCTGGGCCGAGGTGCGCGTCTGCGACCGGGGGCCCGGCGTGCCGCCGGCGCAGCGCGAACGCATCTTCGAACCTTTCTACCGCCTCCCGGGCGCGAGCGAGCGCGCCGGCGGCGTGGGGCTGGGCCTGGCGCTGGTGCGTTCGATCGCCGCGCGGCACCACGGCAGCGTGCATTGCGAAGACCATGCCGGCGGAGGCGCCTGCTTCGTGCTGCGCCTGCCGGGGCAGTAAGCGCCTTGCCCGGCGCGGCCGCAAGCTTCACCACCAGCGCGTGCGGTCGCGCACATGGCGCTGGCGAAAGCGGGCGTAGACGTTGTCGTTGCCGGGCAACTGCAGGCGCTCGAAGATCACCAGCACGATGCCCGCCAGCGGATGGACCGCGCACACCCGCTCCAGCCGCCAGCGCATATTGCGCAGGGTATCGTCGGTGCCGGCCACGAAGGCCGACAGGCCGTCGCACAGGCCGATGCGGCGCGATTGCAGCGCGGCCAGCGCCACCGGGTCGTCCACCGCCGCGGACTGCGCCTGGAGGAAGCGCTCCGTCTCCTGCAGCTTGACGGTATTGACCAGCAGCACGCCGTTCATCAGTGCCGCCCTCAGGGACGGGTCGGGATCGTGGTCAATGAAGGTATCGCAGGCGGCCACCAGCCAGCGCAGGTCGAGCTGCTCGCTCAGAAATTCCTGCTCGGCCAGCCACAGCGCCTTGAAGCGTGCGAAGTTGCGCGCCACGTCGAACTCACGCCGTATCAGCACCACGAGGCCGGCGTGGTGGTAGAGCAATTCGGGGCGGCCGACGAATTCCCGCCGCAGGCGCTGCAAATGGGCCTGCAGGTCGGGCAGCGAGCCATAGGCGTATTCGGCATCCTCGCCCGAAACCAGGGTCTGCTTGAGGGTCTGCAGGTCGGCCCCGAGCAGCTCGCTCGCCGCAGTACGCGCGCCGAAGCGCCGCCGGTAGCGGTTGAAGGAGAACCATTTTTCAATGCGTGTCTTGCGGCGGCGGGTCATGGCGAAGGGTCCGCAGGCAGGTAGCGCCCCAGGGTGCTCGACGGGTGGTACAGCCCGCGCGCCAGGTACAGATCCAGGCGCTTGCGATCGGGCTTGCGCAGCTTGATCAGGGGCGGCGGCGCGGCGGCCGCGCGGCGGAACAGCAGCCGGACCTTGAGCGCCGTACGCCCCCAGTGCCCGAGGGAATGGTAAAGGAAAGGCCCGTCTTCGGCTCGCCACAGCAGCACGCTGTAGGCCTTGCCGCTGCGCAGAACGCGCTGGAGCGCCAGGTGCATGCTCAGGTAGTTGGGCAGGTCGATGCCTTGGACCAGCTCCTGGTACTCGCCGCTGCGCTGCAGGTGCGCGACGTACGCGGCTCCACCGAGCGGCAGCACCGTGTCGGTGAATTCGCGCTGCAGGTCGTGCACCAGGGGGCTTTGCGGCGGCGCCGCCAGGAACCAGTTCTCCACCACCGGGTACGCAGGGTCGGTGGTGTAGCGCCCCAGGTAGTAGGCCGCGAGGTCGCCGCCGGAACGCTGGTGGGCCGCCTGCAGCCAGTCGAGCGGGGCGGTGAGCAGCGTGCTCGCATCCATCCACACGCCGCCATGGCGCCGCAGCAGTTCGAGGCGTATCCAGTCGGCACGCAGCGTGGCCGACGCGCCGGCCAGCGCGGGCGGGAGGCTGCCAACCCACGCGCCCACGCTCGCGTCGTCCAGGATGCGCAGCGTCCAATGCGGGTGGTAGCGGCGCCAGTTGGCGAAGCAGCGCGCGATGAGCGGCGGGGGCGCCCCACCCGTCCAGTACGCCCAGACGATGGGCGGGATCGGCCGCACCCTCGGCCCCGGCGGCGCCGGCGGGCCGAAGCGGTAGCTCTGCGCCGGGGCGGACGGTGCGTCCTCGGCCGGTCGGCCGAACCAGCGGTAGTAGCGTTTGACCCAGGCCGCCAACCACAGCTCGGCCCGATCGCGCCAAGGAAGTGCCTGGCCTGTCACCCGCCAGCCCCCGCGCTGCGCGCAGCGGTGTGCACTTGCTCGGGGCGGCACAGGGCGCTCATGCCCGGAAGGCCCCGTACCAGCGCAGGAACTTGTGGCGCCGCAGCAGCCAGCCGTGGGCGAGGTAGGCGCGGGCCAGTTCGCGCGCGGTAAGGGGGGAGGAATCGCGGAAGTTCTGGCGCAGTTCGTCGGCCTGCGCACGGACCTGCGCGCCCGCGGGCTCGGTGCCGGCCTGGGCGTGCAGAAAGCGCATGGCGCCCATGAAGTTGCGCGCGCTCTGGTGGGCGAGCGCCAGGCGCACCTGCTCCGACGCGCCGCAGGCGTGCCCCTGCAAGGCTGCGCGCAGCGGCACCAGCGCCCGGGACTGGTCCTGCGCCTTGCGCCAGTTGGCGTTGGCCAGGATGCTGTGCTCGTGCTGGCGGTACGCCACCCAGGGGTGCGGCGCGTAATAGCTGGTGCCTGCTTGCAGTGCCAGCAGCGTCATGGTCGCCATGTCTTCGAAGTACTGTCCCGGCGGGAAGCGCAGCTCCGCATGCCACAGGCTGCGCCGCGAAATCTTCGACCACGCGTGCAGCTGCCCAGCGAGCAGCAGGCCGGCCAGGAGTTCGGCGGGGTCGCTCAACACCCGGCCCGCTGGCCCCTGGAACGACTTGCGGTGGTGTTCGCCGCGCAGCCAATGCTTGAGCCTGCGCCGCTCGCGCAGGACTTCGAAGTCGCACAGCACCAGGTCCGGCGACGTGCTGCGCACGATGCGCTGCAATTCGGCCAGGGCACCGGGACGCAGCTTGTCGTCCGCATCGAGGAACCACAGGTACTCGCCCCGCGCTTCTTCCAGCAGCGTGTTGCGCGCCGCACTCAGGCCGCGGTTGTGGCCATGCCGGCGCACATGCAGGGCCTGTGGCCAGCGCGCGGCCAGCCGCGCCAGCAGCTCGGCCGAGCCGTCGTTCGAGCAGTCGTCCACGACCACCATTTCGACGCCTTCAACGCCCTGGGCGAACACCGACTCCACGCATTCGGCCAGGTACGCCACCGCGTTGTAGGCGGGCACGAGCACGCTCAGCCAGGGCGTGGGCGTGGGCGTGGGCAGGCTGCTCACGGCTTGGGCTCCGCAGGCGCGGCCGGCTGCAGCAGGCGCGCAAAGAGTGCTTCGTAGCGCGCGCGCATCTGCGGCAGCCCGTAGTGCGCGACGGCGTCGGCGCGGGCCTGCCGGGCCAGGGCCGCCGCGTGGTCGGGCCGGGCCAGGAGCTGCTGCAGGGCATCGGCAAGGGCGCCTGGGTCGGCTTCCGGCACCAGCAGGCCGTTGCGCTGGTGCCCGATCACTTCTTCCACCCCCGTGACGGCACTGGCGACCACGGCGCATCCAGCCGCCATGCCCTCGATGAGGGCGAGCGGCATGCCCTCGTAATGGGTGGAAAGCACGCACACTTGGTGGGCCATGAGCAGGCCGGGGACGTCGCTGCAACTGCCGAGGAACCGCACCTGGTCCTGCAAGCCGAGCTGGCGGCACAAACGCTCGGCCTGGAGCAGCGCCGAGCGCTTGCCGCCTCCGGCCAGCAGCAGCGGCGGCCTGAGCCCACGCGCGCGCAGCAACGCCAAAGCGCGCAGCAGGCTGGCGTGGTCCTTTTGCCTGGAAAACCGCGCCACCATGACGACGCCAGGCTGGCGCTCCGCGAACGGGTGCTGGTCGGCATCCGCATAGGCTTCCAGGCGCACGCCGTTCGGGATGGCCAGGGTGCGCGCCGGATCGACGCCACGCGCCAAGAGCGCGCCGCGCACCCCTTGCGAGACGCCCACGATCGCCTGGGTGCGCTTGGCCAGCCAGAGCATCTGGGCATTGCGCCACCAGGAATACCGCTCGCGCGAGTTGTGTTCCACGTGCACCAGAACCGGCACGCGCGCCAGCAGGCCGGCGTAGCGCCCCCAGAGGTGCTCGCTGAAGCCGTGCACCACCAGCAGATCGGGGCGAAACCGGCGGCACTGCCGGACCAACTGAAAAATGGTGGCGGCGTGCGACCAGCCCGGAACGACTTCGACTTCCAAGCCTTCCGCGCGCAGCGTTGCGATCCGCGCCGGATCGGTCTGGCGTTTGCGCCGCAGCACCAGCAAGGGGTCGAAGCGGCCGCTCGCGCGGTGCGCGCGCACGAGGTCCACAGCGACCTGGGTGGCGCCCGAGAACCCGCCGGTGACGAAATGCAGGACCCGTGGTGGGCGTACCGCACTGCCGTTCATGCCAGCACCTCCGCCACGGGCAGGCTGGCCAGCTGGCGCTCCAGGGAGTGCAATGCCGCCCAGCACAGCATCAGCATGAACAGGTAGAACATGATGCCGCTGTTGTGCGCAAAGAATACCTGGGTCAGTCCGAAGCCGACGTAGAGAATGGGCACGCAGGTGCCGCACAGGCGCAGCGCCAACGCGTGCGCGCCCAGGGCGGCGTCACAGCGGTAGTTCCGCATGCGCGACGCCAAAGGGGCGAACATGGCGATGGGCAGGGCATAGAACAGCAGCAGCACGAGCGGCCCTGCCACCCCCAGCTTGACCCACTGGTCCAGGAACTCGTTGTGCACGAATTTGTATTCGACGATGGAGCGGTGGTATTGCCCGGCCTCGGCGCGGCGCGCCTTTTCTGCCATGTAACCAGCGAACCCCCAGCCCAGCAGCGGGCGCTCCCGCGCGATATCCCAGGCGAACCGCCAATGCTCCAGGCGCTGGCCGACCGAATTGCCCGCGTCGCCGCGCTGTTCGTAGCCCTGGACTTCCTGCTCCATGAGCTTCCAGCGCTCCTGCAGCACACCGCGGTTGGCGACCGACAGCAGGAGCACCAGCGCGACCACGCCGAGGCTCACCACCTTGAAGACGCGCCGCTGGTGCAGCGCCAGCCAGCCCAGCAGCACCGGAAGCGCGAGGAGCAAGGCCAGCCATCCGCCCCGCGACTGCGACAGGACCGAGGCGTTCAGCCCCGCCGCCACGCCAAGCACGCACAGCACACGCGGGGCCCAAGCCATGTGCGCCCACACCGCGCCGGCATACAGGGCCAGCATCGCGGCCATGCACAGGGCGAGATTCCCGTACTGAATGGCATTGGTATGGCCCCAGGCGCGCTCGGCATGCAGGCCATACATTTGCCAGACCGCAATGGCGCCAGCCCCCACCGTGCCCACCACCAGCCCGGCGAGCAGCGCCTTCGGGCGTGGCGGAAATACCGTCACGTACAACAAGCACATGGCGCCCAGGGTGTATTTGGCCGGGCGATCGGCGCGGCCAAAGCTTTCGGCGGGATCGGCCTGCAGCGCCCAGAGCACGGCCATGGCCAACATGGCGGCCGCAAACGCCCAGGTCCAGGCACTCTGCGGTTGGCGCGACCAGCGGTGGAGCGTGAGCAGGGCGCCGAGCAACAGCAGCACGGCGCCATAGGAATAACCCGAAGGCAGCCACAAGGCCAAGCCGGGCGTGGCGAAAGCGGCCACGGTGGAGAGCTGTTCCGGCCAGGGGGCGGGCTGCGCAACCGCGAGAGGAGGTTTCAAATCGGTCAGACTCGTGCAACGGGAGGAGCGCAGGGCTCACTGGACGCCGCCAAGCGCCCCGTGCGGGTGCTTCGCCGGCCTGGGGGGTTTATCAATGCCCTGCCTGGAGGACTTCCCCTTCCTTGAGCCTGTACTCGGTGCCGCAATACGGGCACTTGGCAGCGCCCGCGTGCGCCACGTCCAGGAATATCCTGGGGTGGCTGTTCCACAGCTGCATCCCGGCTTTGGGATTCGGGCAAAACACCCCGCCTTCCGGGTTCAAATCCTTGGCCAGCAATTCAACGACGTCCTGCTTCATGGCTTTACACCTTGCTGAGCCAATGGGCATATTGGGGATTGCGGCCGTTGACGATATCGAAGAACGCCGCTTGCACTTTTTCGGTGATCGGTCCGCGCCGGCCCGCGCCGAGCTCGATGCGGTCGAGTTCCCGAATTGGCGTGACTTCCGCCGCCGTTCCCGTGAAGAACGCCTCGTCGCAGATGTACACCTCGTCGCGCGTGATGCGCTTTTGCACCACCTCGAGCCCCAGGTCCTTGGCGATGTGCAGAACGGTATTGCGCGTGATGCCGTTGAGGGCACCGGCCGACAGATCGGGCGTATAGATGACGCCATTCTTGACGACGAAAATGTTCTCGCCCGCGCCTTCGGACACGAAGCCGGAGCTGTCGAGCAGCAGCGCCTCGTCGTAGCCATCGTCCAGGGCTTCCATGTTGGCGAGGATGGAATTCGTGTAGTTGCTGACCGCCTTGGCCTGCGTCATGGTGATATTGACGTGGTGGCGGGTGTAGCTGCTGGTCTTGACGCGAATGCCGCGCTGCATGCCCTCTTCACCCAGGTAGGCGCCCCAGGCCCAGGCAGCGATCATGAGGTGGATCTGGTTGCCCTTGGGCGAAACGCCCAGCTTCTGCGAACCGATCCAAGTGAGCGGGCGCAGGTAGCACGATTCCAGCCGGTTCTCGCGCACCACGGCTTTTTGCGCCTCGTTCACTTCTTCCTTGGTGAACGGGATCTTCATGCGCAGAATCTTGGCGCTGTTGAAGAGGCGTTCGGTGTGCTCTTCCAGGCGGAAAATCGCCGTGCCTTCAGCGGTCTTGTAGGCACGCACCCCTTCGAAGGCCCCGCAACCGTAGTGCAGGGTGTGCGACAGCACATGGATCTTGGCGTCGCGCCAATCGACCATCTGGCCGTCCATCCAGATCTTGCCGTCTCGGTCGGCCATCGAGGGAACTACGGGGCTCATGGGGATCCTTTGAAATCTGCTAGGGGTGGCAAATCCTTGGATTTTACGACCCAGTTCCTGCCCTCCAAGGCCCTTCGTGGTAACCGTCCGTGCCGTATGGCACACGGGCCGCGATTCACTGCAGTTGGCGCAGCACCTCCATCGCCTGGTCGACGCGTTCCACGGCGTGAATGACCAGGCCATCGATGGGCTTCTTGGGCGCGTTCGCCTTCGGCACCAGCGCCACCGTAAATCCGAGCTTGGCCGCCTCGCGCAGGCGCTCCTGGCCACGCGGCGCGGGGCGCACCTCTCCAGCCAGCCCCACTTCGCCAAAGGCGATAAACCCCTTGGGCATCGGCCGCGCGCGCAGGCTGGAGGTGATGGCGAGCAACACGGCAAGGTCCGCCGCCGGCTCGCTGATGCGCACGCCGCCCACGGCGTTGACAAAAACATCCTGATCGGCGCAGGCGACCCCCGCATGCCGGTGCAGGACCGCCAGCAGCATCGCCAGGCGGTCGCGGTCCAGTCCGACCGACAGGCGCCGCGGGCTGGGCCCGCCACTGTCGACCAGCGCCTGGATTTCCACCAGCAGCGGCCGCGTGCCTTCGAGCGTGACCAGCACGCAGCTGCCCGGTACCGGCTCGGCGTGCTGGCTGAGAAAGATGGCGCTGGGATTGGCCACCCCTTTGAGTCCGCGCTCGGTCATGGCGAAGACGCCGATTTCGTTGACCGCGCCGAAGCGGTTCTTGATGGCGCGCACCAGCCGAAAGCTCGAATGCGTATCGCCCTCGAAATAGAGCACGGTATCGACCATGTGCTCCAGGACGCGCGGCCCCGCCAGCGCCCCTTCCTTGGTGACGTGCCCGACCAGGACGATCGCCACGCCGCTCGCCTTGGCGGCGCGCGTCAGGTGCGCGGCACACTCGCGCACCTGGGCCACCGATCCGGGAGCGGAACTGAGCTCCTCCGAGTACACCGTCTGGATCGAATCGATGACCGCGATCGCCGGCTGCGTCTGTTCGATGGTGGCGAGGATCTTTTCCAGTTGCGTCTCGGCCAGCACGTTGACCATGCTGTGGTCCAGCCCCAGGCGGCGCGAGCGCAGGGCCACCTGGGCGCCGCTTTCCTCACCGGTCACGTACAACGTGGTCAGGCCGGTGCGCTGCAAGGCATCCAGGGCCTGAAGAAGCAGGGTCGACTTGCCGATTCCAGGATCGCCGCCGATCAGCACCACGGCGCCCTCGACGACACCACCGCCCAGAACGCGGTCGAGTTCGTCCAGCCCGGTAGGGGTGCGCTCGAAATCGCTGGCTTCGATCGCCGCGAGCGGCGCCACCGGCTGGGCCGCATGCAGCGCCCCGCGCGGCGCGGCGGTGTAGCGGTGGCGCTGCCCCTGTGGCTGCGCGGCGGTTTCGTTCAGCGTGTTCCAGGCGCCGCACTGCGGGCACTTGCCCAGCCAGCGCGGGCTGGTGCCGCCGCATTCCGTGCAGACGAACACCGACTTTTCCTTGGACATCGCGCCTCCCTCCAACCCAAAAGAAAAACCGCCGGCGCTGCGGGGCAGCGCCGGCGGATCATGGCACGGCGTTCAGGCGGCGGTCAGCCAGTATCCGGAATTGAATGGGCTGCTCATGCGCAGCGCCAATGGCGAGATGTCGACCAGTTTGTCGGTTGGCAATTTCTCGCAGGCCTCGTGGTCCGGCACTTCGATGCCTTGCACCAGCATGGGTGTTTCGTTAGCCCCGCTCGCCCGTTCTGCCTGGCTGTTGGTCGCAGAACGGGCTACAGAAAAGAATAGAAACAGCGGAACGGGATTTTGCGTTCGCCCCAGAAATCGGCAGCGTCGCGGAAGATATCCAGCAACTGCTCGCGCGCTTCCTTGTCGAACTTGGCCGTGGCGGGAATCTGTTCGAGCACCACGACGAAGCCCGGTTGCGGGCCCGACTTGTGCAGCGGGTCGGTCAAGCAGTCGGAAAGCGCGTCGAAGTTCTTGCCGAAATGCGCCGGCAGCGTGAACTGCTGGGCAATCAGGTCGAGCACGTCCTGCTTGGACTGCGCGTGGGCGAGGTTGGCGTAAAGGAAATGGTGTCCCAGCGCGGTGGCCGCATCCTGCAGGTCCTGCACGCGGAAGGCGCGAATGGATTGCACGATGTTGGCGCGAATGCCGCGCAGGGGAACATCCTGATCTTTACGAAGTGGCGTGTCCATCTTCGCTTCTCTTTCTATCAAGTCCAAAATCGGTCGTTGCAGGGCCCACGGCCGCGCGGCGCGCAGCCGTGGTGAATTCAATCCACAATTCGGCGAAAACTGGCGTAGTGGTCGCTCGTGTAATAACAGGCCTCGGGCTGCCGGGGGGCCCCTCCGCACACGATGCGCCGCGCGCCGCGGGTGCGTACGCCGGGAGTTCTGACGGTGTATTCGCGGTAAAAACCGCGCTTGGACGGCGGCAGCAAGCGCTCCCGGTTGCCGAAGACGACGCCGTCCTTGTCGTACGGGAACGGCCCGCCAGACAGGATCAGCGCATGGGTTTGCCGCCCTTCGCGCGGCAGATCGGCCAGTGCGACCACGGCATCCGAGCGATCACCGGTGCTTCCCCGCGCCTGCAGGCCCAGCGACGCCAATGCGAGCGCGGCACCCAGAACGAAAGAAAAACCGGCTTTGCGCGTCCAGGTCGCAGCGGCAGCAAACATCAACACCACACCTTTCAGAAACTACGGGTTTACCCGAAATTTCAAGGCGCTAGTGTGACGGAATCCCTAGGCGAATGCAAGCATTTGCCCAAATTATGGGCAAATCAACCCCGGCTTGCGCCAGGGCGGCAAGCCTGCTATTGCGCGCGCCCGTCAGCGCTGCACGTTGGCGTCGACGACGGTCAGGGCGGTCATGTTGACGATGCGGCGCACGGTGGCGCTGGCCGTCAGGATGTGCACCGGCTGGGCCGCGCCGAGCAGGACCGGGCCGATGGCGATGTTGCCGCCGGCGGCCGTCTTGAGCAGGTTGTAGGAGATGTTGGCGGCGTCGATGTTGGGCAGCACCAGCAGGTTGGCGTCGCCCACCAGGGCGCTGTGCGGCATGAGCGCCGCGCGGCTGGCGCCGCTCAGGGCGACGTCGCCGTGCATCTCGCCGTCGACTTCCAGCCACGGCGCCTGCACGCGCAGCAGTTCCAGCGTCTCGCGCATTTTCACGGCGCTCGGCTGGTTGCTGCTGCCGAAATTCGAGTGCGACAGGAG